>NZ_CADFEF010000009.1:0-218569 GCF_902833125.1 Burkholderia sp. BCC1640 | reverse complement strand
AGCCTGCGCATCATCGGCACGGTCGGCGAACCGATCAATCCGGAAGCGTGGATGTGGTACCACAAGCACGTCGGCCAGGAACGCTGCCCGATCGTCGACACGTGGTGGCAGACCGAAACCGGCGGGCACATGATCACGCCGCTGCCGGGCGCGACGCCAACGGTGCCGGGTTCGTGCACGCTGCCGCTGCCGGGCATCATGGCCGCGGTGGTCGACGAGACGGGGCAGGACGTACCGAACGGGCAAGGCGGCATTCTCGTCGTCAAGCGTCCGTGGCCGGCGATGATCCGCACGATCTGGGGCGACCCGGAGCGTTTCAAGAAGAGTTACTACCCGGAAGAACTCGGCGGCACGCTCTACCTCGCCGGCGACGGCACGGTGCGCGACAAGGACACCGGGTACTTCACGATCATGGGCCGCATCGACGACGTGCTGAACGTGTCGGGTCACCGGCTCGGCACGATGGAGATCGAGTCGGCGCTGGTTTCGCACGAGCTGGTTGCGGAAGCGGCGGTGGTCGGCCGCCCGGACGACACGACGGGCGAGGCGGTGGTCGCGTTCGTGGTGCTGAAGCGTTCGCGTCCGGAGGGCGAGGAAGCGGCGGCGCTCGCGAAGACGCTGCGCGACTGGGTCGGCAAGCAGATCGGACCGATCGCGAAGCCGAAGGACATCCGCTTCGGCGACAACCTGCCGAAGACGCGCTCGGGCAAGATCATGCGGCGCCTGTTGCGCTCGCTCGCCAAGGGCGAGGCGATCACGCAGGACACGTCCACGCTCGAGAATCCGGCGATCCTCGAGCAGCTCGCCGAAGTGCGCTGACCGCGCCTGTTGCGCGCACGAGCCCCTGCGCGGCAATCCCGATTGCCCGCGCAGGGGCTTTTTGCTAAATAACGGCATGACCGTTCCGTCCCGTCCGGCGCCCGCCGCGCCGCCGCCCGTTCCCGAGCCGCTCGCGCGTGCCCATGCGCGCTATTGGCGTTTCAACGTCGTGCTGATCGTGGTGCTGATGGCGATCGGCTTCACGGTGTCGTTCGTCGTGCCGTTCTTCGCGCCCGCGCTCGCGGGCATCCGCTTCGCCGGTTTCAGCCTGCCGTTCTATGTCGGCGCGCAGGGCGCGATTCTCGTGTATCTCGTGCTGATCGTCGTCTACATCGGCCTGATGCAGCGCGCGGACCGCGTGCTGCGGCGCGCGTACGACGAACATGCGGCGCAGGCGGGCAATGCGCACCATGCCGCTGATCCATGCTGACGCATCGACTGATTCGCGCGTACGCGCTTTACACGCTCGGCTTTCTCGGGTTCGTGCTGCTGCTGTGGCGGATCGAGCGCGCGACCGGTTCCGGCGTGTGGATCGGCTACGTGTTCCTGTTCGTGCCGATTGCCGTGTATGCGGTGATCGGGCTGCTGTCGCGCACGTCCGATCTCGTCGAATACTACGTGGCCGGGCGGCGCGTGCCGTCCGCGTTCAACGGGATGGCGACGGCGGCCGACTGGCTGTCGGCGGCGTCGTTCATCGGTCTCGCCGGCTCGCTCTACGCAACCGGCTACGATGCGCTCGCGTACGTGATGGGATGGACCGGCGGGTTCTGCCTCGTCGCGTTCCTGCTCGCGCCGTATGTTCGCAAGCTCGCGCGCTACACGATTCCCGATTTTCTCGGCACGCGCTTTTCGAGCACCGCCGTGCGCGCGCTCGCGGCCGGCGCCGCGATCCTGTGCTCGTTCGTCTACCTGGTCGCGCAGATTCAGGGGATCGGGCTGATCGCGACGCGCTTCATCGGCGTCGACTTCGCGATCGGGATCTTCTGCGGGCTCGCGGGCATTCTCGTGTGCTCGTTTCTCGGCGGGATGCGCGCGGTCACGTGGACGCAGGTCGCGCAGTACATCATCCTGATCAGCGCGATCCTGATTCCCGTGTCGCTGATCGCGATGAAGAACGGCCTCGGACCTGTGCCGCAGTTCAATTACGGCAAGCTGATGGAACGCGTGGCGGCGCGCGAGGCGCAACTGCGCGACGCGGCCGAGGAGCAGCAGGTGCGCGATGCGTATCGCCGGCAGGCCGCGGTCGTGCAGGCGCAGCTCGATTGCTTGCCCGCATCGTATGCGGACGCTCGCCGGCAACTCGTCGATCAGCTTGCGGACCTGCGGCGCCACAACGGGCCGCTGCGCGAGATCAATCAGCGCGAGCGCGAGCTGGCCGACTTCCCGCGCGACCCGACGGCGGCGCGCGTGACCTGGACCCAGGCGCGCGACGATCTGCTGGCACGTGCCGAGCCACCCGTGCCGATGCACGAGCCGTTTCCCGCAGCGAACGACGACGACCGCAAGCCGCGCGAGCGGAATTTCCTCGCGCTGCTGCTGTGCCTGTCGCTTGGCACTGCGAGCCTGCCGCATATCCTCACGCGCTACAACACGACGACGTCGGTCGCATCGGCCCGGCGTTCGGTCGGCTGGACGCTGTTCTTCATCGCGTTGTTTTACCTGAGCGTGCCGGTGCTCGCGGTGATGATCAAGTACGAGATTCTCACCAGCCTCGTCGGGCGGCCGATCGCCGAGCTGCCCGCGTGGGTCACGCAGTGGCACCACTTCGAACCGGACCTGATCAGCGTCGTCGAGGTGATTCGCGACGGCATCGTGCATTGGTCGGAGATCCAGATGCAGCCGGACATGGTCGTGCTGGCCGCGCCGGAGATCGCGGGGCTGCCGTATGTCGTATCGGGGCTGATCGCGGCCGGAGCGCTGGCCGCGGCGCTGTCGACCGCGGACGGGTTGCTGCTGACGATCGCGAATGCGTTGTCGCACGACGTCTATTACTGCATGGTCGCGCCGAATGCGTCGAGCCAGCGGCGCGTGACGATCTCGAAGGTCTTGCTGCTTGGTGTCGCGCTGTTCGCGTCGTATGTCGCGTCGCTCAATACGGGGAAGATTCTGTTTCTGGTCGGGGCGGCGTTTTCGCTTGCGGCGTCCAGTTTCTTTCCGGTGCTCGTGCTTGGGGTGTTCTGGAAGCGCACGACGACGCGCGGGGCGATCGCCGGGATGGTGACGGGGTTGGCGGTGTGCGTGTACTACATCGTGTCGACGTATCCGTACTTCACGCAGCTGACGGGGTTCGTTGGGCGGACGTGGTTCGGGATCGAGCCGATCAGTTCAGGCGTGTTCGGCGTGCCGGCGGGGTTCGCGGTGGCGATCGCGGTGAGTTTGCTTGATCGACAGCCGGATGAGTATACGAGGGCGTTGGTGGATTACATTCGGCATCCATGAGTGGCGGTGAGTGCGGTGGTGGCACCCTACGTCGGTGCGACATTCCCCGCGAGTGGGGCGTCCGGTACGTCGTCTATTTTGGGTCGTAACCCACCGCGGCGGCGTTTATCAAGGGAGTGGCGGGACGTCGCGGAAGTTTGCTATACTCTCGGTCTTCCCGGAGAGATGGATGAGTGGTTTAAGTCGCACGCCTGGAAAGCGTGTATAGGTTAATCGCCTATCGGGGGTTCGAATCCCCCTCTCTCCGCCAGAATTCAAATGCCCGCGCAAGCGGGCATTTTTGTTTCCGTGGCGGGTTTGTTACCGCACGGAATGCTTAGGCGGTCAGCGCCGAATCGATGATGGCATCTGCCGGCGGCGTGACGAGCAAGGCGGCTTGCGACAGCGGGTCGGCCAGCGTTACGACGAAGGCCGGTTGTGACGCCTTCAGGCAGTGCTGGGCGGCCACGGCGACCGCCGCTAGCGTGAGAACTGCCCCGCTGTGCCCGTTGGCCAGCCCGAGATGCAGATCATGTCCGCTCCTGTCTGCGGCGGGCCATGTCGCGCTAATTGCGCTGGCGATTTCATTGCGCTGGCGAGCGCTTTGGCTGACGTCGCTGACCAGCGCACAGTTTTTCATTTTTACATTCGCATCGTCAGCGAGTCTCCGCGCGTCGTCGAGGAGCCGCTCGATAGGCCGGTCGTTGTGCTTCGTGGCGAATGCGATGCGATGTATGCCCGGTGCGGGAGCCGATTCCCCATTTCCCGGCGGAGCGACCAGCAATGCACACGCGCCTTCGCCAGGGACGATTCCATCGACGTGGTCTCGGCCATACAGATTGCCCAGACGATCGAGGACATTCACGGCGCTTTCACTCAACCATGAATCGCAAGCCAGTACGATGTGCCGGTTCGGAAGCAGGTTGTGGTTGAGCGACCGGTTCAACTCATCGAGCACGGCCAGCGCCTCTGCCGGGTGCGTGACGATGTGCGTCCGTGCGACGGCCACCGTTGAATGCCAGCTTGCGCGGGCGGCATGGCCGTCGAGCCACGAGACGAGTATCGGCGCGACCTCTCGCCAGCGCGCGGGCAACAGCACGTGCAGTTCGACGGGCGGCACGGTATCCGCGGCGCTTCGCATTGCGCCACCGGCCGTGGCGTGGCGAGACAACAAATCGTCGAGCGCGTTGCCGGCCAACATCAGCGCGCGCCAGTGTTCGTCGTCCAGTTTTCCGGCAGATCCTGGGGGAAGCAGACTTTCGTCAAATTCGTCGAGCGAAATCGTGCTGTCCTCCCGCGCAAAGATGCGGCTTCCATCGGCTCGCTTCAATCGATCATGGAGATCGACCAGTGTGCCTCGGCGTGCGGCTGTCGCGACGTCGTCGATCGTGTGTCCGGCCGGGACGCGCAGGCTGCTGTCGAGCACGAAAAGGGTGGTGGCCGATTCGCCATCGTCGGCGAGGGGCGAGTTTGCCGCCGAGGCTGGCGGCTCGGACGCGCTCGACACAGGTGCACGCATGGTGCCGGTACGCAGGCCGACAAATGCGGTGATCACGAGCAACGGCAGGGCGATGCCGACCAGTACAAGATCGCGCGTACTGGGCGTCCTTCCGGCAAGCCGCCAGTAAAGCAGTGCGATGGCCCATACCGACAGGAATAGAACAACGACGCCGAATGCATAACGCACGGTAGGGCGCTGACTCATGCTTGAACCCCGTGTTTTGAACCCTTCCCTCCGCCGCGGGTTCGCGATCCATTCGCACGCTGGCCGCGGGGCCTGCTAAGCAACTGAACGATCGCGCCGGGCGACGTTGCCCGGAGCATATGACCCGGGTTGTCCGCAACCCACCATCCTGGGATCCAATCGTTCTGCGAATGGCAGACCATTTAAAATTAATTGCCGGGATTGAGGCGGGTGTGATTTATTTGGTAAAAATTACTGAACAAAAGATAACTGTACCTGATTTGGCTACATGATCCTTGTATTGTTGTAACATCGCAAGCAAACAAATCACGTTCCGGGAAAGTGGTGAGGGCCGCATGGACGTATTGAAGTCAATCACGACATTATTCAGCGCCAATCGCCTTTATTCTCTTGAAGGTCCAGGCGCGATCGCGTCGCTTCAAGTCGAGCGCTGGACCGGGCGGGAGCGGTTGTCCGCAAATTTCGTCTGGGATGTCTACGCGTTGGCAAGCGATCCCGCGCTCGACCTGGAAACGATGCTCGGGCAACGCGCCGCGGTACATACGGCGTTGACCGACGGCAGTATCGCGACCCGCAGTGGCCTCGTCGCGGAGGCTGAATGCATCGGTTTCGACGCGGGTTTGGCCCGCTACCGCCTGCAGTTGGTACCTTGGCTTGCCGCGCTCGAGCATGGGCGTGATCAGCGTACGTTCGTCAATCAATCGGTAGCCGATATTCTGGACCGGATATTCCGGGAATATGGCGAAATCGCGCGCTGGCGATATACCGCCGACGCAAACCAGCGAATTCAGGCGGTGGGGACTCGCGATTACGTCGTTCAATATCGCGCGCACAGCAATCTCGATTTTGTCCTGCACGTTCTGGCCGAGGCCGGGTTGGGTTTTTGCTTCGTCGAGGACGATGACGCGCCCGCCGGCCACACGATGATGGTTTTCGACGACAGCGCGCAATTGCCGGAAGACGATACGTCGACGCGTCGCGGTGGCGTGCCGCAGCGCATGAGCGGCGCGACCGTTGAACCGGATGATGCCATTCTCGGCATGGGGCAATCGCTCACGCTGATGGCCGATCGCGTGACACTGCTCAGCAGCGATTACCGCGGAAATCAATCGGTCACGAGTTCGGCGAGTCTAGGTAACGCCGATGGCGCACGGGAACTGTATGACGACGTCGGCCCCGAGGCGTTTGACGGCTTTCGCCAGGCCGACGATGCCGCGCGGCGGCAGGCGGATGCAATTTTTTCGCAGGCGCGATTCTGGACAGGCTACAGCACCGTTCGCACCGCGCGATGCGGTCGGAACGTACGCGTGGCCGGCGCGGCATGGCGTCAGCATTTGCGCGATGAAGGCGCGATACAGGATACGTTCCTGCTGACCGACGTCGCGCATGTCGGTGTCAACAATCTGCCCGAAACCGTGCTCGAGGCGCTCGAGCACCGGCTGGGGCCGCTGCGGTTACCTGACGTCGATGCGCGTACGCTGAAGCAGGCAGAAGCCGGGGGGTATGCGAATCGCTTCGAAGCCGTTCCGCGTGAACAGGTTTGGCGCCCTACGCTGGACGACGGGACCGGCCAGCGGTGGAATCCGGCACCGACAGCCATCGGGGCGCAGACCGCAATCGTCGTCGGTGCGCGGGGGGAAGCCGAGCCCGGTGCGAACGTTCCGGTCCATACGGACGGGCAGGGACGTATCCGGTTGCGGTTTCACTGGCAGGCCGAAGGCGACAAGGGTACGTACCCGACGCGCGCGATGCAGCGTCTTGCCAGTGACGGACATGGCTTGCAGCAGACTCCCCGCATCGGACAGGAAGTGCTCGTGCAGTTTCATCATGGGCTGATTCATCGCCCGATCGTCCTCGGCGGCCTGTTCAACGGGCAGGGAGAAGGCGGCGATAAGCCCACGCCGGGCGGCGCCGTTGCGCAGCCGGCCGACGCTTCCGTTTATGCGCAGGCGACCGATCTCGCGGCCAGCGGGCAAGGCAACGTGGCCGGCGGCAATAGTCCAATGTGGCATGGCGTGGGTGGCGGGGCGGACCGCCATGCGCATGCCGGCGCGCTGTCGGGCTTCAAGAGCCAGGGTTTCGACGGCCAGGGTGCAAACCAGCTCGTCACGGACGACAGCGATGGCATGGGCCGCTTGCAGATGAGCACCACGCATGCGGCAACGCAACTCAATCTTGGCCATTTGCGTTATCAGGCGGACAACTATCTCGGCAGCTTCCGTGGGCAAGGCTTTGAAGTGCGCACGGATGCGTATGGCGCGTTGCGCGCGACGCGAGGCGCATTGCTGACGAGCTATGCACTGCGCTCCGGTCAGCCGGCGGGGGAGGCGTCGGCGTTGCAGGCGCTTTTTTCGCAGCAGGCCGTGCTGGCGGAATCCCTCGACCGTGCGGCCGGGGAGCACGGCACCGTGCCACTCGCCGTGCAACGCGGTACGCGGCAGTCTGCCCGGTCGCGGCTCGACGCCGGGACTGCGCCGCTCAAGTCGCTGGAGCGAAGCCTGAAAACGACCGTCGGTCAGGACGGTTTTTCGCAGGCGCTCGGCGATGCGAAGGAACGGGCAGTCGGCAAACCGCTTCCGCATACGGGTGATGCCCTGGTGGGCGTCGCTGCGCAGGGCGGCCAGGGCATGCTGGCCGGACAGGGACTGCAATGGGCCGCGGGCGAAACGCTGACGCTCGGCAGCGGTGCCGACACGAACTTCGCGGTCAATCAGACGCTGCGGATTCACAGCGGACAGGGCGTCGGCTGGCTGGCCGGTGCGCGTGCCGCGAACGGCGCCGGCCTTACCGTGGTTTCAGGCCAGGACAACCTCGATCTGCAGGCGCAGCACGATGCGCTGGCGGTACGGGCGAAAGACGCCCTGAAGGTGGTATCGGCCAACGCGAATGTCGAACTGACGGGCAAGACGACCGTGAATCTGGCAGTCAGCGGCGGCGCGCACATTACGATCGAAGGTGGCAACGTCACGTTCGGGTGTCCCGGCAAGCTGGTCATTCACGCCGCACAGCATCAGTTCGCCGGAGCGACCGATTTTCCCCGGGAGCAAGGGAAGTGGGGCGATCTCGGGCAGTACAACGAGTACTATCATCTGCACGACGCCGCGACGGGCGAACCGTTGAAGAACCTGCCGTACCGCATGGTGGGAGAAGGCGGCGAAAAACTGGAGGGCATCAGTCGCGCGGGGGATGGACGGACGGCCACGTTTTCCACGCACTCGTCGTCGAAGCCGGTACGAGTCGAATACACGGGTAACGAGGACATCGACCATGGCTGGTGATCCCGTCGTCACGAAACCCGGCCCCAAGGTGCTGACGCAGACCAACAGCACGCAGAAGGAAATGCAGGACGGCCGTCCCACGCCGGTGGAGTTGGTGAAACTGGTGAAATACGACATCAACGTTCGCTCGTTTCATCCCAACAAAAAGTTCGAGCCACTGGGTTTCCGGTTTCACGGCGACAATCGCGGCTTTTCCCTGGAAGAGAGTTTTCATGCGATTTATCCGGCTCGCCGGGCCGGGCGCGTGACTTCTCGGGTATGGCAGGTCTTCAGCCTGGATTTCGCGCAGGGTTCGCTCGCCGCCTTCAAGCAGCGACTGACGGACTCGGTATTCACGGCGTCGAACACGTCGTCCGGTCCGACCGTGTTTTCGGATGGTCCGGAGCCTTACGTCGACCCGCTTTATCGGCCGGAAGGAAAAGCAACGGCGAATGCGTTTTCCCAGGAGCACGCCGGGGAGCAGGTCGCCGACATGAATTTCGTGTACGACGGGAAGAATTTCGCGTTCAGGGGTTCCCGTTTCTCGCTGCGCGAAGCAGGGCGCACGGTCGTTCCGTCGCTTGACGTGCACGGCCACCTCAATATCAAGATCGAGCGGGTGCGTAAATGGATGGATATCGTCATCCTGATCGATGGCGACGGATTTCCGAACTGCGAAGCCTTCATCGAGGACCCTGCAGGGAACAAGCTGTTTCTCGGTACCCATGTCCGGATCGGCACGCCGGCCACTCATCTGTTCGGCGACAATCGCCGGATCATGTTTGCTAACGTGATGCGGGTGGAATTGACGACCGAAGGCAATTTCGGCTCGCGGATGTGGCTTTTCGCCCAGGTACTCGGCGGCACACCCGATCGTCGGGACGACTACCCGGCGGAGCCGGACATCAAGGCGCCTGCCGGATCGCCGACCGTGCGGATGAGTGATGGCACCCAGTATCCGATGGGCGACATGCCGCCGCCAATCATCCTGCCCGGGATGGACCAGGTTGCATGGGCCGCGGATCCGATCACGAAGATCGGCGACGGCGTGAGCGGCGGCTTCGAGGTGCCGATGCATATTTCCGCCTATGAAGACGTCGGTCAGGTATGGCAGCGACTGCGAGACAGCGTGAAGAGCCCGCCCGTCACGCGTCATCTGACGGTGTCCGCGTGGAACGACTATCACCTGCATCGCGATCCGAACGAGGGCCGGTCGAAAGACGGCGAGGATCTGGATCCATCGTTATGGAAGAGGAAATAGTGTCGTCGAACAAGCCCGGACGCTTTTCGCGTGCCCGCTACGTATTGCTGGCCTTGTGTATCGCGGTTGCCGTTGCCGCCGCGTGGCCTGGATTTGGAAGAGGTTCCCGTATGCCGCTCATTTTTCTGATTCCGTCCGATTACGTCGGTCCCGTCGTCGCATTGTTCGACCAGAAGGACGGTATCGACCTGGTTCATGCCAGTGATGGTTATGAAGTCAGCGTGCCCGCGAACGGCATTGTCAAGGTGAAGGGGCACCCGACTTTCGAGCGGGGCGGCGGCTATCCGTACAGCAGCATCGTGTTCCTGCTGGTGGACCGGGACGGGCGCCGGCACCCGTTGCGGGAGGCGATCAATCCGTGGCAGGAGTACGACAAGGACGACAACGCGCACTGGCTGGTGGGGATACGTGATGCACAGGGCAATCTGCGCAAGATCCCGCTTTCGAACGCGGGCGGCTTCGTATTCGACGATTTTTCGGAAGCTGAGAAGAGCGAGAAGATGGTTTTGTGGCACGACACGTGCCAGGACCGCGTGTTCAGCCCCGACTACCCGGCTTATCAGGCCGGCGAAAAGACGGCACGGGAACTGAACATTCCACCGTGTGGGGAGTTCGTCGTCGGCTCGGTCAATCATGTCCGTGCGTGGCCGGAGTGGATGTTTTTACGCGGGAAGGGGAAGCAGGAGAAGCTGGGCATCCGGAATCCCGCGTATCGGTCCGTTCAGCAGTTGGTGGACGAGGCCAACGAACGCAACGCGAAGAAAAAGGCACTTGGCATCGAGTAGATCGGCGCCGGTCAATGCATTGACGCTCGGTCGGCAACCACGGCGAGCGAACGATTCGAACAAGCGGAATCCGCATGAGGGCAGGGGATTGAAATGGACGTCGTTGCGGCATTGAAGGGCTATTCACAAGCCACTCGCCACATCCAGATCGATACGGTCATGGCCGGAGCGTTCGCGGTCGAACGCTTCCACGGCCGCGAGGCAGTGAACGAATCGTTTCGCTTCGAAATCGATGTGCTATCGAGCGAACCCTTTCTCGATCTCGGTCCGCTGATCGGCAGTGCCGCGCGCCTGCGCCTTGCGACGGGGGCGGGCGAACGCAGTTGGAACGGCTACGTCACGCACGCGGCCTATGCCGATACAGACGGCGAGATCACGCGTTACCGGCTGACCTTGGAGTCGTGGCTCGCATTGCTGCATCTGCGTCGCAATTGCCTGTATTTCACTGATCTCGACCCGATGGGCATTTGCGATCGCGTGTTCGGCGACTATCCTGAAGCGCACTGGCGATACGACGTCAGCGATGCGCAGCGTACCTACGCGCTGCGTGGACAGTATCGCGAGACGGACTTTGCGTTCGTCCTGCGGCTGCTGTCGGAAGCCGGCCTTTCGTTTCACATCGAGCATGCTCAGGAAGCCAGTGGTTCGAAGCCGTCCGGCAATCATACGGTCGTGATCGCGGACCACCGCGCCGAACGGAAGAACGGCACGTCGATCGGCTATCAAATTCAGGACGTCGGCGATCCCGACGGCGTCATCACGCAATTCACGGAACGCCACCAGTGGGTGCCCGACAAGGTCGTCGCGACGAGCTGGAAGGCAAGCGAAGTGCAGGCGCTGGCGGGTCACGCCGCGGCTGCAGCGGATGCGGATGCCCCGGTTCTTCCGGTGCGCGAAGTGTTCGACGGCCAGCGGGCCGGCCGTTTCGATACGTCGGCGCAAGCGCAGCGCTATGCCGAACAGCGGCTCGACGCGCTGCGCCTGCCCAAGACGATTCACTACGGCGCAGGTACGGCGCGCATGCTGGAAGTCGGCAAGACCCACACGCTGACCGGCTATCTGAACCGCTCGCACACGTTCGTGCCGCTGTCGATCGAACATGAGGCGGTCAACAATCTCGGGGCCGAGATCGGCGAACTGCTGAAGCGCGGGGAACTGACGGCCGGGCACTATCGCAACCGCTTCGTCGCCGTGCCTGATGGCGTGCCGATCATTCCGCCGCTCGTCGAGCGTCCGCTCGTGCACGGCGTGCAGACCGCGATCGTGGTGGGTGAGCCGAGCGCAAGCGTCAGTAGCACACGCGATCATCAGGTGCGTATCCAGTTTCCCTGGATGCGCGGTACGACACCGCTGCCAGGCGGGCTGACCGATACCGCGAGCCGGTCGAATCCGGCCGGGCATGCGCCCGGCGATCACCGGTCTGGGGTGCTGGCGCGAATTGCCGAGCAGGCGGCCGGTCCGAATTTCGGGCATGTCTTTACGCCGCGTGTTGGCGCGGAAGTTGTCGTGGGTTTCGATTCGGGCAACATCGACCAACCGGTCGTGCTCGGACAGGTCTACGGCGGGCGCGTGAAGCCGCCTTTTGCGGCCGGCGATGGCAGTGGTGCCAATCATCCCGGCACGCTGACCGGTCTGCAGACTCAGACGCTGGACGGACAGCCGGGCAGCCGCTGGGTGATGGACGATGCGAGCGGCCAGTTGCGCCACGAACTCGGTAATTCGGTGGCCGATAGCCGCCTCGCGCAGGGCTATCTGATCGACCAGCAGGCATCGACACGTGGTGCGTATCGGGGAGAAGGCTTCGTGCTGTCCACGCAAGGCTGGGCGGTCGCGCGGGCCGGCGAAGGGATGCTGGTGTCCAGTACGGCCCGATCCAACGCCAGTTCCACGCAAATGGATCTGGCGGAAGGCGTCGGCCAGCTTGCGCGGGCCGTCGAGACGGCAAAGGGGCTCGACGCCGCAGCGACCGAGGCAAAGGCGGACGGCCTCGGTGGCAACCCGGCGCAGGCGGATTTCCTCAAGGCGATCGATCCGGCCCAGGACGGCAAATACACGGGGGCAGTAAATGGTCAGGCCGCGACCAAGCCCGTGGGCAAGCAGCGCAGCGGCGGCGATCCGGTCGAGCGGTTCGCCACCGCCGCCGTCGTATTCGATTCGCCGGCGAATCTCGTCCTGTCCACGCCGAATAGTGCGGTGGCCTATGCGGCGGAACACGTACACCTGACCGCGCAAGGCGATGCGCACGTCGCCGCCGATGCAACGGTGGCGGGCATTTCCGGCGACGCTGCGAGTTTCTACGCGGCGACGGGGGGCGTGAAGATCATTGCGAACCACGGCCCGGTGACAATGGAGGCACATACGTCCACGATGGAGATAGTGGCCGACCAGTCGGTCCAGGTTTCATCGGCCGAGGACCGCGTCGACGTACTGGCGAAGGACACCATCGTGCTGCAGCAAGGTCCGAACAGGATCACGCTCAGCGGCGCGGATATCACGGTCGAAACACCGGGGCAGTTTCAGGTGAAGTCCGGATCGCACGTATTCGTCGGCCCGCAAAGTGCGCCGCCGAACCTTTCGCCATTGCCGGATTCCCGCGAACGTGCGTTCGACGAAGGTTTCATCCTGAAGGATCGCGACAGTGGCAAGCCGGCCGCGTTTCGGCCGTACCGGATCACGTTGGCGAACGGCGATGTTCAGCATGGCGTGACGGATGAACTGGGACACACGCATGTGGTGAAGACCCTGGCTTCCGAAATTCTCAAGATCGACGTCGAGGGCTGACAGCGTGGCGGACGATTTCAAGACGGCGGGGCGTTCACCGACGACGCCCGTCGATAATAAAAAACGCAAGGAATTGCTGGTCGAAAGCGATCTGCTCGAGATCCAGATCAACAACACGCCGGGCGTCGACGACGACTACGTACAGGTGAAGTGCGACTCTCCGGGCTGTCGCCATCGTGTGCGGTGCCGGATCCGCACGCGCAAGGCTGGCTCGGGGAACGTGCAGGTCGTGCTGACGAATCCGGACGGGCGCCTACGTTTCGCGGACGAGACTGACAAGACGAAATCACTCGAGGTGCCCGGCGACGGCTCCTGGGCTGACTTCGAGATTTCCGGCGAACAGGGCAGCAAGGCGCTGAACGACGCTGTCATCGAGGCGCACGAGGCGACTGAAGACGGAAAGGTGCTGGCGAAGAAGAAGCTGACGGTGTTCTGGTTTGACGAGGCGAAGATCGACCTGACGGTCGGCGGGCCCTATGGGCTTGACGGGAAGACGATAACGGTGCCCGACGGATATGCGATCAAGCACTCGGCCCAGGCCCGGATTCGACCGGAGGGCGTGAATTGTGCTGCACCGCAAATTTCGGTTCTCAAGATCGGGGTCATGCAGAACGATCGTACGGTCGGACCCGGCGTCGAGACGATATGGGGCTCGCCGGAGATTTCGTGGGATCCGTGGATTGCGCCTGGCACTACCGTAATTGCGTCTGCCCAGTCGCGTGTTTCCAACATGTTGCCGGTCGTCGCCAACGACACTTCGCCGGCCAGCGCACCGCTGTATGACCAGCCGAAGGACCCGACGGCAAACCCCGACTCACTCAAACCGCCAATCGGTTGCAAAGGCGGTGCGCCAACGACGAGCTCCGACGCTCCTGCAGTCGATCTTAACGAGATCCATGATATTGCTGCAAAAACGGCTTCCGGCGCGGTCGTCGGGAGGATCACATATTCGCAATGGCGCAGGACGCTGATCCACGGAAAATTCCTCTGTTGGGTCGTTGTCTTCAATACGTCGACGAATGAGTTTTGCACGCTCCGACAGAGGGCCTGGACCGTGGAAATCGATACCGACAAGGGCGCCGGACAGCGAGCGACGGCGGAGGCAAGCGACTCGCCGGTCAGCATCCTGCCGGTGTTGTGGCCGATCGCCAACGAGATTGTCGGTGCGCCCGCCAATCGACACGTGGAACCCTTCGGCACCGAGACGGTGACGTTTCGGAAATAGCATGGCAGCGGTCCGGCACGGCGTCATATACGTGCCGGCACGTCGTACGGATTGACACGATATCGAGGTAAGGAAGATGGTGGCCAATGATCGGTTGTGGTTGTCTCCGGGGTCGGAAATGACTGATGTTTCATCCAGATCTGCCTGGAGGGCGCAATGATGCCAGTTGATGCAAACCCCTTCGACTTCAAGGCGGACTTCGCGCTGATCGCGCAGGCGCGTACGGTGCACGATACGGCGACGCTGAATCTGTCCGATTACTACACGGCGAACCGGGCGCCAAGCTGGGCCGTGGCGGAGTTGAGTCCGAAGAAAGGCAGCGGCGGTCTCGTATCGCCTGGCGTGATGGTTCAGGTCGGCGACAAAACCTTCGTACAGCCCGAAGAGGCGGGGGCGGTGGTTCAGATGAAAGGCGTGTGGCGGGCTGTTGCCAAGGCGGACGCGTCGGTGCCCGCCGGGCGCGACTACGCGTGGATTCAGCCGCAACGCGTACGCATGCGCAGTCTGTCGCCGGACGATTTTTACTCGCCATTCATTTCCGGCGGCACGGTCGTTTTCCAATGGGACGCGTCGGCGCCGGATGACGCGCGATTCGTCGCCACGCGGATGATCTTTCCCGCATGGCAGCAGGACGTTGCGGATGCAATCAAGTCGGCGCCGCAACTCGAAATGGAACTCGCGAAGATCGGCGGCGGCCGGGCGGCGCTCGATACGGTCGACCGGCTGCTGGCGTCCGGCAACGATGTGTCGTCGATTCTGGCATATCGGGCGCTGCTGCGCGTGTCCGACCCGGACTTCGTCGCCAAGCACGCTGAAACGGCGCTGAAGACGACCGACGTCAATAAGCTGTCGATCATTGCATATCTGACCCTTGCGGCGTCGCAAGAGAAGGACCGTGCACGGCTCCTCGAAGTATTGAAGTCGACGATCGACGAGACGACGGACGTGAACCGGCTGTTGGCCGTTGCCTACGGTGCGTTCGCCGTGTCGGTGTTCGATCGTCGCGATCGCGAGGCGGTGAGCGGGGCGCGGAATACCGTACGCCTGCTGCGGCAGCGTACGTCGGCACTGCACGTCGCGATGCAAGACAAGGCGCCGTGGTCGCAGATTTTCATGAAGATGGGACTGGATGACCAGTAACGGACACTTGGACTACGGCGTCGCGGCCTGCCGTGTGGCTGCGGCTTACGGACTGCACGTCGACAACGCTTTTGACGCGACGGCCAACCTCAAGGTGTAGAAACGATGGCAACGAGCAAGGACATCCTGCAGGCGCTGCTTGGCGGCTGGACACAGCATGAACGGTTCCTGCAACTGACGACGCCGCTCGGCAAGGATGTGCTGGTGGCCGAGTGTCTGGACGGTTGGGAGGCAATCGACGGCGGCGGTTTCCGCTTCCAGATCACGGCACTCTCCGACAACCCTGCATTGCCGATCGCCCGGCTGGTCGGCGGCCCGGTACTCGTCGAATGGCCGACCACGGACGGTGGCGGCCAGCGGCGCCCGTTCCATGCACACGTCGCCGCGGCCGAACTGATGGGCTACAACGCCGGCCTGGCGCGCATTCGTCTCGTGCTCGAGCCCTGGCTCGCGATGCTGCGGCAGCGCGTCGACAGCTACAACTTCAACGATGCCAGCGTCATCGACATCAGCGAGCAGATTTTCGGCTATTACACGCGCGGCGCGGTCGTGCCAGCGTGGCGATGGGCGTTGGCCGATAGCGAGCGCTACCTGCGGCGCAGCTTGACCGTGCAGGCCGGCGAGTCCGATTTCGAGTTCCTGTCGCGGCTATGGGCCGAAGAAGGGCTTTACTACTGGTTCGAACACGCCGGCGATGCGCAGGCAAAGACGCTCGGCGGCCATACGCTCGTACTGGCGGACTCCAACGAATGCTTCCTGCCACGCGAACCGGAGCGTGTGCCGTTTCATCAGACGGGCGAGAGCGACCCAGCCGGCGGCATTCGCCATTTTGCGCCGGCACGGCGCTGGCGTATCGGCCGCGTTTCGCGTGCAAGCTGGGATTACCGGCGTCTGTCGGCACGTCCTGTGGCGGCATATGCGAGCGGGGCCGTGGTGCCTGGTGAGGATCGCGATGTTGCCGGCCCCTACGCGTACCAGACTGCCGCAGTTGGCGAGCAGCGCAGTCAGCAGCACCTCGACGCGCAGCGAGTCGATGCGGCGACGGGCACGGGTACGGGGACACGGCGGGATTTGCGGCCGGGACTCCGGTTCACGGTCGGAGACCATCCGACCGTGAACGCTTCCGACGCGTTCATATGTCTGCGCGTGCAGCATCATGCTCGGGCCAATGTGGCCGCCGACATCCGCAGCGCGATCGAACAGCATTTGGGCTCCGTTCCCGCGATGTCCGACACGGGGAATGGCAGCCTTGGCCTCGATTTGGCGTGGGACGGGGATGGATCTGAAGAGGATTTGGCGGTGGAGGATGACGGGGTGTACCGGAACCGCTTTTTGGCCATTCCGGCCGATCGGACCTACCGGCCACTACTGGGACATGGTCATGGCAGCAGCTTGCATGCGGTCGCGATCGCACACGGCGCACAAAGTGCGATCGTGGTCGGCAGCGGCGACCCGGTCCATACGGAGCGGGACCACCGCATCCGCATCCAGCACCACGCGCAGCGTGGTGAGAATGCCGCGAGTCGCGAGCCGCATCCGCACGCAGCGAATGCGCCGGCGAATCGGAACGCCGGCACGTGGACCCGTATGTTGACGCCGGTGGCCGGAGCGAACTGGGGCGGCGTGACGATTCCGCGCGTTGGCCAGGAAGTATGGACGGAGCTTCTGGAAGGGCAGCCCGATCGCCCCGTTGCAGTTGCCGCGCTCTATAACGGACAGGGCAAAGTCGACGCGCAGCACAACGCATTGGTCGGCGGCCCGAGCCGAAGCACGAGCAATGCCGCGGCATGGTTCGCAGGCAACGATCATCCTGCGGTACTGACGGGTTTCAAGACGCAGGACCTCGGACAGAGCCAGACTGGCACTGGCGGCTATCGACAGTTCCTGCTCGATGACTCGGCGGGCCAGTCGCGTGCGCAGTTGTACACGACCGACCGGAACAGCGGGCTGACGCTCGGCCACATCAAGCACCAGCAGGACAACCGGCGTCTCGCTGATCGCGGTTATGGAATCGAGCTTGCTACCGACGCCTCGGGTGCGCTGCGTGGCGGCGCGGGTCTGTTGATCACGACGGCGACCGGCACGAATCAGATGGATGCACGCGCGCCGGGCCTGGACCTTGCCGAAGGAATGCAGCGCGTGCGGGATCTCGCCGAAGCGGCACAAAGCCAGGGGGCCGGCGTCGGTGCGTCGGGACGGGAGCCGCAGCCGGACCAGTTGGAGGCTGTCGCCGGGCTGAAGCAGAGCCGCGACGCGCTCGAGGCGACCCGCAGCGGCGGCGCGGCGACCGATGGCATCGGAGGCGGCGGCGGGAGTGCCGTCGCATGGAGTCACCCGCACCTCGTCGTGCACGGTGCCGACGGTATCGCGGCCGTTTCCGCGCGCAGCCATATCTGGGTGTCCGGCAAGGAGACGGTGCTGAGTGCGGGTCAGGACGTGCAGGTGACGGCCGAAGGCAAGACCAGCGTGATCGCGAATCATGGCATGTCGATTTATACCCAGGGCCATGCGGCGGTCGGTCGCTCGGTCGAGAACTCGGGCATTGCGCTGCATGCGGCGTCGGGCTCGGCGAGTCTGCAGGCGCAGAACGGCGGGACGTTGGCCGCCGCCGCACAGCGCGCGGTCACGCTTGCCAGCGTCGACGCCGACGCGATGGTGCAGGCGAAACAACGCCTGCTGCTGACGGCAGCCGATGCGTTTCTCAAGATGGAGGGCGGCAATATCGTGGTCGGCGGACCAGGGAAAGTCGAATTCAAGGCGAGCAGCCATGTCATGACCGGTCCGCAGAGCGCGTCGGGAGATGCGACGCTGGCCGGAAGCCGCGCGAAGGATTGTCCGCAGACGATGGGCGATATGATCGCGTCGAGCGCGGCCTGTGCGGATTTGTGATGCGGATCGATAGCGAATACCACGCGGTGCACGAACCAGCCGGATCGGAGCAAGCGCAACCGCAACCGCGACCATCGGTCGAGCAGTTGCACGAGCAATGCGCGGCGCTCGGGTTGTCGCATTGCCTGTTGCTGACCGGGCCGGCGATATTGCATCCGTTCAGCCACGAAGAAATCGATGTGCTGAAGACGCTCGGTGAGTCGGTCGTCGAGGTGCCGATATGTCCGGAGCGTTTGTCGCCCGACTACTGGCCGTCGGTGGTCGAACTCGATCTCGACCATCCGACTGCCGCCGAGATGTGCCGCCGCGTGCTCGAGCGGACGGTGGACGACTGGTCGCCGAACGCGCTGGCGGAAGGGCGTGGCCATCGCATTGGTGCTTTCCTGTTTACTGCCGAGCGCACGGATTCAGTCGTGCGGCATTTGTCGAACATCTTCGTACAGCAGCGTGCCGATGGTCAGGGGCAGCGATTGCTCGCGCTTGCCGACCCGGCCGCATTCGAAGGGATATGGCGAGTCTGCGACGCGGCGCAGCGGCGGGTTCTGCTGGGTCCGGTTGTGCTGTGGCGCACGCTGGGGCGCTGGGGCGAGTGGATTGACTGCCGTGCACCGGACGGAGATCGCACCGATGGCGAACGCGAACCGTTCCCGCATTTCGACGACGGCCAATGGACGAAGTTGTTCGATGTGCGCCCGATCAATCGAGCCTGGGCGCACTGGCGCGCGGGTGGGCAGGCGGTACAGCCGGACGATTTCGCGAAATTGCCCGAGATGCTGACGCGGGCACGCGCGTACGGATTGAGCGATCCGGAGGATCTCGAACTGTTTGCGATCCATACGATGGAATTCGGCGTGGATTTCGATCTGCATCCGCTTGTCCAGCGCGCGTTGCGCAATCGGCCTGCAGACGCGTATTACAGCCTGGCCGTCTCGGATCTGACCGAAGCCGACTGGGCGGCGATTCGTGAAACGCGGCCGACCGGGCGAGCAAGTCAATAAGAAGGAAAGAACATGTCGGAAACCGCCGATCGTTGTGCGGTCTGCCAGCTGCAGGGGCTGGCGGTGTATTTGCCGCGATACGCTGTCGTGCCGAAGGCATTTGCCGCGCCGGCTTTGGGCCCGTTCAGCGGCGCCGGTATCAAGGAGGTGTCGCTGACCGAGAGCAAGTATGCGCTTCGCCAGTTGCGTGAAGGATTCGTCTACTTCCTCTACGAGCGCGGCCCGCGCGGCAAATTCCATTGGGAGGTCTACGCCAGCGCGGCTGACGGCACGCTGACGAAACTGCTCGACCCGGCCGTCGCGAGAAGTGCAGAGGCGCCGAAAGCCTGCTCGCGCACCGGGCACAATGCACTGCGTGTGCAATACGTGGTCATCGAGAAGCCCAAGGAGTGCGGCAAGGTATGGGTCGCGTTCAGCGAGCGGCCGTGGAGCGACGCCACCATCAAGCGCTACGGCGCCGACAGCCCGGAGGCGGCGGAAGTGCGTCGGAATCGCATGCAGGCTATCGACCCGGCAGCGTGGGTAGCCGCCCCGAAACCTGGACCACACGTCGCGCCGCTCACTGCGGCGAACTTGCAGCACGTGATCGAATACGCGGGAGATGTCGCGGAAACACCGCTCGAAGTCAGCAGCCTGCCGTACGATTTTCGTCCGGAAATCAGTCGCGGCGCGACCGGCGCCTGTCGCGACAACGTGCTGAACCTATGCACGACCCGTTACCCATGGGCGGTGCGTCAGGGCATCTGGAACAAGGTCGCATCGGCACAGCTCGTCGAGGTTGCACAGGCGAGTTCGGTGTCGGATGGTGCGCCCTGTCAGCCGATGATGCTGGCGCTGTGGGACGCAGTGGGGATCGCGCACGAACTCAACGGATTTCGCAACGACGCGGTGTCGTGGCTCGATCGGTACGTTGTCGAACGTGCGCTTCAGATCACGGCACTGCGCGACATCGATACGGCGAAGGAGGCGCTCGAGAAGGGGGCGGTCGACAGCGAGTCACGTTTCCAGTCCGAGACCGGACAGGCGACGACCGCCGGACTGAAGGACAGTGCGGCGGCGCTGCGCAAACGTGCCGCCACGTTGCCCGAAGGCCCCGAACGCACGCGCTCGCTGCAGACGGCGGACGACTACGACTATCTCGCGAAGAACGGACTGGGCGGCCCGTACGTGGCACAGGTGCAGTCGTTCCGCTCCGACGCCGAGCGTCTGGCGTGGCGTCAGAAGACCGACGCGACGATTGCCGACATCAACCGAACGAAGCAGAAACGCCTGAAGGACGCGCATGACGACGCGTGGCCGCGTTATGAGGCCAAGCTCAAGCGCGCGGACATTGAGGCATTTCGCAAGAAGTACGCGGAAATACAGGACAAGGTGCAGGCGTTGCAGGAGGCGCGCACGGACGACATCGGTCACTGGCTGAAGGCGGGGCTTTGGCTGGCGACGCTCGGCGACTGTCACGACTCGGATTTTTTCGACGGCATTGCGTACGAGGTTGCGGTGGGCACGGCGATCTTCGGTCTGAATTCCTCGCCCAAGGGACGGCACCTCGTCGATTCGCTTGTCGCACTGCTGGACGCAACGAAGATCGAGAGCATCGTGTGGCGCGCGATTGCGATGAACCAGAAGGACGGGCGCGTGCAATTGACGCAGGCGTTGCAGAGCGCGCAAAGCGCCAAGGAGACGCCGCTGCAGGGCAACGTGGACAAGATCGCGTCGGTTGCCGCGAGCATCAAGACGGTCGTCGGCTATTACAAGAAGCTCGCCAGTCTTGCAGTGGAAAAGGACCAGAAGAACATCACGCCGGTCGGCAAGTTGATCAGGGCACTCGAGATCGATCAAATCGCAATGACCGCGGGCGATTCGATTTTCAGAAAATTCCGTGTCAACCAGGGCGCGGACTTTGTCGGGGAAAAGATCATCCAGACCATTTTCCTGCAGCGCGCGGGCATCAGCGATGTCGATACGCTGAATCTCGTCAGGAAGCAGGCCGAGCTGGAGGGATTGAGCCGCAAGGAGGTCTTGAACACGATGCGCGTCGCGCACGGGTTTATCCAGGGCGAAGAAGCGTTGGGCGGCATGGGCAAGGCGTCGCGGTCCCGCGCGCTTTCCGAGGCATGGAACCAGCTCAAGCTGACCGAGGAGGGTAATGCCCAACTACGCTCGGCGCGCGTGACCGTCGTCACCAGCCTTCTCGAGGCGGTGAATTTCTACAAGCTGATGGTGATGCCGCACGACGAAAACACCACGCTCAATCTGATCAGCTCGGGGGCCTCGCTATGCTCGGGTCTTGTTGATATCAGCATGGCGCCCTTCTACGCGACGCTACAGAAATCAACGAGATCGCAGGCGTGGAAACTGGTCGGCGGCGGGTTAGGCTCCGCAGGCGCCTTCATCGGTGCGTGGATGGACGGCAAGTCGGCTGCCGAAAGCCTGACGAAGAAGCAGAATACGGTGTTCTTCCTGACGACAATCAAGGTCGTGGCCGGCGCCGCGACGGGCACGGCGGTGTTCATCAGCGCCGTCGGCAAGTCAGGTCCGCTGTTGAAGCGGGTGGCCAGTCGCTACGGTACCCAGGTCATTGTCGGCGTGGTCGAGGGGCTGGCCGAACGCGCCGCGGCGTTTGCCGCCTTCCGTGCGGTGGGTATGCTGCTTGGTTGGGAGGCGACGGTTGTATTGCTCGTTGTGCAAGGGTTGATCTGGTATTTCACCCCCAACGTGCTGGAGGCTTGGTGTACCCGATGCGCATTTGGAACCGGGTTGGAGAAAGATTTCTTCATCGAGCGTGAAGTCCCGCGCTATACCGACCGGGATGTGAAGAAGCAGACCGAGGAATTCGGCAAGGCCCTGGCGGGCGTGCGATGACGAATTCTCCGTTCGATGGGAGGTGGGACATCGAGTGGGGACGCCAAGAGGACTCCACTGCCGGGTGTTTCGCGTGGCGCGATGTGTCGAGAAAACACTTGGACGAACACGGACGACAGGTATTTCAATATGCAGAATCAAATCGGACGGGCCACGCTTGTGCGCGGTCGGATGCAGAACCTGCGGCGTACGAAAACCACTCGCGACTTCATGCGTACCGAGGCCGATAAAGTGGCGACCGGCGTGGGGGCTGTGGGAATCGGCCTTTCGGGAATGACGGGTCTTGCAACCGGCATTGCCATTTCGGCGGGGAGCAGCAACGAAGAGGTGGATAAGGTGTCGTTCGATGTGGGCGACACGCATGTCGAAGGCTGGCTGTGGCGGTGTCCGTTCCGGGAGAACGACGAAGTCGAGGTCGTGGCCGAGCCGGCAGCGACCGGCGCGACATGTTTCGCGGTGCGCCGGGTCGATGACGGGCTGATCGCGGTCTACCCTCACTGTACGAGCGGAAAGCGAGCGTATATCCGCAAGTCGACCAAGATCTGTTTGACGATCTTGGCGTTCTGGGCGGCAGGCATGGCCTACGCGTTTTTTGTTGCGGCGCCCGAACAATCGATGTTCGACAAGTTTTTCTACACCGGCATATCTGTTCTCTTCGTTGCGTTGCTGCTGTCGTTTTTTGCGATTTCGGCCTACCGCAAGGACCGACCGTTCATCGCGATTTCGGAGCGCATGTTCGAGACGTTCGGGTGGGCTGACCCGGCCGTGATCGACCTGAAACGGACGTCGAAGGGGAAGAAGCGTGACGGCGACGGCCCCAGTTATGGACTACGGATCTTTCGCTACTGACGGGCGCAACGCGGTTCCAGTGCCCGCGTGGAGGAATGCGCGACGTATCGCCCACCGGCAACCGAGCGGTGCGGCAATCGTGCGGTCATTGATCGTCCGTCTGGTCCCACACTCCAAATCATGACGATCTCCGTGCTGCTTGCATTTGCCCTGATCCTGTCCGTCGGCGGCGTGCATTCGGTCCGCATGTGGAAAGCGCAAGGCCGTCGGCGCGGCTACAACCGCGGCCTCGTCGATTTCGTGCGCCCGTACGGCGGCGCGGTCTGACTGGCGGCAGCCCGGTGTGCGGAACACCGCGGGGCCGGGCCGGAAGCAGCGATGACGAATCCGTCCGACGAGCCGAAGCGGCTCGAGTTCGATACGGCGCCCGAGCGCACGCCCGGGCGTCTTGCGTTCGATGCGCCGCCCGGTGCGCCGGCCGCGCGCGTGCCCGAGCCGCAGGCGCTCGACTTCGGGCCGGCACCCGCGGCCAACAAAGGCGTGCGCGTGCCGCCCGCCGAAGCGGTCGGCCGCGCGCTGTTCGGCGAAGCGAACCACCCGCAGCTCGACGCGTGCTTCCGCGCCGCGCAGGCCAGCTTCCCGAATCTCTATCCCGACTACGCGCCGCGCATCGAGCGGCACATTCGCCGCACGGCCGCAGCGCTGAGCGAACGGCACGGTATGGCCACGTGCGTTGCGCCGCATGCGGCCGCTGCCGGGGCCATGCTGCGTTTCGCCGTTTCACGCACGGCACCGCGAGTCTGCTATCTTCCCGGGCATTCCATCGCTTTCCCGTCCCTCCATGACCGACCGCATCGTCGCCGCATTCGATTTCGACGGCACTATCACGACTACCGACAGCTTTCGCCATTTCGTCCGCTACGCGGTCGGCACGCCGCGATTCGCATGGGCCGGGCTGCGCGCGCTGCCGTGGATCGTCGCGATGAAGGCGGGCCTGTTGTCGCGCGGCGATGCGAAGGCGAAGTTCGCGTGGTTTGCGCTCGGGCCGATCCGCGAGGATTCGCTCGACGAATTGGCGCGCAACTTCGTCGACGGCTACCTGCCGAACCTCGTGCGCCCGGACATGCTGGAACGGGTGCGCGAGCATCAGGCGCGCGGGCATGAAGTCGTGCTGGTCAGCGCATCGCCGTCGCTGTATCTGGAGAAATGGGCGAAGACGGCCGGCATCGACACGGTGCTCGCGACGCGCCTCGCATTCGAGCGCGGCACGTTCACCGGACGGCTGAACGGCGAGAACTGCTGGGGCCCGCAGAAGGTCGTGCGCTTGCGCGGCTGGTGGGGCAACCGGCTGCCCGCGAAGCTCTTCGCCTACGGCGACAGCCGCGGCGACAAGGAAATGGCCGAACTCGCGAACTGGTCGTGGATCCGCGGGCAGGGCCCGATGCCGCCGATCGGCGATTGATGGCGCGCCGCCGGCGTTATGCGTCTGCCGGTGCCTGACGCACACCGCGCGCCGGACGATACGCGCCCCACCGATTCGCACGCCTGAACGTGCCGACGTCGTTGAAGCGCACGCCGACTTCACGCAGTGCCTGATGCGCGGTGCGCGCGGTGAGCTGCCGGATGTAGAACGGATCGCGCACCACGAAGTGATGGATCGCGTGCGTGCTGCCGAAGTTGAAGCAGAACAGCTGGAACGGCAGCATCCACCACGGATTCAGCACCTGCGTCTGCTGGATCACGTTGCGCGAATCGATGTCGCCGAAGTAATGCATGTTCGAGCTGACGAAATTGATGCAGAAGCTGCGCACGAAGTTCGGCCCGAGCCACACGACCGCGAGGAAATCGACGACGTCCATCACGCGCTCGACGACGGCCGGCACGGTCACCGCATAGCCGAGCGCATGCAGCGCGAACAGGCCGGCGTGATAGACGATGAACGCGTGCCACAGCGCGTAGTACAGGTGACCGATCGGCATGTAGGACGACACCTGCTCGATGCGCAGTTGCGCGCGTTCGGCCGCATCCTGCACCGGCTGCGCGGCCACGTACTGCTTGACCTTGCGGCGCATCGCATGCGGCCGCAGCACGACCGCGAGCATCCCGTCCGCAATCATCAGCAGCCGCTTCACGCCCCAGCGTTCGCCGTTGGTGATGCCGAATTCCTCGAGATCCGATTCGCCGCCCGACACCTTATGGTGATGCAGGTGCATGCGCCGGCGCGTCCACGGGTTGATCGTGCCCGGCCGCGTGAGCCAGCACAGCGCCATCATCAGGTGATAGGCCCACGGCGTCTTCTTGAAGTACATCAGGTGGATCAGGTCGTGCTCGAGCTCGTGGATCAGCGACGTGACGAACGCGGCGAGCGGCAGCGCGACGTACCACGCGATCGCACCGCGCGCATACAGCCAGGCGATCGCGAGCATCGCGCTCACCGACACGGCCATCACGGTCGCGCCGACGAGGTTCTGGTTGTCGAGCAGCGGAAAGCGCGCGCGGATCGCGTCGCTCGCGGCGTTGACCTCGCGGCGGACGTACGCGACCTTGTCGGCGTCGTGGCGAAAGACGGTTCGTGCAAATTGGCTCATCGACCGGAATCCGTGCGGAAAGAGGGGGGCGCAATGCCGATGTGACAAGCATAGGTGCGCGTCGTGGCGCATGCGAGGGCCGCCGGTGCCAATGATGGTGTCATTTCGGGCCACATGGACCCGCCCGCCGGCCCGCGATGCGGCGTCATGCGGCTAGAGTGCCGCCGTGGTGTCATTGCGGGCCAGCGACGCTACAATCCGCCGAAACCGCTCCGGAGTCCGCCGCATGGCCCTGTCCGTCCCGGATGCCGCGCGCCAGCTGAACAAGGCGACGGTATCGTCCGCGTATGCGCTGTTCATGCTGATGCTCGCCGAGGAGCGCGGCATCGACGGCGGCCGGATTCTCGCCGGGTCGGGCGTCGAGCGCGACCGGCTTGCCCGGCCCGACGCGCGCATCACGCCGCTGCAGCAGGCGGCGATCGTGTTCAACCTGCTAGAGGCGACGGACGATCCGTCGATCGCGATCGAGATCGGCCTGCGCAGCAGTCTCACGAAATCCGGGCTGATCGGCTTCGGGCTGATGAGCTGCGCGACGCTCGGCGAGGCGATCGCGCTCGGGATCCGCTATCTGCCGACGCGTGTGCCGTTTTTTTCGGTGCGACTCGCGCAGCTCGACGGGATCGTCGATATCGACGTGCTCGAGGCGTTTCCGCTCGGCCGGCTGCGCCAGTTCGCGGCGGAAAATTTCCTGGTCGAGACGGCGATCCTGTTCAACTCGCTGCTCGATCCCGCGCCGGGTCGCACGCTGCAGTCGCGCGCGGAGCTGCATTTCGAATGGCCCGAACCACCGTGGTTCGAGCGCTATCGCGCGCGGCTGCCGCGCTGTCATTTCGACGCGAGCGCGAACCGTATCCGCTGCCACGCCGCGCTGCTCGACGAGCCGATCGGCACCGCGAACGCGCAGACCGCGCAGATGATCGTCCAGCAATGCGAGGCCGAGCTCGCGCGGCTCGGCTATGCGGAAAGCATCGTCGAGCGCGTGCGCAACCTGCTGATCTGCGGCGACGCCGGTTATCCGTCGGTGGACGAAGTCGCGCGCGAGCTGCACGTGTCGGCGCGCACGCTGAAACGCAAGCTCGCGGAATTCGGCGCGACCTATTCGGCGCTGCTCGACGAGATCCGGCTGCGCGATGCGCTCCGGTTGCTCGAGGGCACGCGTCTGCCGGTCGACGAGATCGCGGCGCGGGTCGGCTATACCGACCGCGCCAATTTCACGCGTGCGTTCAAGCGCTGGACCGGCGTCGCGCCGAGCGAGCGGCGCTGACGGCGCGCAGGGCGGCGCGGGCCGGTGTCGGTCGTGCGCCCTGCATCGATCCATCGATCATTCGACCCGTCAGACGATCGCAACCCAGTTCGCGCCGCGACCGCCCGGCACGCGCGCATGCAACGACAGCGTGCCGTCGCCTGGCGCGATCGCGTAGACCGACACGTATTCCGACTGCTCGCCGCATGCGACGAGCCAGCGTCCCGACGGATCGATCGCGAAGCCGCGCGGCTGCGTTTCGGTGGCCGTCGCGTGCGCGGGTTCGAAGGTGCCGTCCGCATGGCGGCGATAGCAGAGCAACTGGCTCGACGTGCGTTCGCTGACATACGCGAAGCGCTCGTCGGGCGTCAGGTGGAGATCGGCGGCCCACACGGCGGGTTCGGTCGGCGCGGGCGGGCGCGCATGGCCTTGCGCGAGGTCGGCGACGGCCGGGTGACGCGCGCTGACCTGTGCGTCGCCGAGGCGGCCGCTGTCGACGTCGCGCGGGAAGGCCGCGAGCGTGGCCTGGAATTCGCTGACCGCGACGAGCGTGCGGCCGTCGCGCGCGAAGCGCAGGTGACGCGGGCCGAAGCCGCCCGGCACGCGCGTTTCGCCGTGCTCGACCGCGCGCAGGCCGCCGGCATTCTCGACCAGCGCGAACGTGAAGATCCGGTCCGAGCCGAGCGAGCTCACGTATGCGAACCGATTGTCCGGCGATACGACGACGGCATGCGCGTTCGCGATGCCGTCCGCGACCTGCAGCGGCTCGCCGTCGCCGTCGCGCACGCGCGCGGCGTCGTAGAGGCTCAGCGCGTTGCCGCCGTACGACGCGCCGAGCAGCCAGCGGCCGCTGCGATCGAGCGACAGGTACGCGAGGCTTGCGTCGATCGCGGTCGCGCCGATGCGGGCGAGCGCACCGGTGCCCGCCGCGACGCGGAACGCGACGATCGTCGGTTCTGCGCCGCGCGTCGCGACGTACAGCCGCGCGCGATCGGGCTGCACGGCGACCGGCATCGCGACGTCGCCGGCCGGGTAGCGGGCGAGCGGCGCGAGCGCGCCGTCGGATGTGAGCGAGAACGTGGCGAGGTCGCCGTCGACGGCATTCGAGACGACGACGGTCAGGCGGTCAGTGTTCGGCATGACGGAGCATGGTGGTGTTCGTGAAGGACTCGTCGGCCGGCAGGCCGCGCGGCGGATCGCTGCGCCGGTGCGTGCGGGCGAACAGCGCGGCGACCGCGGCGACGAGGGAGGCGATCGCAAGCGCATACAGGCCGCCCGTGATCGAACCCGTATGTTGCTTCAGATAGCCGAAGGCCGTTGGCGCGACGAAGCCGCCGAGGTTGCCGACAGAGTTGATCAGCGCGATCACGGCCGCGGCCACGCGTGTGTCGAGGTAGCCCTGCGGGATCGGCCAGAACAGCGACGCCGCGGCCTTGAAGCCAAGCGCGGCGAAGCAGATCGACGCGAACGACCAGACGGGATCGTGCGACGTCGACGCGAACAGCCCGCACGCTGCGAGCACGAGCGCGAACGACAGCCAGCGCTGCGGATGCTTCCACTTCGCGGACAGCACCGCGAAGCCGTACATCGCGCCGATCGCGATCATCCACGGAATCGTGTTGTAGAGGCCGACCTGGAAATCGGTGAGGCCGCCCATCTTGCGGATGATGGTCGGCAGCCAGAAGGTGGCCGCGTAGATCGTCAGCTGGATCGCGAAATACAGGAAGCAGAACAGCATGATCTGCGGGTCGCGCAGCAGCGTGGCGGCGGATACGTGCACTTTCGAGCGCACATCGCGGGTCGCGCGTTCTTCATCGAGCGCGTTCTGGAGCGCCGCGCGTTCGTCGGCGGTGAGCCACGTCGCGTCGCGGATGTGCGACTTCAGCAGCAGCCAGCTCGCGCCGCACAGCGCGACCGAGAACATCCCTTCGATCAGGAACATCCACTGCCAGCCTTGCAGGCCGAAGCCGTGGATCGACAGCAGCGCGCCGGTGACGGGCCCGGACAGCACCGACGCGAACGCGGAGCCGCCGAGGAAGATCGCCATCGCCTTGCCGCGCTCCTGCGGCGGCAGCCATTGCGACAGGTACAGCACGACGCCGGGGAAGAAGCCGGCCTCGGCCGCGCCGAGCAGGAAGCGCAGCACGTAGAACGACGTGTCGTTCCACACGAACGCCATCGCGGCGGCGACGATGCCCCACGTCGCCATGATCCGCGCGAGCCAGATGCGCGCGCCGTAGCGCTGCATCAGCAGGTTGGACGGCACTTCGAACAGCGCGTAGCCGACGAAGAACAGCCCGGCACCGAGCCCGTACGCGGCCGCGCCGATACCGATCGACGCTTCCAGGTGGCGATCGACGAAGCCGACGTTCACGCGGTCGATGTAGTTCGCGATGAACATGATTAGCACGAGCGGCAGCACGTGCCATTTCACTTTCGAGACGGCGGACGCGAGCGGGTCGCGGCCGGGCAGGGCAGGTGTGGTCAAGGGAGTCTCCGGTCGGGCGGCGGACGAGGGCGGCGGCCCGCGTCGGCGTCGGGTGGTGATCTAAGTAGTATGTCGTCGTATGACATGGTACGCCTGAGATTCTGCGATGGCGTCGCGGGTTTACCCGGAAAATGCGCAAATATTGGGCGATATCATGAGGATCTCATCAGCCCTCATCACATCCGATGACGTATGACATGGGTGGCGGCTAGACGAACGGCAACCGGCGCCGCTACGCCATCGACACGACGCTGTTCAGCAGCATTTTCACGAGCACGGCCTGGCGCGTGGCGCCCGTCTTCGCGAAGATGCCGCGCAGATGCGCGCGGGCGGTGTTCTTCGTGATGCCGGTGGCGGCGGCCGCTTCGTCGAGCGTCAGGCCGTCGACGAGCAGCAGCGCGATCTCGGTTTCCATTGGCGTTAGGCGAAACAGCCGGTGCAGCATGTCGCGCGAGGTCTGCGGCGACGACGCCGGATCGCGGACGAACACCGCGACGGCCGGCCGATGCTGGCGGTCCTCCGCGCCGCGATAGGGCGCGAGCGGGCGCAGCAGCACGTTCAACGGCATCGCGCCGCCGGGGCGCGACAGCGTGGTGGCCTCGATGCGCCCGAGCGCGCCCGTGCGGAAATGCTCGAGCGCGGCCTGCAGCGCCTTCTGCAGCCGGCGCTCGTCGAGCGGGCACGACGCGTGGAGCCGCTCTTGGCGCAGGCACAGTCCGTCCTGCTGCGCGATCAGCCGTTCGGCGATGCGGTTGTGCTTGATCACGCGGCCGTCCTCGTCGAGGATCGCGGTGCCGACGTCGAGCCGGTCGACGGTGCCCGCGTACAGCGCGCGCTCGGCGTCGAGCACGTCGAGCGCCGCATGCAGCTCGACCGCGCGCTGCAGGTGAGGCAGCAGCGTCGCGACCTGCGCGCGTTCGGCCGCGTCGAAATCGCGGGCGTGATGCGGGCGGCTCACGAAGAACGCGCACTCGACGCCGCGCTCGCCGCGCAGGTTCGCGCCGAGAATGAAGCGCAGGTCGAGCGGCTGCAGGTACTGCCGGTAGAAATCGTGCGCGCGCCAGCGGGCGGCGCCGAACAGCCCGTCGGCCGTGAACACCTGGCCGGGCGGCTGGTCGAGAAACGGGCACAGCGCATAGAACTGCTCGCTGTACGACGGTTCGCCGGGCAGCAGCGGGCCGTCGGCCGATGCGTTGATGATGAGCCCGCGCCGCGAGCCGCCGGGGTTGCGCAGCACGAGCGTCGTGAAGCGCGCGTCGAGCCGCACGCGGATCGCTTCGAGAAAGCCCGCCCACGGCGTCGCTTCGGACAGGCCCTGATAGACGAGCCCGAGCCACGCGCTGAGTTCGCGGGCCGTCCATGCCGCGTCGTCGAAACCGTCGTGCGCGGCCGTGTCGTCGGGCGCCAGCGCGATCCGCATGCTCGAGTTCTCCTGGGGCGGGGTGAATGCTTCCGACCCAGCATACCGGCCGGCCGGCGGCCCGCGTCATCCGAACGGAGTAGACGACGCGGGCCGTGCCCGTGCGACGCGGCCGGCGAGGGTCAAGCGACGCGCTCGCGCAGCAGGTACGCGACGATGCGGTCCGCCGCCGCTTGCGGCGACTCGGCCACCGTGTCGATGCGCAGTTCCGGCTGCGCGGGCGGCTCGTACGGCGAGTCGATGCCCGTGAAGTGTTTCAGTTCGCCCTTGCGCGCCTTCTTGTACAGCCCCTTCGGATCGCGTTCCTCGGCGACCGCGAGCGGCGTGTCGACGAACACTTCGACGAACTCGTCGGCACCGACCAGCGCGCGCGCCATGTCGCGTTCCGCGCGGAACGGCGAGATGAACGACACGAGCGTGATGAGCCCGGCGTCGAGCATCAGCCGCGCGACTTCGGCCACGCGCCGGATGTTCTCCACGCGATCGGCCTCGGTGAAGCCGAGATCGCGGTTGAGCCCGTGCCGCACGTTGTCGCCGTCGAGCAGGTACGTGTGCTTGCCGAGCGCATGCAGCCGCTGCTCGACGAGGTTCGCGATCGTCGACTTGCCCGCGCCGGACAGCCCGGTCAGCCATACGATGCGCGGTGTCTGCGACTTCTGCGTCGCGCGCGCGTCGCGGTCCACGTCGACGGCCTGCCAGTGCACGTTGTGCGCGCGGCGCAGCGCGAAGTGCAGCATCCCGGCGCCGACCGTGTCGTTGGTGAAGCGGTCGATCACGATGAAGCCGCCCGTGTGACGGTTCCGGTCGTACGGATCGAACGCGACGGGCCGGTCGAAGCTCAGGTTGCACACGCCGATCTCGTTCAGCGCGAGCGTGCGCGCGGCGAGATGCTCGCGCGTGCTCACGTCGATCTTGTACTTCGGCGTCGCGCAGGTCGCACCGACCGTCTGCGTGCCGAGCTTCACGAGATACGGCCGGCCGGGCAGCAGCGGTTCGTCGTGCATCCACACGAGCGTCGCCTCGAACTGATCGGCCACCTCCGGCGGCGCGTCGGCGCGCGCGATCATGTCGCCGCGGCTGACGTCGATTTCGTCGGCGAGCGTGAGCGTCACCGCTTCGCCGGCACGCGCGACGTCGGCTTCGCCCGCCGGCGTGATCACCGACGCGACGCGGCTTTCCCGGCCGGACGGCAGCACGCGCACGCGCTCGCCGACACGCACTTCGCCGGACGCGATGCTGCCGGCATAGCCGCGGAAGTTCAGATGCGGACGGTTGACCCATTGCACGGGCAGGCGGAACGGTTCGTCGCGCGTCACGCGCTCGACGAGCAGCAGCGTGTCGAGATGCTGCATCAGCGGCGGGCCCGCGTACCACGGCATCCGCGTGCTCGACGCGATCACGTTGTCGCCGCGCAGCGCGGACATCGGAATGCTGACGATCTCGTCGAGACCGAGTTCGGCCGCGAACGCGCGATAGTCGGCGTCGATGCGCTCGAACACCGCGCGGTCGTAGTCGACCAGATCCATCTTGTTGATCGCGAGCACCACGCGCCTGATGCCGATCAGCGCGACGAGATGGCTGTGGCGGCGCGTCTGCGTGAGCACGCCTTTGCGCGCGTCGATCAGGATCACCGCGAGGTCGGCGGTCGACGCGCCGGTGATCATGTTGCGCGTGTATTGCTCGTGGCCGGGCGTATCGGCGACGATGAACTTGCGTCGCGCGGTCGCGAAGAAGCGGTACGCGACGTCGATCGTGATGCCCTGTTCGCGCTCGGCCGACAGGCCGTCGACGAGCAGCGCGAAATCGAGGTCGCCGCCTTGCGTGCCGACTTTCTTCGAATCGGCTTCGAGCTGGGTCAGCTGGTCGTCGAACAGCATGTTCGATTCGTAGAGCAGGCGGCCGATCAGCGTGCTCTTGCCGTCGTCGACGCTGCCGCACGTGATGAAGCGCAGCAGGTCTTTCGTCCGGGCATCGTCGGCGTGCGGGACGGGAATCGGGTGCGCGAGCGCCTCGGGCGCGGTGAGAGCGTGTGCCATCAGAAATATCCCTCCTGTTTCTTCTTTTCCATCGAGCCGACCGAATCGCTGTCGATCAGGCGTCCCTGGCGCTCGGACGTGCGCGTGTCGCGCATCTCCTGCAGGATCTCGTCGAGCGAGCTCGCGTCGCTGTCGATCGCGCCCGTGAGCGGATAGCAGCCGAGTGTGCGAAAGCGCACCTTGCGCAACTGCGGCACTTCGCCATCGCGCAGCGGCAGGCGTTCGTCGTCGACCATGATCAGCGCGCCGTCGCGCTCGACCACCGGCCGCTCCTTCGCGTAGTAGAGCGGCACGATCGGAATGTCGTGCAGCCGGATGTATTGCCAGACGTCGAGCTCGGTCCAGTTGGAAATCGGAAACACGCGCAGGCTTTCGCCGCGGCGCTTGCGCGCGTTGTACAGCGACCAGAGTTCGGGCCGCTGGCGCTTCGGGTCCCAGCGGTGCTGCGCCGAGCGCAGCGACACGATGCGCTCCTTCGCGCGCGATTTCTCCTCGTCGCGGCGCGCGCCGCCGAACGCGGCGTCGAAGCCGTAGTGGTCGAGCGCCTGCTTGAGCCCTTGCGTCTTCCATACGTCGGTGTGCACGGCCGAGCCGTGCGTGAACGGATTGATGTCGTTCGCCACGCCGTCGGGGTTCACGTGCACGCGCAGGTCGAGGCCGAGACGCTCGGCGGTCGCGTCGCGAAACGCGATCATCTCGCGGAACTTCCACGTCGTATCGACGTGCAGCAGCGGAAAGGGCGGCTTCGCCGGGTAGAACGCCTTCATCGCGAGATGCAGCATGACCGAGCTGTCCTTGCCGATCGAATAGAGCATCACCGGGTTTTCGCTTTCCGCGACCACCTCGCGCATGATGTGGATGCTTTCGGCCTCCAGTCGCTCCAAGTGGGTCAACATCGTTCGTCTCCTTGTTGCATGCCGGCGCCGCGCGACATGTGCGGCGTTTCGTGCATGACGCCAACGGTATCGAGCGGCGGCGGTGCCGCTCTTCGTCCGGGTGGACTAAACCGCGGCACGGCGGCGCAGCGGATCTTTCCTTAGTCCACCCGGACGAAGTGGCGCGTGGAGCGCTCGCTTAAGGTGAGCGCTCGACCACCGGCGGAGACGACACATGACGGACGACACACGTGCCACGCAACTGCTTTCGGGCCAGACCTGGGCCGATTTCTGCGACACCCTGAAACGCAGCGGACAGCAGATCCTGCGCGCCGAGGCGCCGGGCGATCCGCTCACGCGCGCGGAAGGGTTCCGCTACCTGAGCCGGCTGTTGCGCATCGCGCTCGAAATGCACGTCGAGTTCGCGGACGGCGCATGGCCCGGCTTCTTCTCGCCGTCGCACGAGACCGCGAAGATCGGCGCCGACAATCCCGACAACCTGTACCAGTACGCGCGCCTCGACGGCCGCTGCGACTATCGCGTGACGGGGCGGCGCGGCACGGTCGCGTACCTGAGCTTCGGCACGCAGAAGGGCGGCTACGAGACGGACGGCAAGATGCTGCAGACCGGGTTTCTCGATGCGAAGCAGCTCGAGATCGCGCCGGACGGCAGCTTCGAGATCGTGCTGAGCGCGACGCCGCGCGCAGGCAACTGGGTACGCATGGAGCCGGATACGAACGCGCTGCTGGTGCGCCAGACCTTCCTCGACCGGCGCGCGGAGACGCCCGCGCAACTGAAGATCGAGCGCATCGGCGCGCACGAGCGCCCGGCGCCGCTCGACCCGCTCGTGCTGCAGGGCGGCCTCATGCGCGCCGCGCGGTTCGTCGAGCAGACGTCGAAGCTGTTCGCCGACTGGGCCGCGAGCTACGGGGCGCACGTGAACGCGCTGCCGCCCGCGGACCAGGCGCTGTGCCAGTCGGTCGGCGGCGATCCGAACATCTACTACTACCACTCGTGCTGGTCGCTGGCCGACGACGAGGCGCTCGTGATCGACGTCGACACGGTGCCCGACTGCGACTTCTGGAACGTGCAGCTCAACAACTACTGGATGGAGTCGCTCGACTACCGGCACTTCGACATCTGCGTGAACAAGCACGGCGCGCGCCTGAATGCCGACGGCGGCGTGACGGTGGTGGTCGCCGCGTCGCGGCCGGGCGACGCGAACTGGCTCGATACGGCCGGGCATCGCACCGGCACGATCTGCTGGCGCTGGGTCGGCGCCGCACGGCCGGTGCATCCGCGCACGCGCGTCGTCAAGCTCGCCGCGCTGAAGGAGGCCGCATGAACGCGCCGCTCGACCGGACCCGCACGCTGCTCGATGCCGACGGGCTGATCGCCGAGGCCGTGTCGCGCACGGGCGGCCTCGCCGCGTTCGGCGACGGCCCGTATCGCGAGGCGCTCGACGTGATGTGCGCATCGCTGATCGACGAGGCGCAGCTCTCCGCGCGCGGCGCGGAGATGATGCGCGAGAAGCTCGTCGGCCAGCTCGCGAACCGGCTCGTCGTCGAGGATTACTGCCGTCGTCATCCGGAGATCGCCGACATCGAGATCGACGATCCGCTCGTGATCGTCGGGCTGCCGCGCACCGGCACGACGCTGCTGCAGCGGCTGCTCGCGGTCGACCCGCGCTTTCATTCGGCCGCGTGGTGGGAAACGCGTTATCCGGCGCCGCTCGCTGGCGAGACGCTCGACGCGCCGACCGTGCGCGTCGCGCGCGCGCAGGCCGAGGTCGCGACGATGATCGACTGCATTCCGCAGATCCTGACGATCCATCCGCTCGACGCGATGCTCGCCGACGAGGAGTTCATGCTGATGGAGCATTCGTTCGTATGCGCGATGGATTCGTACGCGAACGTGCCGGGCTATACGGCGTGGCTCGCGAAGCAGGACCTGACGCCCGTCTATACGTATCTGAAGCGGATGCTGCAGTTCCTGCAGTGGCAGAAGGCGCGGCGCGGCGTCGCGCCGGCCGAGCGCTGGCTGCTGAAGACGCCGCAGCACCTGCATGCGCTCGACGTGCTGTGCCGCGTGTTTCCGCGCGCGCAGGTGGTGCTCACGCATCGCGATCCGGCGCAGACGATTCCGTCGATGGCGAGCATGGCACACACGCTGTGGCAGATGTACGCGGACGACCCCGATCCGCGCACGGTCGGCGCGCAGTGGAACGCGGGGATGGCGCGCGCGATCGGCGCGGCGATGGCGGCGCGCGACGCGCTGCCGCCCGAGCGGTTTCTCGACGTGCGTTTCGAGGACACCGTGTCGAATCCGCTCGGCGTCGCGCAAGCCGTGTACCGATTCGCCGGCATGCCGCTCGATGCACGGCAGCGCGCGGCGATGACGGACTGGATCGCGCGCAACGGCCGCGACAAGCGCGCCGCGCACGATTACTCGATCGCGCGCTTCGGCTTCACCGATGCGCAACTGGCGCACGACTTCGCCGCGTATCGCGCGCGGCACCTGCGGGCCGCCGGCTGACGGCGCACCCGCGAGACCAACGATAACCAGGAGACAACTCATGTTGCTGAAGGACAAGATCGTCGTGATTTCCGGAATCGGGCCGGGGCTCGGCGTGAAGCTCGCCATCGAGGCGGCACGCGAGGGTGCGCGCGGCGTGGTCGTCGCGGCACGCACGATGGAAAAGCTCGATGACGCGGAGGCGCGGATCCGCGCACTCGGCGCCGCGTGCGACGTGCTGAAGGTGCGAACCGACATCGCCGAGCGTGCGCAGTGCCGGCAGCTCGCGACGCAGGCGGTCGAGCGCTTCGGCCGGATCGACGCGCTGGTGAACAGCGCGTTCGTGCACGGCACGTTTCCGGAGGCGGTCGAGGAAGCCGATCTCGATGGCTGGCGCGCGGTTTTCGACACCAACGTGTTCGGCACGATGACGCTCACGCAGGAAATCGTCCCGCACATGAAGCGGCAGAAACGCGGCGCGATCGTGATGATCAACACGCAGGCAACCCGCAAGCCGTTTGCAGGGGAATCGGGCTACGCTATGTCGAAGGGCGCGCTCGCGGTTGCGGCAAAATACCTGGCACGCGAGCTCGGCGTGCACGGGATCCGCGCGAACAGCATCCACATGGGCTGGATGTGGGGCGTGCCGACGCAGACGTATTTCCGGCAGGCGGCAGCCGAGTACGGGATGACGGAGGAGGAGATCATCGCGCCGATCGCATCGAACATCGCGCTCGCGAAGTTGCCGACCGACGACGACTGCGCGCGCGCGGCGCTGTTCCTCGCGTCGGATTACGCGAATGCGGTGACCGGCGCGACGCTGGACGCGAACGGCGGCGACTTCATGCCCTGAGGACGGAGCGACGGATGATGCAGGAACGGCAACCCCGGCGGGGACGACATTTCTTCGCGTTCAACGGCGACGCGGACGGCCTGTGCGCGCTGCAGCAACTGCGGCTCGCGGAGGGCGAACGCGGCACGCTCGTGACCGGCGTGAAGCGCGACATCAGGCTGCTCGAGCGAATCGACGCGCGAGCCGGCGACCGCGTGACCGTGCTCGACGTGTCGCACGACCAGAACCGCGACGCCTGCGCGCGGCTGCTGCGCGACGGCGCGGCGGTCCGCTACTTCGACCATCACTTCGCGGGCGAGCTGCCGGGCGATCCGCGCTTCGACGCGTATATCGACACGGCCGCCGACGTCTGCACGAGCGCGCTCGTGAATCGCCATCTCGGCGGCCGCCATGTGCGCTGGGCGATCGTCGCGGCGTTCGGCGACGAACTGCCGGCGCTCGGCGACGCGCTTGCGCGCGAATACGCGCTCGACGAGGCCGAGCGCGGCACGCTCGCCGAACTCGGGCTCTACCTGAACTACAACGCATACGGCGACTGCGTCGACGATCTGCATTTCGATCCGGCCGTGCTGGCCGATGCGATGCTGCCGTGCGCGGATCCGCTCGACTTCGTGCGCGGCACGCCGGTGTTCGCCGCGCTGCGCGATGGCTATCGCGACGACATGGCGCGTGCATGCGCGCTCGCGCCGCTGCGCGACGTGCCGGGCGCGACGCTGATCAGGATGCCGGATCATCCGTGGGCGCGGCGCGCGACGGGGATGCTCGCGAACGAGCGGATGCGCAATGCACCGCATGCGGCGCTCGCGGTGCTGTCGCCGCGTGCGCGGGGCGGGCTCGTCGTCAGCGTGCGCGTGCCCGACGGCCGGCCGCTCGGCGCCGACGAATTCTGCCGCGGTTTCCCGACCGGCGGCGGACGCAAGCGCGCGGGCGGCATCAACCATCTGCCGGAAAGCGAGTTCGACGCGTTCGCCGAGCGTTTCGAGGCGGCCTTCCGTCTCGACTGAACGCGGGGGCCTGGACGCGCGCGCCGTGCAGCGATGCCACGGCGCGCGCGGACATCGGCCGTTCTCCGTCACGCGCTTTTGCGCCGACGTGACGCGTACAGCGCTTCCGCGCGCCGCTTCACGTCGCGCGCGCACTGGTCGAACCCCTGTTTCACCCAGCCGCCGTGCTCGCGCATGATCGTTTCCGCGTTGATGCCGAGAAACTGATCGGTCGTGAAGTAGCGGCAGCGTTCGGCGCCGTCGGCTGCGACGTACTGGTCGCGGCGCGCGGCGTCCTTGTTGTCGTCGGTCGGGCGCTGCTCCCACGACAGCAGACGCTCGGGCTCGCACGCGACGAGGATTTCGTTGACGGGAATCACCGTCTCCGTGCCCGGGATGCGCACCTGCATGTACACGAAGTCGCCGATCCGGCCGGTCGTTTCAAGGCCGACGCAGAAGGTGTTCCATTCGCCGTAGCGCGGGAAGTCGGTCAGCACTTCCCAGACGACGGCAGCAGGGGCGTCGATCGCGACGGTGATCGAGGTGACGAGATTGGCGGGTTTGGTCATGGCGGGTATCGGGTGAGATTGACGGTGAGGACGGGACCGCGGGCGCGCCCGGGCGGGCGCCGTGCCGCGCCGGCCCGGGCGGATGCGCCGCGCGATGCGCGTGGCCGACCGGCGGCTGGCGCGTGCCGCGCATCGCGGCGAACCCGACATCGAGCGTAGGCCGGCGCGTGCGGCGAAGAATCGTCGGAATGGACTAAGGCGTTTCACCGGGCTCGCGATCCGGCGGGGCGGCGTCGTCGGATCGCGACGCGTTTGCGCGCGCCGTCTGCGCGTCGGACATCGACATCGCGCGAGCGTGCCGCGACAATACCGGTCACTTTTCCGTTTCCTGCCCCGAGGTGCCCGTGCCAGTGAAGTCGTCCGTTGCTCCTGCCGTCGTGTGGTTCCGCGACGATCTGCGCGTGACCGACCAGCCCGCGCTGACGCGCGCGGTCGCGTCGGGCCGGCCGCTCGTGTGCGTGTACGTCGACGACACCGGCGAAAGCGCGGGGCGCGCGCTCGGCGGCGCGGCGCGCTGGTGGCTGCACGGGGCGCTCGCCGGACTCGACGCGGCGCTCGCGCGTCATGGCGGCCGCCTGCTGCTGCTGCGCGGCGATGCGCCGCGCGAGATCGAACGCGTCGTGCACGACACGGGCGCGGCGGCGGTGTACTGGAACCGCCGCTATGCGCTGCCGCAGCGCGATGCCGATGCGGCGTTGAAGGCGTCGCTGAAGGCGCGCGGCCTTGAGGTCGAGAGCAGCAACGGCAGCCTGCTGAACGAGCCGTGGGACGTGCTGACGGGCGCCGGCACGCCGTTCCAGGTGTTCACCGCATACTGGCGCGCGGTGCGGCGCGATCGCACGGTGGCGGCGCCGTTGCCGGAGCCCGAAAGGATCGCCTTTCACCCGTGGCCGGCCGGTGTGCGCGAACGTGCGCTGGCGCTCGACGCGCTCGCGATGCGTCCGGACGCGCCGGACTGGGCGAGCGGCCTGCGCGACGCATGGCCGGCACCCGACGAGGCCGGCGCGCATGCGCGGCTCGACGCGTTTTCGGTCGAGTCGCTGGCCGGCTATGCCGATACGCGCGACCGGCCCGACCGGCCGGCGACGAGCCGGCTGTCGCCGTTCCTGCGCTTCGGCAACGTGTCGCCGCGCCAGGTGTGGCATGCGGTGCAGGGGGCCGCGCAGGCGGGCGGCGCGGCCTGCGCGGCCGGCGCCGAGAAATTCCTGAGCGAGCTCGGCTGGCGCGAATTCAGCCACGTGCTGCTGTATCACTTCCCGGCGCTCGCGACCGACAACTTCCGCGCGCAGTTCGACGCGATGCCGTGGCGCGACGATCCCGCCGCGCTGCGCGCCTGGCAGCGCGGGCTGACCGGCTATCCGCTCGTCGACGCGGGGATGCGCGAGCTGTGGACGACCGGCTGGATGCACAACCGGGTGCGGATGGTCGTCGCATCGTTTCTCGTCAAGCATCTGCTGATCGACTGGCGGGCCGGCGAGCGCTGGTTTTACGACACGCTCGTCGACGCGGACGTCGCGAACAACCCGGCGAACTGGCAATGGGTCGCCGGCTGCGGCGCCGACGCCGCGCCGTATTTCCGCATCTTCAATCCGGTGACGCAGGGGCGGAAGTTCGATCCGCAGGGCGCCTACGTGCGCCGCTGGGTGCCGGAACTCGCGGGCCTCGACGCGGCGACGATCCATGCGCCGTGGGAGGCGTCGCCGGTGGAACTCGCGGCGGCCGGCGTGCGGCTCGGCGTCGATTATCCGGCGCCGATCGTCGATCACGACGGCGCGCGGCGGCGTGCGCTCGATGCGCTGGCCACGCTGCCGAAGCGTCACTAGACGTCGCGGGGCGCGGCCGGCACGCCCGTGCGCGCGGTGCGGCTTGCCATGTCAGTCGCAGAATGCCGCGTGCTCGAGCAGCGCAAGCGCGACGCCCGCATCGAAGTAGGCCGCGCCGCACCACGCGACGAACGCGAGCGCGCCGACGGCCAGCGCCGCGCGCATCACGCCCACGCGGCCTTGCCCGGCACCGGACGCGCGATGCGCGCGTCGTCGATCGGCAGGTGCAGCAGCGCGGCCAGCACGCCGAGCGCGATCGAGCCGATCCACAGCGGCAGATACGAATGCGTCGCGTCGTAGACGCGCGCGCCGAGCCATACACCGAAGAAGCTGCCGAGCTGGTGCCCGAAGAAGACGAAGCCGAACAGCGTCGCGATGTAGCGCACGCCGAACACCTGCGAAATCACGCCGTTGGTCAGCGGCACGGTGCCGAGCCACGTGAAGCCCATCACGGCCGCGAACACGTAGACGCTCGCGGGCGACAACGGCGCGGCGACGAACGCGGCCATCGCCAGCGCGCGGACGAGATACAGGACGGACAGCACATACTTGCGCCGCAGCAGGCCGCCGAGATGGCCGCATGCGTAGGTGCCGGCCACGTTGGTCAACGCGATCAGCGCGAGCGCGACGCTGGCATGGCGCGCCGGCAGGCCGTGATCGAGCAGGTAGGCGGGCAGGTGGGTCGCGATGAACGCGAGCTGGAACCCGCAGGCGAAGAACCCGGCGTTCAGCAGCCAGAAGCCGCGATGCGCGAACGCTTCGCGCACCGCCGCGCCGATCGACTGGTCGGGGCCGTCCGCGCGACTCGCGGCCTGCGCGGGCCGGTCGCGCACCAGCACGGCGAGCGGCGCGAGCAGCCCGGCGACGAGCGCGAGCGCGACGAAGGCATGCTGCCAGCCGATGCCGCCGATCAGCACCTGCGCGACCGGCACCATGCAGAACTGGCCGAGCCCGCCGATCGCGCCGGCGACACCGAGCGCCCAGCCGCGCCGGTCGGGCGGAAACAGCCGGCTCAGCGCGCCATAGATCGACGCGAAGGCCGACCCCGACAGCGCGATGCCGATCACGAATCCCGTGCCGACCGTGAACACGCCGGCCGACCCGGCGAACGCCATCGTGACGAGCCCGGCCGCATACAGCACCATGCCGGCGACGATCACGCGCACCGACCCGAAGCGGTCGGCGATCATCCCGGTGAACGGCTGCGCGATGCCCCAGATCAGGTTCTGCAGCGCGAGCGCGAGGCCGAACGCTTCGCGCGACCAGCCGTGGTCGAGCGTGACGGGAGCGAGGAACAGCCCCTGCACGTGGCGGATGCCGAGCGCGGCGCCCATCATGAGGCCGCCCGCGAGCACCGGCAGCCAGCGGCGCCGGGTGTCCTGTTCGATCGGGGTCATGCGGGTCTCCGGATGAATGCGTGCGGCACGACGCCGCGTTCGATCCGATTAGACGATCCGGTCGCGGCGCGCTCAAGCGATCATTCGGTCGCGTTCGCATGCGCGTGGGGAATGCGACGCGATTCGGACGCGATGCCGGCGGCGAAGGCCGTCCGTGCCGGATGCGTGGAGCCGCTGCGATGCATGCCGCCGGCGTGATACGCGGCCGATGCGGTGTAGTCGGGGCGTCCGTGCGTCGTCTGCGGCTGCGCGCATCCCGTGCGCGACGCCGCATCGGCATCGGCTCGATGCGGAAATTCGCTTGTAGCTTACCGCCGCGCCACGTCGTACGCGCGCATCGCCGCGTCGCATTCGGCCGCTTCCGCGAGAATCCAGTCGCGCACGTCGGCGACTTCGCGGCGCGGCGCCGGATCGTGCCGGAACAGCCAGTAGCCGTATGCATCCGACAACGCCTGCGAGTGCGGGCCGAGCACCGCGAGCCGGCCGTCCGCGAGCATCGGCGCGACGAGCGCGAGCCGCCCGAGCGCGACGCCCTGGCCGGCGATCGCGGCGTGGATCACCTGATCGTACTGGTTGAAGCGCAGCACGCCCTTCGGGCGCGCGTCGCCGAGCCCGGCCGCGTGCAGATGCGCGCGCCATTGCAGTGGCGTTTGCGGTGGCCCGTCGAATTCGAGCAGCACGTGGTCGGCGATCGCGGCCGCGTCGGTGACGGGCCGCGCGGCCAGCGCCGGGTGCGCGACCGGCACGACGACTTCGTCGAACAGGTGCAGCGCGCCGGCCGGCGCGCGCTCGCGCGGGCAGTAGCGGATTCCGAGGTCGATGCCTTCCGCGCGCAAATCGAGTACCTTGTCGTTCGCGGCCACGCGCAAGTCGACGTCGGGCAGGCGCGCCTGCAGGCGTCCGAGCCGCGGCAGCAACCACAGCGCGGTGACGCCGATGCTCGCGGTGATCGTGACGGGCTGGCGCTCGCGCGCGGCGGCGAGCGACGCGACGGTGTCCTGCAGGGTGAGCAGCGCCGCGTCGGCGGCGCGAAACAGCCGCTCGCCTTCCGGCGTGAACGCGATCTTGCGATAGCCGCGCTGCAGCAGCGCGACGCCGAGGTGCGCCTCGAGCGCGTGCACCTGGCGGCTGACCGCCGACTGCGTGACGCACAGGTCCTGCGCGGCGAGCGTGATGCTCATGCGGCGGCCGACGGCGACGAAGCCGCGCACGAGGTCCAGCGACGGGAGACGGACGAGCGGCGTTGACATGCGTAGGGCTCATGCGAACGGAGCAGCAAGATTGGTTGAGAACGCCGGGCGCGTCAAGTTCAATGGAGGCTGGGCGATCGGGCGGGCGCCGGGTGACGCGGCGCCGCACAGGAGACAGGATGACGATTTCGAACGAAGCAGCCGGGGCGGATCAGGCGGCCGGGCGCGCGGCGGGTGCGTTGCCGCCGGAGGCCGTGACGCTGACCGCGGCCGACGGTTACCAACTGCACGGCTACGTGTGGCGGCATCGCGGCGGCGCCGCCGCGCGGCCCGTGACGGTCGTCAATTGCGCGACGTCGGTGCGCTGCGACTATTACTTCCGCTTCGCGGCCTGGCTGTTCGCGCAGGGGCGTGACGTGCTCGTCTACGACTATCGCGGGATCGGCGGCTCGCGCCCCGCGCGGCTCGCGAAGCTGCGCGCGAACTGGCTCGACTGGGGGCGGCTCGATTGCGAGGCCGCGCTGCAGTATGCGCGCGACGCGTTTCCCGGCCAGCCGCTCGACGTGGTCGCGCACAGCATCGGCGGCTGCGTGCTCGGGCTGGCGGCGTCGAACGCGTACGTGCGTCACGCGGTGACCGTCGGCGCGCAGTATGCGTACTGGCGCGACTATCGGTCGGAAGAGCGGCGGCGCATGTGGTGGAAGTGGCACGTCGCGATGCCGGCGCTCGCGGCCGTGTTCGGCTACGTGCCCGCGAAGCGGCTTGGCTGGATGGAGGATACGCCGCGTGGCATCGCGCTGTCGTGGGTGCGTTCGCAGGCGCGCTTCGAGGATGCCTACACGCATGGCCCGCTCGCCGAAACCGCCGCGAGCCGCGCCGCGCTGCCGGCGCGCTTCGCGCGGCTGCCGGCGCCGATGCTCGCGATCGGCCTCGACGACGACGGGTTCGGCACGATCGACGCGATCGAGCGGCTGGTCGGCTACTACACGGGCAGCGACGTCACGCATCTGCGGATTGCGCCGCGCGACATCGGCGTCGACGCGATCGGTCACTTCGCGTTCTTCCACAGCCGTTTCACCGACACGCTCTGGCCCGTTGCGCTGTACTGGCTGCAACACGGCGCGTTGCCGGCCGATGCGCCGGGCCGCGTCCACGCGCGCCATCCGGCGCAGCGCGCGCGGCTGGCGGCGAGCGGCGCGCCGGGTGTCGTCGCGCACGGGTGACCGCGCACGCGCGTGCGACCCGGCCGTCGCGTTGATGCGGTGGCCTCGCCTGGTGCCGCTGCCGACGAACGCGGCCCGGCCGCGTCGGCCTCCGCACCGCGCGATCGATTAACATCGGACGTTTCATTCGACTGGCTGCCCCGTGCCGATGTCCATTCCGCCCGATTCCGAGATTCCCGCCGACCTGTCCCGCGCGTGGCGCATGCACCTGCTCGACGTGCCGCCGGCCGCGTCGCGGGCCGGCGTGCAGGTCGCGCGTATCGATTTCGACTGGCACGTGCCGCTCGCGTCGCCCGCCTATGCGGCGCTGAGCGATGCCGAGCGCGCGCGTGCCGGGCGCTACCTGCGGCATGAGGATGCGGTGCGCAGCGCCGCGACGCGCGCCGCGCTGCGCGATGTGCTCGGCGCGACGCTCGACGTGGCGCCGAAGGACATCTCGATCGTCGTCGACGAATCGGGACGGCCGTCGCTCGACCCCGCGCATCGCGCATCGCTGGATTTCAACGTGTCGCACGCGGGCGATCACGCGCTCATCGCGTGGACCGGGGCAGGCCGTGTCGGCGTCGATATCGAAAGCTGCAATCGGTCGACCGACTGGCGTGCGCTGACGCGCGAGGTGTGCGCGACCGCCGAGGCCGCGTATCTCGACGGCCTGCCGCTCGCCGCGCGTGCCGACGCGTTCATGCGCGTGTGGTCCGCGAAGGAAGCGTTGCTGAAGGCGCTCGGCACCGGCATCGTCGGCGGGCTGCGCGCGTTCGCGGTCGTGCCGCCGCGCGATGCCGCGACGCCCGCGACGACGATCGTCGATCCGGCCGCGCCCGCGGCCGGCGTGGCCGCGTTCGACGCGGGCTGGCTCGACGCGGCGCCCGGCTACGCGGCGTGCGTCGCGTGGACGCGCTGAACCCGTTTCAGCACGCGACGCTCACTCGAGCGGCACGTCGTTCGGCGCCGCGTAGCGCGCCTTGATCACGTCGCTCATCGGGAAGTCGAACGCGAGCCCTTTCGGCGGCACCGGCTTCATGAACCACTTGTCGTACAGCGCGTTGATCTCGCCGCTCTTCATCAGCTGCACGAGCACGCCGTCGACGAGCGCCTTGAACTGCGGATCGTCCTTGCGCAGCATGAACCCGTACGCTTCCGACGACTGCGGCGTGCCGACGATCGTCCAGTCGGCCGGCTTCGCCGCGAGCTGGCGCACGCCGGCGAGCAGCACGTCGTCCATCATGTAGGCGGCCGCGCGGCCCGATTCGAGCGTGAGGCGTCCTTCGCCGTAGTCCTTCGCGCTGATGATCTGCATGTTCATCTTCTTCTCCTCGTTCATCTTGCGCAGCAGGCGTTCGGACGTCGTGCCCTGGTTCGTCACGACCGTCTTGCCGGCGAGATCGGGGAAGTCGCGGATGCCCGAGCTCGTGCGCGTGAGCAGGCGCGTGGTCGCGACGAAGAAGGTGGTCGAGAACGCGACCTGCGCGTGACGCGCCGCGAGGTTGGTGGTCACCCCGCATTCGAGATCGACCGTGCCGTTCTGCACCAGCGGGATGCGGTTCTGCGACGTGACCGGGACGAAGCGCACCTGCAGGTCGGGCTTGCCGGTGCGCGCCTTCACGGCGGCGATCACGCGGTCGCACAGGTCCTGCGAGAAGCCGATCACCTTGCCGCTCGCGTCGACGTAGGAGAACGGCACCGACGTCTCGCGATGGCCGATCGAGATCAGGCCGCCTTGCCGGATCTTTTCGAGCGTGCCGGACAGCGGTTCCGCGGCGAGCGACGCGCCGCACGCGAGCGCGCATGCGGCGACGAGCAGGCTGCGGCCGAGGAGGGCGGTCAACCGGGGCGGGATGGTCATGGCAGGTCTCCGTGGACGGATCGTGGGAAAGCGTCGATTCGTATGTTGCCAAAGACAAAATAATTGCAACATATGTTAATTACGGGGTCTGTCGGGCAACGGCGGCGGGCCGCGCCGGACATCAGGGAAACTCCCGAGTCGAAATCGTGAAAAACGGGGTTGTCTAGACAAGTTGCGATGGCTACACTGCAATCCATCACGAACTTGTCTAGACAGGATTGCTCACATGATTACGTTGACCCCCGGCCACCTGACCCTTCCGCAACTGCGCAAGATCGCTCGCGAATCCGTGCAGCTCAAGCTTGACCCGGCGAGCTTCGCGAAGATCGACGCAGGCGCGAAAGCCGTCGCCGACATCGCGGCAAAGGGCGAGCCGGCATACGGCATCAACACGGGCTTCGGCCGCCTGGCCAGCACGCACATCCCGCACGACCAGCTCGAGCTGCTGCAGAAGAACCTGGTGCTGTCGCATGCGGTCGGCGTCGGCGAGCCGATGGCGCGCTCGTCGGTGCGCCTGCTGATGGCGCTGAAGCTGTCGAGCCTCGGCCGCGGCCACTCGGGCATCCGCCGCGAGGTGATGGACGCGCTGATCACGCTGTTCAACGCCGACGTGCTGCCGCTGATCCCGGTGAAGGGCTCGGTCGGCGCATCGGGCGACCTCGCGCCGCTCGCGCACATGTCGGCCGTGCTGCTGGGCGTCGGCGAAGTGTTCATCCGCGGCGAGCGCGCCAGCGCGCTCGACGGTCTGCGCGTCGCGGGCCTCGCGCCGCTGACGTTGCAGGCGAAGGAAGGCCTCGCGCTGCTGAACGGCACGCAGGCCTCGACGGCGCTGGCGCTCGACAACATGTTCGCGATCGAAGACCTGTACCGCACCGCGCTCGTCGCGGGTGCGCTGTCGGTCGATGCGGCCGCCGGCTCGGTGAAGCCGTTCGACGCCCGCATCCACGAACTGCGCGGCCATCAAGGCCAGATCGACGCGGCCGCGTCGTACCGCGACCTGCTCGAAGGCTCGCCGATCAACCAGTCGCACCGCGACTGCGACAAGGTGCAGGATCCGTACAGCCTGCGCTGCCAGCCGCAGGTGATGGGCGCGTGCCTGGACCAGATGCGCCACGCGGCCGACGTGCTGCTGGTCGAAGCGAACGCCGTGTCGGACAACCCGCTGATCTTCCCGGATACCGGCGAAGTGCTGTCGGGCGGCAACTTCCACGCCGAACCCGTCGCATTCGCGGCCGACAACCTCGCGCTCGCCGCATCGGAAATCGGCGCGCTGGCCGAGCGCCGCATCGCACTGCTGATCGACGCGACGCTGTCGGGCCTGCCCCCGTTCCTCGTGAAGGACGGCGGCGTGAACTCGGGCTTCATGATCGCCCACGTGACGGCAGCCGCCCTGGCATCGGAAAACAAGACGCTCGCGCACCCGGCGTCGGTCGACTCGCTGCCGACCTCGGCGAACCAGGAAGACCACGTGTCGATGGCGACGTTCGCCGCGCGCAAGCTCGCCGACATTGCGGACAACACGAAGCACATCCTCGCGATCGAACTGCTGGCCGCCGCCCAGGGCGTCGACCTGCGCGCGCCGCACCACACGAGCCCGAAGCTCGCGCCGGTGATGGAAACGATCCGCAGCAAGGTCGCGCACTACGAACTCGACCACTACTTCGCACCGGACATCGCCGTGATCGCGAAGCTCGTCGGCGAGCGTGCGTTCGCGAAGATCGCGCCGTTCTCGTTCGCATCGGAACAGTAAGCCCATGAGCGCGCCGGTCTACCAGGAGATCAAGGATTTCATCCTGGGCCGCATTCACGCCGGCGAGTGGGCGGAGGGCGATCAGGTGCCCTCCGAGAACGAACTGGCCCGTGAGTTCAAGGTCGCGCGCATGACCGTCAACCGCGCGTTGCGCGAGTTGACGGCCGAGCAGGTGCTGACGCGCATGAAGGGCGCCGGCACCTACGTCGCGCGGCCGAAGTACGAGTCGACGCTCGTCGCGATTCGCAGCATCTCGGAGGAAGTCGACGCGCGCGGGCATGCGTACCGCGCCAGCGTGCTCGGCCTCGAGACGATCCGCGCCGACGAGGCGCTCGCCGACGAGATGCAGATGACCGTGCGCGCGAAGCTGTTTTATTCGCAGGTGTTGCACTTCGAGAATGACGAACCCGTCCAGCTCGAAGAACGGTGGGTGAATCCGGCGGTCGCGCCGGATTATGCCGAGCAGGATTTCACGAACACGACGCCGAACCTGTATCTGATGCGCGCGGCACCGCTGCAGCGCGTCGAGTACCGGATCGAAGCGGCGGCCCCGGCGCCCGAGCGACGCGAGCAGCTGCGGATGGACGACGTCGAGCCGTGTCTGGTTTTACATCGGCGCACCTGGTCGCAGGGCGTCGTCGCCTCGGTGGCGAATCTGTGGCACCCCGGCAGCCGTTATCGCTTCACCGGGCATTTCTGATTCCTATTTGAATATTCACTTTCCCTCGGGAGCAGCCGTCATGAACCATCCGAAACACATCGATCCCCGTCTCGATCCGACGCGCACGATCCGCGCGCCGCGCGGCAGCGAGAAGGTCTGCAAGACCTGGCTGGCCGAAGCGGCCTACCGGATGATCCAGAACAACCTGGATCCGGAAGTCGCCGAGCATCCGCACGCGCTCGTCGTGTACGGCGGCATCGGCCGCGCGGCGCGCAACTGGGAATGCTACGACCAGATCCTCGCGTCGCTGAAGGAGCTCGGCGAAGACGAGACGCTGCTCGTGCAATCGGGCAAGCCGGTCGGCGTGTTCCGCACGCACAAGGATGCGCCGCGCGTGCTGCTCGCGAACTCGAACCTGGTGCCGCACTGGGCGACCTGGGAGCACTTCAACGAGCTCGATCGCAAGGGCCTGATGATGTACGGCCAGATGACGGCCGGCAGCTGGATCTACATCGGCAGCCAGGGCATCGTGCAGGGCACCTATGAAACGTTCTTCTCGGTCGCGAACCAGCACTTCAACGGCGACCCGTCGGGCCGCTGGATCCTGACGGGCGGTCTCGGCGGCATGGGCGGTGCGCAGCCGCTGGCGGCGACGATGGCCGGCTTCTCGATGATCGCGGTCGAGTGCGACGAGACGCGCATCGACTTCCGCCTGAAGACGCGCTACGTCGACAAGAAGGCGACGACGCTCGACGAGGCGCTCGGCATGATCGAGGAAGCGAAGCGCACCGGCAAGCCGGTGTCGATCGGCCTGCTCGGCAACGCGGCCGACGTGTTCACGGAGTGCGTCGAGCGCGGCATCACGCCGGACTGCGTGACCGACCAGACGAGCGCGCACGACCCGATCAACGGCTACCTGCCGCAAGGCTGGAGCGTCGCGCAATGGCGCGAGACGCAGAAGGTCGATCCGGAAGGCATCGTGCATCCGGCGAAGCAGTCGATGGCCGTACAGGTGCGCGCGATGCTGACGCTGCAGGAGCGCGGCGCGGCCACGCTCGACTACGGCAACAACATCCGCCAGATGGCGCTGGAAATGGGCGTCGAGAACGCGTTCGACTTCCCGGGCTTCGTGCCGGCCTATATCCGCCCGCTGTTCTGCGAAGGCAAGGGCCCGTTCCGCTGGGTCGCGCTGTCGGGCGATCCGGAAGACATCTACAAGACCGACCAGAAGGTGAAGGAGCTGATCCCCGACGATCCGCACCTGCACAACTGGCTCGACATGGCACGTGAGCGCATCGCGTTCCAGGGCCTGCCGGCACGGATCTGCTGGGTCGGCGTGAAGGATCGCTATCGCCTCGGCCAGGCGTTCAACGAGATGGTGAAGAACGGCGAACTGAAGGCCCCGATCGTGATCGGCCGCGACCACCTCGACACCGGTTCGGTCGCGAGCCCGAACCGCGAGACGGAATCGATGAAGGACGGCTCGGACGCCGTGAGCGACTGGCCGCTGCTGAACGCACTGCTGAACACCGCGGGCGGCGCATCGTGGGTGTCGCTGCATCACGGCGGCGGCGTCGGGATGGGCTTCTCGCAGCACTCGGGCGTCGTGATCGTCGCCGACGGTACCGCCGAAGCGCACGAGCGTCTCGGCCGCGTGCTGCTGAACGATCCGGCGACGGGCGTGATGCGCCATGCGGATGCCGGCTACGAACTCGCGCAGCAGACGGCCCGCGAAGCCGGCCTGAAGCTGCCGATGCTCGGCCGCTGAGCATGACGGCGCTCGATCAGGCGCCGGTGCACGCAACGATGATCCGCGCGGCGGATCTCGTTGCGACGCCGTGGAAGAACGGCGGCGGCGTGACGCGCGAAATCGGCGCGTTTCCGCCGGGCGCCGCGCTCGACGCGTTCGCCTGGCGCGTGAGCGTCGCGGACGTCGGCGCGGCCGGGCCGTTCTCGCGTTTCGACGGCATCGACCGCACGCTCGTGTTGCTGTCCGGTGCGGGCATGACGCTCGCGGAAGCGGGCGGCGCGCGCCACGTGCTCGACGCGCCGCTCGCCCGCGCGGATTTCGCCGGCGAAACGGCGATCGACGCGACGCTGCACGACGGCGCCACGCGCGACTTCAACCTGATGACGCGCCGTTCGGCCGCGCGCGGGACGGTCGATGTGTGGCCCGAAGGCACGCACCGCGTCGAGCGCGCCGATACCGTGCTGCTGTTCTGCGCGACCGGCGCCGTCGGCATCGACATCGACATCGACGGCGCGCACTATGCACTGCAGGAAATGGACACGCTGCGGCTCGACGGGCCGCGGCGTGCGTTTGACGTCGTCGTGAGCGGAGGCGGCGCGCTGCTCGCCGTGTCGCTCGCCGTCGGCGAACGAGACTGAACGCATGAAACCGATTGTCTGGCATCACCTGAGGCTGTGTCCGCACGGCCATCCCGACGAAACGATCGACGATGCGGCGATCGCCGTCGACGAAACCGGCACGATCGTGTGGCTCGGCGCGTTTTCCGCGCTGCCGCACGGTTATGCGCACTGGCGGCGGGAAGACCTGCACGGCGCGTGGGTGACGCCGGGCCTCGTCGACTGCCATACGCACCTCGTGTACGGCGGCACGCGCGCCGACGAGTTCGCGCAGCGCCTCGCCGGCGTCAGCTACGAGGAGATCGCGCGGCAGGGTGGCGGGATCGTGTCGACGGTGCGCGCGACGCGCGCGGCCGACGAGACGACGCTGTTCGTGCAGGCGGCCGCACGCCTACAGCCGCTGCTCGCCGAAGGCGTGACCGCGATCGAGATCAAGTCGGGCTACGGGCTCGACCTCGCGAGCGAGCGCAAGATGCTGCGCGTCGCGCGCCAGCTCGGCGAGCGCTTTCCGGTCACGGTGTACACCACGTTCCTCGGCGCGCACGCGCTGCCGCCGGAATACGCGGGCCGCGCGGATGACTACATCGACGAAGTGTGCGGACGGATGCTGCCGGCGCTCGCCGACGAAGGCCTCGTCGACGCGGTCGACGTATTTTGCGAGCGCATCGGCTTCTCGCTCGCGCAGACCGAGCGCGTGTTCGAGGCCGCGACGCGGCGCGGCCTGCCGGTGAAGCTGCACGCGGAGCAGTTGTCGAACGCGGGCGGCACCGCGCTTGCCGCGCGGTATCGCGCGCTGTCCGCCGACCACCTCGAATTTCTCGACGAAGCCGGCATCGAGGCAATGAAGGCGGCCGGCACGGTCGCCGTGCTGTTACCCGGCGCGTATTACTTCATTCGCGAAACGCAATTGCCGCCGATCGAGCTGCTGCGCAAGCACGGCGTGCCGATCGCGCTCGCGACCGATCACAACCCCGGCACGTCGCCGCTCGAATCGCTGCTGCTGACGATGAACATGGGCTGCACGCTGTTCCGCATGACGGTGCCCGAGGTGCTGCAGGGCGTGACGCGCCATGCGGCCGCGGCGCTCGGCCGCGCGGATCGTCACGGCGCGCTCGAGATCGGTCGCCAGGCCGATTTCGCGGCCTGGTCGGTCGGCTCGCTGTCGGAGCTTGCTTACTGGATCGGCCGGCCGCTGTGCGAGCAGGTCGTGCGCGGCGGTACGACGGTGTTTCGCCGGATCAACGGCCAGCCTTGCAACAGACGAGACTCACGATGACCGAAATGACGCTGTTCGCGGACCATGCCCGGCTGCCCGATGGCTGGCGCCGCAACGTGCTGCTGCGCTGGGACGCGGCCGGCACGCTGACCGACGTGACGCCCGATGCCGACGCGCCGGCCGGCGTCGCGCGCGCGGCGGGACCCGTGCTGCCCGGCATGCCGAACCTGCATTCGCACGCGTTCCAGCGTGCGATGGCGGGGCTCACCGAATACCGCGCGAATCCCGCCGACAGCTTCTGGAGCTGGCGCGACCTGATGTACCGTTTCGCGCTGAAGATCACGCCCGACGCGCTCGCGGCGATCGCGCGCTGGCTGTACGTCGAGATGCTGAAGTGCGGCTACACGTCGGTGTGCGAATTCCACTACGTGCATCACGCGCAGGACGGCTCGCGCTATCCGCAGATCGCGGAACTCGGCACGCGCGTGATCGACGCGGCCCGCTCGGCCGGCATCGGCATCACGATGCTGCCCGTGTCGTACCAGTTCGCCGGCTTCGGCAACAAGCCGCCGCGCGACGACCAGCGCCGCTTCATCAACACGCCGGACGGGCTGCTCGAACTGCTAGACGCGATGCGCCGCGTCGCGCCCGAGCATGGCGGACTGCGCTACGGCGTCGCGCCGCACTCGCTGCGCGCGGTGTCCGAGAGCGGATTGCGCGCGCTGCTCGACGGCCTGCCCGACGACGCGCCCGTGCATATCCATATCGCCGAACAGACGGCTGAAGTCGACGATTGCGTGCGTGCTTACGGCACGCGTCCCGTGCAGTGGCTGCTCGATCGCTTCGACGTCGATGCGCGCTGGTGCCTCGTGCACGCGACGCACGTCGATGCGGCCGAAACGGCCGCGCTCGCGAAGCGTCGCGCGGTGGCCGGCCTGTGCCTGACCACCGAGGCGAACCTCGGCGACGGCGTGTTCCCGGCCGTCGACTATCTCGCGCAGGGCGGCGTGATCGGCGTCGGCTCGGACAGCCATGCGTCGGTCGACTGGCGCTCGGAGCTGCGTCTGCTCGAATACGGGCAGCGGCTCGTGCATCGCGCGCGCAACGTGCTCGCGAGCGACACGCAGGCGCATGTCGCCGACCGGCTGTTCGACGCGTCGCTCGCGGGCGGCGCGCAGGCCAGCGGGCGGCGCATCGGCGCACTGCGTGAAGGCTGCCGCGCCGACTGGCTCGTGCTCGATCCCGATCATCCGGCGATCGCCGAACACGACAGCACGGCGTGGCTGTCGGGCGCGGTGTTCGCCGAGCATGGCGACACGCCGGTGCTCGACGTCTACACCGGCGGCGAACGCGTCGTGAGCGGGCGCCGCCATCGCGACGAAGCCGTCGCGTATGCCGACTACCGCGCCGCGCTGGCGCAACTGCTGCGCTGAACGCGCGGCACCCGGCGCGCCGCGTGCGCGCGCCGGCAGACTCTTACGGTGATGCGACATGACTGAACAACCGGCTGTTTTCACGCTGAAGCAGGGCACGCTGCCGCTGCTGATCTCGATTCCGCACGCTGGCACCCACATTCCCGACGACATCGCCGCGACGATGACGCCCGATGCGCGCTTCGTCGACGATTGCGACTGGCACCTCGAGCGGCTGTACGGGTTCGCGGCGACGCTCGGCGCGTCGATCCTCGTGCCGTCGCACGCGCGTTACGTCGTCGACCTGAACCGTCCGCCCGACAACGAGAACCTGTACCCGGGGCAGGACACGACCGGGCTCGTGCCGGTCGACACGTTCGACAAGGCGCCGCTGTATCGGGCGAACGCGCTGCCCGGCAACGACGAGATCATGCGCCGTCGCGACCGCTACTGGCGCCCGTATCACGACGCGCTGCAAGGCGAGATCGCGCGCCTGAAGCGCGAGCACGGCCGCGTGCTCGTGTGGGAAGCGCATTCGATCCGCTCGCACGTGCCGCGCTTCTTCGAAGGCCGCCTGCCGGACTTCAACTTCGGTACGTCGGGCGGCGCGAGCGCCGCGCCCGGCCTCGCCGAGGCGCTGGCGGCATGCGTGAGCGCGCACGGCGGCTATACGGCCGTCGCGAACGGGCGTTTCAAGGGCGGTTACATCACGCGTCATTACGGCGTGCCCGCCACCGGCGTCGAAGCCGTGCAGCTCGAACTGTCGCAGATCACCTACATGGAAGAGACGCGTCCGTACGCGTACGACGAAGCGCGTGCCGCGCGGATCGTGCCGCTGCTGCAGACGCTTGTCGAAACAGCCCTCGCGCATCGCTGAGCCGCCGGCGCGCGTGGCGTGCGGCGGCGCGGTGTCGCCTCGCGTCACGGCCTGTCAGCGGGCACTGCACGCGCCGACGCAGCGCACAAAACGGCATCGACCGGTCGGGTCGATGCCGTTTTTTTTCGTCTGATCGATGTCGGGATCGATACCTGAAAATTTGACGCAATTTTTAGGTGATATAAGCTGAATGTCAGGAAGTCGTCACGCGCGCCGGCCGCGACGGCGTCGATCAGCGCCGCATCGCGCCGGAATTCGTTGCGAAACACCTTGCCGACGTGTCGCCGCGCGGCATTGCCGCCTCCGCTTCATCGCGACACGTGTCCTGTCTTCACCAGTCAGTCGAGTACGATCGTGAAAGCCGCCAGCCCTTCGATATGCCGGACCCGAAGTCCGTCGGCGGGCGCGTCGCCTCAGGCCGGGCCGATCCGGCATGCTGATCGCGGCACGCGCGCCGCCCTCATACGCGAGCCTCGTCTCTTCGCTGTGTCCCATCGCGGCCTGCGCCGCTTCAACCTCGTGACCGCGCACGTGTTCAGCGCGGTGCAGTGCGACGGCAGCGCTTCATTGTTGCCCTAGCGTCCGTTTCCGCTTTCGCATCGGGTCGCACCGTCCGTTGCCGCGCCGTTCGCCCGGCAGGATCGCGCATGGGCGCGTGCGGCGCGACCGCGCGTGGCCATCGCCCCGCGCGGATGCCCGCGTCGCACGTTCATCCTGGAGGCGATCATGCGACCGCGCCCGCTCGTAGCCGTCACCGCCGACCGCGTGATGCGCGGCGCCCATCCGAACCACACGGCCGGCGAGAAGTATCTCGTCGCGCTGGTCGACGGTGCCGGCGCGCTCGCCTTCGTGCTGCCCGCGCTCGGCACACGCCAGCCGGTCGACGCGATCGTCGCGTCCATCGACGGGCTGCTGCTGACCGGCAGCTATTCGAACGTCGAGCCGCATCACTACGGCGGCCCGGCGAGCATGCCCGACACGCTGCACGATCCCGCGCGCGATGCGACCGCGCTGCCGCTGATCCGCGCGGCGATCGACGCGGGCGTGCCCGTGCTCGCGATCTGCCGCGGCATGCAGGAGCTGAACGTCGCGTATGGCGGCACGCTGCATCAGCGGCTGCATGCGAGCGCGGGCTTCCACGATCATCGCGAGCGCGACGGCGATCCGCTCGAGCGGCAGTACGGCCCCGCGCACTGCGTGCAGCTCGCGCCGGGCGGCGTGCTGCAACGGGTCGCGCGCGGCGCGCATGACGCGATGGTCAATTCACTGCACGACCAGGGCATCGCGCGGCTTGGTGCGGGGCTCGCGGTCGAAGCGAGCGCGCCCGACGGGCTGATCGAGGCCGTCAGCGTGCGCGGCGCGCGCGCGTTCGCGCTCGGCGTGCAGTGGCATCCGGAATGGCGCTTCGCGGAACAGCCGCTGTCGCGCGACATCTTCGCGGCATTCGGCGCGGCGTGCCGCGCACGCATGACACACCGTATTCATGCGGCCGGCGGCACCATGCCGTCGCCGGCCGCATCCGACATCGACTGAACGAGGCCGATCATGCAACCCGAACTGAGCGAATTCCTGCGTCAGCACCGCATCACCGAAGTCGAGGCGATCATTCCCGACATGGCCGGCATCGCGCGCGGCAAGATCATTCCGCGCAACAAGTTCGAGTCCGGCGAATCGATGCGCCTGCCGCAGGCGGTGATGGTGCAGACCGTCACCGGCGACTATCCGGAAGACGGCTCGCTGACCGGCGTGACCGATCCCGACATGGTGTGCGTGCCCGATCCGTCGACGATCTGCCTGATTCCGTGGGCCGTCGATCCGACCGCGCAGGTGATTCACGATTGCGTGCATTTCGACGGCTCGCCGGTCGAGATTTCGCCGCGCTACGTGCTGCGCCGCGTGCTCGACCTGTACAAGGCGAAGGGGTGGAAGCCGGTCGTCGCGCCCGAACTCGAGTTCTATCTGGTCGACATGAACGCCGACCCGGACCTGCCGTTGCGTCCGCCGGTCGGCCGCACGGGCCGCGCGGAGACGGGGCGTCAGTCGTATTCGATCGAGGCCGTCAACGAGTTCGATCCGCTGTTCGAGGACATCTACGAATACTGCGAAATGCAGGGCCTCGACATCGAGACGCTGATTCACGAGGTCGGCGCCGCGCAGATGGAGATCAACTTCGTGCACGGCGACGCGCTGTCGCTCGCCGACCAGGTGTTCCTGTTCAAGCGCACGGTGCGCGAGGCCGCGCTGCGTCACAACATGTACGCGACGTTCATGGCCAAGCCGATGGAAAACGAGCCGGGCTCCGCGATGCATATCCACCAGAGCCTCGCCGATGCGCGCACCGGCCACAACCTGTTCGCCGACGAGGGCGGCGTCGTCTCGCCGATGTTCCACAGCTATCTCGCGGGGCTGCAGAAATACACGCCCGCATTGATGCCGATCTTCGCGCCGTACATCAACTCGTATCGCCGGCTGTCGCGCTTCATGGCCGCGCCGATCAACGTGCAGTGGGGCTACGACAACCGCACCGTCGGCTTTCGCATCCCGCAGTCCACGCCGGTCGCGCGGCGCATCGAGAACCGGATTCCGGGCGTCGACTGCAATCCGTACCTCGCATTCGCGGCGACGCTCGCGGCCGGATATCTCGGTCTGACGCAGCAGCTCGCGCCGACCGAACCGATCGCGTCCGACGGCTACGACCTGCCGTACCAGTTGCCGCGCAATCTCGAGGAGGGCATCTCGCTGATGGCCGCGTGTGCGCCGCTCGCCGACATTCTCGGCAACAAGTTTGTGAAGGCGTATCTGGCGCTGAAGGAAACCGAATACGAAGCGTTTTTCCGCGTGATCAGCTCGTGGGAACGCCGCCATCTCCTGCTGCACGTGTGAGCGTGCGGCACCGACCTGCGGAGGCAACATGACAGAACGAAGCGAAGCCGTCGCCGCGCGCTCGACCGCCGAATACCGCGCGCTCGACGCCGCGCACCACATCCACCCGTTCTCCGACATGGGCGCGCTCAACCGCGCGGGCAGCCGCGTGATCGTGAAGGCCGACGGCGTCTACTTGTGGGACTCGGACGGCAACAAGGTCATCGACGGCATGGCCGGCCTCTGGTGCGTGAACGTCGGCTACGGCCGCAAGGAACTCGCCGACGCCGCGTATCGCCAGCTCCAGGAATTGCCGTTCTACAACACGTTCTTCAAGACGACGCACCCGCCGGTGATCGAACTGTCGGCGATGCTCGCCGAAGTCACGCCTGCGGGCTTCAACCACTTCTTCTATTGCAACAGCGGCTCGGAAGGCAACGACACGGTGCTACGTCTCGTGCATCAGTACTGGCGTGTGCAGGGCAAGCCGCAGAAGAAGGTCGTGATCTCGCGCAAGAACGGCTACCACGGCTCGACGATCGCGGGCGGCACGCTCGGCGGGATGGGCTACATGCACGAGCAGATGCCGTCGAAGGTCGAGAACATCGTGCACATCGACCAGCCGTATTTCTTCGGCGAAGCGCAGGCCGGCGAGACGCCCGAAGCCTTCGGCCTCGCACGCGCGCAGCAGCTCGAGGCGAAGATCCTCGAACTCGGCGCGGAGAACGTCGCCGCGTTCATCGGCGAGCCGTTCCAGGGGGCGGGCGGCGTGATCTTCCCGCCGTCGACCTACTGGCCGGAAATCCAGCGGATCTGCCGCAAGTACGACATCCTGCTCGTCGCCGACGAAGTGATCGGCGGCTTCGGCCGCACCGGCGAATGGTTCGCGCATCAGCACTTCGGCTTCGAGCCGGACCTGATCACGATGGCGAAGGGCCTGACGTCGGGCTACGTGCCGATGGGCGCGGTGGGCATCCACGAACGCATCGCGCGGCCGATCATCGACAACGGCGAATTCAATCACGGCCTCACGTACTCGGGCCATCCGGTCGCGGCGGCGGTGGCGGTCGCGAACCTGAAGCTGCTGCGCGACGAGGGGATCGTCGAGCGCGTGAAGCGCGACATCGGGCCGTATTTCCAGCGTCGGTTGCGGGAAGCGCTCGGCGATCATCCGATCGTCGGCGAGATCGCCGGGGCGGGACTGGTCGCGGGTGTCCAGCTCGCGGGCGATCGCGCGCGGCGCGAGCGGTTCGACGCCAGCGTCGATATCGGCACCATCTGCCGCGACTTCTGCGTCAACGGGAATCTGATCATGCGCGCGACCGGCGACCGGATGCTGCTGTCGCCGCCGCTGGTGATCAGGGAGGCGGAGGTCGACGAGATCGTCGACAAGGCGAAGCGCGCGTTCGATGCGACGGCGGAGCGGGTGGGGCGGGCAGGGTAGTCAGTCGTCGCGGCGCTGCGATTGCATGTGGTCGGAGCGTCGTTGCCCGTCGAACGGGTTCGCGAGCGCAAGGAAGCGTGCAGGGGAGACGGGCCGCAGCAGAAAGGCGGCCGCAAAACGAAAAGGGCCTGCGTCGTGAGACGCAGGCCCTTGAATTCTTTGGTGGGCGGTACTGGGATCGAACCAGTGACCCCTGCCGTGTGAAGGCAGTGCTCTACCGCTGAGCTAACCGCCCAAAGAAGCTGAAATTATGTCAGAGCTTTTCGGGTTCGTAAAGCACTTTCTTCAAATATTTTTCAGCCGGTGCAAAAGATTCGTCAGCCGGCCGTCGACGGCTCGACGAGATCGAGGATCGAGCCGTCGCGCTTGAGCGTCGCGAGCACGATGCTCGAATTGATCGACATCACGCCCGTCGCGCGGTGCAGGCGGTTGATCACGAAGTCGGAATAGTGGTCGAGATCGCGCGCCCGCACCGTCAGCACGTAGTTCGAGCCGCCGGTCACGATCTGCGCGGCGATGACTTCCGGCCACTGCTGGATCGCCTCCACGAACCGGTCGTGCCATTCGGGCACGTCCGGCCGCATCGACACGTGCACGAGCGCCTCGAATGCGACGCCGACCTTCTTCGGATCGATCGTGCAGCGGTAGCCCGAAATGGCGCCGCGTTCCTCGAGCAGCTTCACGCGCCGCAGGCACGCCGACGGCGACAGCGCGACCGCATTCGCGAGGTCCTGATTGCTGATGCGTCCGTCCCGCTCGAGATGCCGGAGGATCCGCATGTCGGTTCGATCCAGATTCATTTCGCAGAATCCCATATTTTTTGAGATGACAAGCGCAGACTCTACTGCAATGGCGGCGATTCGTCATCGAAAAGTGAAGCTCATTCTATTTCGTCCTCGATAACATGCGCCCCATGCCTCGACCGCACGGCCTGACGCGCTGTCACGCCGCCGGCCGACTTGCCGCCTTCAACTTCCAGCGTCATTCCGCCATGTACGAACACATTCCCGCCTATCCGGGCGACCCGATCCTGTCGCTGTTCCAGGCGTTCCAGCAGGATGCCCATCCGCACAAGGTCAACCTCAGCATCGGTCTCTACTACGACGAAGCGGGCCGCATCCCCGTGCTGGAGAGCACGCGTCTCGCGGCCGAGCGCGTGCGCGAAGCCGGCGCGCCGCATACGTATCTGCCGATGGAAGGGCTCGCCGCGTATCGGCAGGGCGTGCAGCGCCTCGTATTCGGCACCGACTGCGCGGCGCTCGCGCAAGGGCGTATCGCGACGCTGCAGACGCTCGGCGGCTCGGGCGCGCTGCGGCTCGGCGCGGAGTTCGTGAAGCGCTATTTCCCCGACAGCGCGATCTGGATCAGCGATCCGACGTGGGACAACCATCGCGTGATCTTCGCGGCGGCCGGCCTCGACGTGCACACGTATCCGTACTACGACGAAGCGCGCAACGACCTGCGCGTCGACGCGATGCTCGCGGCGCTCGACGCGCTGCCCGCGCGCAGCATCGTGCTGCTGCAGCCGTGCTGTCACAACCCGACGGGCCTCGACCTCGGCCGCGACGCATGGCGCGCGGTGATCGACGTGCTCGCGCGCCGCGGGCTGATTCCGTTCCTCGACATGGCGTACCAGGGCTTCGGCGACGGGCTCGACGACGACGCATGGGCCGTGCGCGCGATCGTCGAAGCGGGACTGCCGGCGATCGTCAGCAACTCGTTCTCGAAGAACTTCTCGCTGTACGGCGAGCGCGTGGGCGGCCTGTCGATCGTCTGCGCGAGCGCGGGCGAAGCGGCGACGGTGCTGAGCCAGTTGCAGGCCGGCGTGCGCCGCACCTATTCGAGCCCGCCGCTGTTCGGCGCGCAGCTCGTGTCGGCCGTGCTGAACGACGACGTCCTGCGGGCGTGCTGGGAAGACGAGGTGGCCGAGGTGCGCACGCGCATCAAGCGCATGCGCGGCGCGCTGAAGACGCGGCTCGACGCGCGTCTACCGGCGAGCGCGTTCGATGCGCTCGTCACGCAGCGCGGCATGTTCAGCTACACGGGCATCGCCGCGACCGACGTGGACCGGCTGCGCGCGTCGCACGGCGTCTACCTGCTGCGCTCGGGCCGCATGTGCATCGCGGGCCTGAACGACGCGAACGTCGACCACGTCGCGAACGCGATCGCCGACGTGCTCGGCGGCACGTCGCGCCAGGCCGCCTGAGCGGCCGGTCCCGAACCGAAGGAGGACACGATGGCAGACACGATCCCGGTCGACTTGCCGCAACTCGCGCAGCCGTTCTCGTGGGCGACCCGCGCGAGCGGGCTGATGTTTACCGGCCACGGGCCGGTCGATGCGTCCGGCGCGATCGCCGGCGATACGATGACCGAGCAGGCGCGCATCACGCTCGGCAATCTCGCGAAGGCCGTCGCGGCGGCCGGCGCGACGATGGACGACGTCGCGCAGGTGCTCGTCTATCTGTCCGACGTGAAGGCGATGCCCGAATTCGACGCCGAATACCGGCGCCACTTTCACGAACCGTACCCGAACCGCACGTGCGTGGGCGTGCAGGGCTTCGCGCACCCGGACATGCGCGTCGAACTCGTCGCGTACGTCGCGCTGCCGGCGGCACGCGGCTAGCCGGCACGCGACTTCGCGACGATCGCAGCACCCACGATTAACGACAAGCATCAACACCCCCGACGAACATCAAATATTCAGACAAGGATGGAGACGAAGATGAGGCGTATCACTCGATTCGCAGTACCGACGATGGCGGGCCTGCTCGCCGCGAGCGGCGCGATGGCGCAGAGCAGCGTGACGCTGTACGGCATCGTCGACCAGAGCATTCGCTACACGACGCATGCGAACGCGTCGAACGACGCGAGCGTGCAGATGACCAACGGCGCGATCACCAACAGCCGCTGGGGCCTGAAGGGCAGCGAAGCGCTCGGCGGCGGGCTGAAGGCCATCTTCCAGCTCGAGAGCGGTTTCGAGCCGCAGAACGGGCAACTCGACGGCGCGCTGTTCGGCCGCTACGCGTATGTCGGCCTGGCGAGCGACTGGGGAACCGTGAAGCTGGGCCGGCAGGCGACCGAGGCGTTCAACCTGTTCGGCGATCTCGATCCGCTGACGGTCGGCAACTATACGGCCAACATGTGGCCGTACTTCCTCACGCAGGGCCGCGCGAGCAACGTCGTCAGCTACGACGGCACGTTCGGCGGGCTGAACGTCGGCGCGAGCTACGGCTTCGGCGGCGTCGCGGGCAGCCTCGGCGCGAATGCGTACTGGGGCACGCACGTGTCGTACACGCTCGGCGGGCTGATGGTCGGCGCGACCTACCAGCAGGCGCGCGACCTGAACAGCCGTGCGCAGCAAGCATGGGGCGCGGGCGCACGCTACGCGTTCGGCGCGGCGACGCTGTACGCGGGCTACCTCGGCGGCATCGACCGCACGGGCATGCTCGACCGGCAACTGCTGAACGCGCCGGGCCGCGACGTGACCTACGGTTCGTTCGCCGACAACCCGCGCCGCGACGCGATCTTCTATACCGGCGCGAGCTTGAAGGTCACGCCGGCGGTGTCGGTGACGGGCGTCGCGTACTACGACGACATCCGCAACGTCAACGGCGTCGCAGGTAACGGCGGGAAGCGCTATACGGGCGTGCTCGAGGCCGAGTACGCTCTGTCGAAGGCGACGCAGGTCTATGCGACGGTCGACTACAACCGGGTGACCGGCGGCGCGTTCACCGAAATGCCCGGACGCGGCAACCAGACGGGTATCGCGGCCGGTTTGCGCCACATGTTCTGAGCACGCGGCGCGCGGTGGCCGGTGCGGTCCGGCACCGGTCCGTGCGCCGTCGATGTTTCGACCGGACACACGTTTTCGAACGAGGTCATTCGATGCAACCAGAAGGGCAATTTCAGCACATTGCGGCGCGCGAGCAGGGTCTGCGCCGCACGCTTTCCGCACGGCAGATGGCGATGATCGCGATCGGCGGTGCGATCGGCACGGGTCTCTTTCTCGGCAGCGGGTTCGCGATCGGCTTCGCCGGCCCGAGCGTGCTCGTCAGCTACGCGATCGGCGCGTTCATCTCGCTGCTGCTGATGGGCTGTCTCGCGGAAATGACGGTCGCGCACCCGACTTCCGGGTCGTTCGGCGCGTACGCCGAACATTACGTGAGCCCGTGGGCCGGGTTCCTCGTGCGCTATGCGTACTGGGCGTGCATCGTGCTCGCGGTCGGCACCGAAGTCACCGCGATCGCGCTGTACATGAAGTACTGGTTCCCGGGTGTGCCGGGCTGGCTGTGGATCGTCGGCTTCTCGGCGCTGCTCGTGTTCGTCAACGCGCGCAGCGTCGACGTGTTCGGCGCGGTCGAATACGGCTTCTCGGTCGTGAAGATCGCGGCGATCGTCGGCTTCATCGTGCTGGGCGCGTACGTCGTGTTCGGCAATCCGGCGCTGGTCGGCGACGGCGCGGCCGGCGCGGGCTTCCACCATTACACCGAGCATGGCGGGTTCTTCCCGAAGGGGATGTGGGGGATGTGGGTCGCGGTGATCGTGTCGATCTTCAGCTACCTGAGCATCGAGATGATCGCGGTCGCGGCGGGCGAGGCGGAAGATCCCGAGCGCGCGGTGACGCGCGCGTTCCGCTCGACGATCGTGCGGCTCGTGCTGTTCTATCTCGTCACGCTCGCGTTGATGCTCGCGATCGTGCCGTGGACGGCGGCGGGGCGCGACGAGAGCCCGTTCGTGAAGGTGATGGAGGCGATCCACCTGCCGGGCGCGGCCGGGCTGATCAACTTCGTCGTGCTGATCGCCGCGCTGTCCGCGATGAACAGCCAGCTCTACATCACGACGCGGATGATGTTCAGCCTGTCGCGCGCGGGTCATGCGCCGAAGGCGCTCGGCGAGGTGAACACGCGCGGCGTGCCGTTCGGCGCGCTGATGCTGTCGACGCTCGGCATCGCGCTCGCGACGGTCCTGAGCGTGCTGTATCCGGACGCGTCGTTCACGATCATGATGTCGGTGTCGATGTTCGGCGCGCTGTTCACGTGGATGATGATCTTCGTCACGCATTACTGCTTCCGGCGGCGTCGCGCGGCGCTCGGCCTGCCGGCGCCCGCGTTCCGGATGCGCGGCTTCCCGCTGCTGACGCTGCTCGGCGCGGCGCTGATGCTCGCGGTGATGGTGACGACGTACTTCACGGCCGAATTCCACATGACGCTGATCTTCGGCATTCCGTTCCTGGTCGCGCTGTCCGTTGTGTATGCGGTGTGGTATCGGCGCGCGCAGCCGGTGCTGCAGCCGGAAGCGAAGTAGCGGAGAAGTAGCGGCGCGGCGTACCGGCGCGCCGGCTCAGCCCGCGAGCGCGGGCAGCGCGTCGATCGACGCGCGCACGTAGTCGGCGAAGCGCAGCGCGACCGGTTCGGCGGTGCCGCTGCGCTTCAGCTCCAGCGTGCGCGATTCCAGCGACGCATCCTTCAGCGGCCGGAACGCGAGCCGGTCGCTCTTCACCTGCTGCAGCACGCGCGGCACCAGCGCAATGCCCATCCCGAATTCGATCATCGACAGGATCGTCTGCCAGAGCCGCGCCTCGTGACGGATCAGCGGGCTGAATCCCGCGTTTACGCATTGCGCGATGATCAGGTCGTGATAGTGCGGCGCCGCGTCGCGCGGAAACAGGATGAACGGTTCCGCGGCCAGCGCGGCGAGTGCGACCTGCCGGCGCCGCGCGAGCGGATGCGCGGCCGGCAGGCAGCACACGAACGGTTCCGCGTAGACGGGCGTCGATTCGACCTCGGGCGGGCAGTGGCCCCAGTGCGCGTAGCCGAGATCGATCTGGCCGCGCTGGATCGCCTGCACCTGCGCCTGCGTGTTCATCTCGCTCAGCACGATCTCGACGCCCGGATAGTCGGCCTCGAAGCGTCGCACGGCGTCGGGCAGCCCGCGATACAGCATCGAATGGACGAAGCCGATCCGCAGCCGTCCCGCGAGACCGGACGCCGAGCGCACCGTGAGCCTCTCTGCCTCCGCCGCCTGCAGCAGCAGCCGGCGCGCTTCGCCGAGCAGCACCGCGCCCGCGTTGGTCAGCGCGACCGTCTTGTTGGTGCGGGAAAAAAGCTGCACGCCGAGCGCATCCTCGAACTTGCGGATGTCGAAGCTCAGCGCCGGCTGCGAGATGAACAGGCGCTTCGCCGCGCGCCCGAAATGCAGTTCCTCGGCGACCGCCACGAAGTAGCGCAACTGCCTCAGTTCCATGTTGTTTCCTCCCCCGCATCGACATCGATAAGCATCGTCTATCGTACCGGATAAATCCTGTATTGGACGCTTATCGATCGCGCGCCTACGCTCTGCTGAACGCCTGGCACCAGCCGGCCGCGCCGCCACGGCGCGGGCACCGGCCGGCAGCCGGGCCACCATGGAGACGCATGCATGAACGACACCGCTCGCACGCCGGACACCGGCGCGGCCAACAACATCCCCGATAGCCGGGGCATCAACTTCTTCACGGCCGATCCCGATCTCGGCGCGTTGCTGAAACTGCATCTCGGCGCGACCCGATACGCGGAACTCGAACCGCAGCTGCACGCGCTCGGCGCGCGCGTGTCGGGCGAACTCGACGCGTGGGCGTCGCGCGCGGACAAGCATCCGCCCGTGCTCGAGCATCGCAACCGGCGCGGCGAAGCCGTGCAGCGGATCGACAAGGATCCCGCGTATGTCGCGCTCGAACGGGTCGCTTACTCGGAACTCGGGCTCGCGGCGCTGAGCCATCAGCCCGAGGCGGTGGCGCCACTCGTCAAGTACGCGCTGACGTTCCTGTTCGTGCAGGCGGAATTCGGGTTGTGCTGCCCGGTCAGCATGACCGATTCGCTGACGCGTACGCTGCGTCGTTTCGGCGACCCGGCGCTCGTCGAACACCATCTGCCGAGGCTCGCGTCGCGCGATTTCGACACGCTGTTCCAGGGCGCGATGTTCATGACCGAGCAGGCGGCCGGCTCCGACGTCGGCCGCATCGCGACGCGCGCGGTGCGCGAAACCGACGCGCAGGGCGGGGCGGTGTGGCGCCTGTACGGCGACAAGTGGTTCTGCTCGAACGCGGACGCCGACCTGGCGATGGTGCTCGCGCGGCCCGACGGCGCGCCGGACGGCATCAAGGGCCTCGCGCTGTTCCTGCTGCCGAAGACGCTGCCGGACGGCACGCGCAATCGCTACCGGATCGTGCGGCTGAAGGACAAGCTCGGCAGCCGTTCGATGGCGAGCGGCGAGATCGCGCTCGAAGGCGCGCAGGCCTGGTTGATCGGCGAGATCGGGCGCGGCTTTCACCACATGGCCGACATGATCAACATGTCGCGGCTGTCGAACGGCGTGCGCGCGGCGGGCCTGATGCGGCGCGCGCTGAACGAGTCGCTGCACGTGGCCGCGCATCGCGCCGCGTTCGGCCGTAAGCTGATCGAGATGCCGCTGATGCAGCGTCAGTTGATGAAGATGCTGCTGCCCGCCGAGGCCGCGCGCGCGATGTTCATGCAGATCGCGCTGCTGCTGCCGCAAGCGGACGCGGGCGACGAGCAGGCCGCGCGCTGCGTGCGCATCCTGACGCCGCTGATCAAGTTCCGCGCGTGCCGCGATGCGCGCCGCGTGACGGGCGACGCGATGGAGGTGCGCGGCGGCACCGGCTACATCGAGGAATGGAGCGATGCGCGCCTCGTGCGCGACGCGCATCTCGGCTCGATCTGGGAAGGCACCAGCAACATCGTCGCGCTCGACGTCGCGCGCGCCGCGCAGCGCGAGCAGGCGCTCGACGCGCTGCGCACGTTCCTCGGCGACCGGCTCGGCGCGGCGCCGCTGCCCGACGCGAGCCGCGCGGCGCTGCGGCGCATTCTCGCGCGCGCGTGCGATGCGCTCGCGCGGGTCGCGGCGGAAGGCGACGACGCGCGCGTGCGGCAGGCCGCGTCGGCGCTTTACTACGCGAGCGCGGCCGTGCTGATGGCGTGCGAGGGCGCACAGCTCGCACCCGATTACCGGCGCCTCGCGCTCGCGCACCTGGTCGTGCGTCACAAGCTGCTACCGGTCGATCCGCTCGCACCGGCGTCGCGCGACGACGAAGCGGCGGCGTTCGACGCGCTGCTGCGCGGCACACCGGTGCCGCTCGACATGGCGCTCGACCTGCTGCCGGAGGTCGAACGATGAGCGCGAAGGAAGCGATGAACGCGCCGCGCGGCGCGCTTGGCGGGCTCAAGGTCGTCGACCTGAGCCGCGTGCTCGGCGGTCCGTACTGCACGCAGGCGCTCGCCGATCACGGCGCGACCGTGATCAAGATCGAGCCGCCGGACGGCGACGAGACGCGCGGCTGGGGGCCGCCGTTCCTCGGCGACACCGCGTGGTATTTCATGGGCGTGAACCGCAACAAGGAGGGGCTCGCGCTCGACCTGTCCCGCGACGAAGGGCGCGCGATCCTGTGGCGCCTGCTGGAGGACGCCGACGTGCTCGTCGAGAATTTCAAGCCCGGCACGCTCGCGCGCTGGGGCATGGACTATGCGCGCGACCTGCAGCCGCGTTTCCCGCGCCTGATCCACTGCGCGGTGACGGGCTTCGGCGAGGACGGCCCGCTCGGCGGGCTGCCCGGCTACGACGCGGTGATCCAGGCGATGGCCGGGCTGATGAGCGTCAACGGCGAGCGCGACGGCGACGCGATGCGTATCGGATTGCCGATCGTCGACATGGTCACGGGGCTCAACGCGCTTGCCGGCATCCTGCTGGCGCTCGCGGAGCGCGAGAAGAGCGGGCAGGGGCAGTCGATCGACATCGCGCTGTACGACTGCGGCGTGTCGCTGCTGCATCCGCACCTGCCGAACTTCTTCGGCTCGGGGCGCGTGCCCGGGCGCAGCGGCAACGCGCATCCGAACATCGCGCCGTACGACAGCTATCGCACGGCGACGGTGCCGATCTTCCTCGCGGTCGGCAACGACCGGCAGTTCGCGCGCCTCGTCGCGCATCTTGGCGCGCCGGCGCTCGCGGGCGATCCGCGCTTCGCGGACAACCGCAGCCGCTGCGCGCACCGGCCCGAACTGAAGGCCGAACTCGAGGCACGGCTCGCCGCCCATCCGTGCGAGCCGCTGGCGCGCGACCTGATGGCGGCGGGCGTGCCGTGCGGGCCGGTGCGCACGGTCGCCGACGTCGCGCGCGACCCGCATGCGCTGCATCGCGAATTGTTCGTCGAGATCGGCGCATATCGCGGCACGGCATCGCCGGTGAAGCTGTCGCGCACGCCGGCGACCTATCGTTCGCCGCCGCCCGCGCTTGGCCGCGACACGCGCGCGGTGCTCGACCGCCTCGGCGTCGATCCCGCGCTCCAGCAACGATTGCTCGATGCTGGCGTGCTGAAGGTCGCGCCGGACCCGGCGTGACCGGCCGAGTGGTGCTCGCACGCGAGCATCCTCGGCCGGCGCATCGCAGGGATAAGACCCTCAACGCAAGGCAATGAAAGCGACGTAAAGCGACGTAAAGCACCACCGCCAGCCGGCGGCGCAAGGCCGGCCATCCGGCAAGGCGCGCGACAGTCGCGCCGCCGATCACAAACATGGAGACATCGATGAGCCGTCCGCAATCCCCGTCCGCCGCGCAGCCGCGGCCCGGCCGCGCCGCCCTCGCGGCGTTCGTCGGCACCACGATCGAGTGGTACGACTTCTACATCTACGGCACCGCCGCCGCGCTCGTATTCGGCAAGGTGTTCTTTTCGAGCACGATGGATCCCGGCGTCGCGACGCTGCTCGCATTCGTCACGTTCTGGGCCGGCTTCGCCGCGCGGCCGCTCGGCGGAATCGTGTTCGGGCATCTCGGCGATCGCGTCGGCCGAAAGACCGCGCTCGTGATCACGCTGGTGATGATGGGGCTGGCCACGACGGGCATCGGCCTGCTGCCCGGCTACGCGTCGATCGGTGTGTGGGCGCCGGCGGGCCTCGTCGTGCTGCGCGTGTTGCAGGGCATCGCGGTCGGCGGCGAGTGGGGCGGCGCGGTGCTGATCGCGAGCGAGAACGCGCCGAAGCATCGCAGCATCCTCTATGCGGCGTTCGCGCAGCAGGGTTCGCCCACCGGCAACCTGCTCGCCACCGCGGCCTTTTTCGCGCTGAGCGCGCTGCCGACGCCGTCGTTCCTGATGTGGGGCTGGCGCATTCCGTTCCTGCTGTCGGCGGTGCTCGTGATCATCGGGATGGTGATCCGGCTGCGGCTCGAGGAATCGATCGACATGCAGCGCGTGCTCGCGCGCAAGCGCACGGTGAAGCTGCCGCTGCGCGACGTCGTGCGCGACCACTGGCCCGTCGTGCTGCTCGCGGCCGGCACGCTGCCGGTGATCAACGTCACGTATTTCCGCAGCACCTTCGCGCTGTCGTGGGCGACGAAGGAGCTCGGCTACGCGCAGGGCACGTTTCTCGGCATCCTGTCGATCTCGCTCGTCGTGCAGTTCCTGATGCAGCCGGTCGGCGCGTGGTTCGTGTCGAAGGTCGATATGCGACGCGCGATGTGCTGGATCCTGATTCCCGAGATCGTGCTGATGCCGGTGATGTTCCATGCGCTCGCGACGCGTTCGTACTGGATCGCCGTCGCCGGGATGTGCATCTCGACGATCCCGTCGGCGATGTTCTACGGCGCGGTCGGCGGCGTGCTCGCGCGCGTGTTTCCGGCCAACATCCGTTACACGGGCCTGTCGCTCGCGTATCAGTTGAGCGCGCTCGTCGTCGGCGGCGGCACGCCGGTGCTCGCGCAGGCGATCCTGAACGCGACTGGCAGCATCGTCGGTGTCGCGATCGCGTCGGGGCTGTACGCGCTCGTGTCGCTTGCGTGCATGCTCGCGCTGCTGAATCGCACCGGCTACCGCGCGGACGAGTTGTCGACGGCCGAGCGCAGCGATGCGGCCGAATGGGGTGCCGAAGGCACGAGCGCTGAAGGTCCGACCGGCGAGACCGCGCAGGCGGGCGATCGCGGTGCGTTGAAACCGGCGGGTTGAATCCGCCGGGCCGGCGTGACTTGCCGATTCGGCGGCAGCGCACGTGCCGGCCGGATCGCATCGACCCGATTCCGCACTCCCAAAAGCAAACGGCACCGTGCGATACACGGTGCCGTTTGCCTTGCTTCGCTTCGCAACGCGGCCGGCGCGACCGGCCCGCGCGATTCGCGGTGCTTCAGCCTTCCGTCGGCGGCACGTAGCCGGACGCCTGGTCCGCGCCGTCGCCGAAGAAGTACTTCTCGGTCTGCTTCATCAGGTACTGGCGCGCGCGCGGGTCGGCCATGTTCAGGCGGTTCTCGTTGATCAGCATCGTCTGCTGCTTGAGCCAGCCTTGCCACGCTTCCTTCGACACGCTTTCGTAGATGCGCTTGCCGAGTTCGCCCGGCAGTGGCGGGAAATCGAGACCTTCGGCTTCCTTGCCGAGCTTCGCGCATTGGATCATTCGAGCCATCGTGTACTTCTCCTGTAATCGGTCTGGGGGAGGGCAGTCGTGCCTGCGCTCAGAGCTGCTTCATCAGCACGAGCGACTTGCGCTGCCAGTTATAGAGTTTGCGGCGGTCTTCCGGCAGGTCGTCGACGCTGACCTTGACGAAGCCGCGCTTGAGGAACCAGTGCTCGGTGCGCGTCGTGAGCACGAAGATGTGCGTGAGGCCGCGCGCGCGGGCACGCTGCTCGATGCGCTTGAGCAGGCGTTCGCCGTCGCCCGAGCCCTGCGCTTCCGGCGCGACCGTCAGGCACGCCATCTCGCCGATCTTCTCCTGCTGATACGGATACAGCGCCGCGCAGCCGAACAGCACGCCATCGTGCTCGATCACCGAGAAGTGGTCGATGTCGCGTTCGATCTGGTGGCGGCCGCGCCGCACCAGCGTGCCGTCGGACTCGAGCGGCTCGATCAGCGACAGGATGCCGCCGACGTCGTCCGGCGTCGCTTCGCGCAGGCTCTCGAGGTTCTCGTACGAGATCATCGTGCCGACGCCGTCGTGCAGGAACAGTTCGAGCAGCATGCTGCCGTCGAGCGACTGCGGAATCAGGTGGGCCCGGGTCACGCCGCCGCGGCAGGCGCGGATCGAGTGCTTCAGGAAGAACGCGTCGTCGCCCTGGATGTTGCCGGAGTCGAGCAACTCGGCGGCCGCGTCGAGCGACATTTCGCGGATCAGGCCGCCTTCGTCGTCGACGATGCCGGGCGCCTCGGTCAGGAAGATGATCTTGTCGGCGCGCAGCGCGATCGCGGCAGCCGACGCGACGTCTTCCATCGACAGGTTGAACGCCTCGCCGGTCGGCGAGAAGCCGAGCGGCGACAGCAGCACGAGCTTGCGGCTCGCGAGCGAATGACGGATCGATTCGGCGTCGATCTTGCGCACGATGCCCGTGTGCGCGAAATCGACCCCGTCGAGAATCCCCACCGGCCGGGCGGTCACGAAGTTGCCGGACACGACGCTGATGTGCGCGTGCGCCATCGGCGAGTTCGGCAGACCCTGGCTGATCGCGGCCTCGATGTCGAGACGCACTTCGCCGGCCGCTTCCTTCGCGGATTCGAGCGCGCGCGCATCGGTGATGCGCAGCCCGTGCGAAAACTCGGATTCGACACCATGCAGGCTCAGCTGCTCCTCGACCTGCGGCCGCGAGCCGTGCACGAGCACGATCTGGATGCCCATCGCCTGCAGCAGCGCGATGTCGGACACGAGCGCGTTCAGCAGCCCCTGCTGCACCACCTCGCCGCCGAACCCCACGACGAACGTGCTGTTGCGGAACTTGTGGATGTAGGGCGCGACGGAGCGCATCCAGTCGACGAACTGCGCGTGGCTGGCGGCCGAATCGTCGGCGGCCGGCGGCGTCGCGGCGCCGGTCTGGGCGGGTGGGAGGTCGGTTTGGGAATTCATGGGCGGGATTATAATGCGCCCCCATGTCGAATGTACCTAAAAGTCCCGCGCCGACGCGGGCCAAAGCGCCGTCGGCCCGGCACCCGGAGGGGGCGGCCGATGCGCGTCAGCAGCAGGGCCAGCCGCCGCGCCAGCAGCAACAGCAGGCGGGTCAGCCGCCGCGCGGGCCGCGCGGCGACGAGCGGCGCCGCGAGCCGGGCCAGCCGGCCGCGCCCCAGGCCGCCGGCGAGCGCGCGCCGCGCCGCGAGCGTCCGCCGCGCGCGGCCGTCGCGCCCAATCCCGTTCCGCCGATCACCTACCCCGAAAGCCTGCCCGTGTCGGGCAAGCGCGACGAAATCGCGCGCGCGATCGCCGGTCATCAGGTCGTCATCGTCTGCGGTGAAACGGGTTCGGGCAAGACCACCCAGCTGCCGAAGATCTGTCTCGATCTCGGCCGCGGCCTCGGCGCCGGCGGCACGGGCCTGATCGGCCATACGCAGCCGCGGCGCCTGGCCGCGTCGTCGACCGGCCGGCGCATCGCCGAGGAACTCGGCACGCCGTTCGGCGAGGTGGTCGGCTACAAGGTGCGCTTCACCGACAATCTCGCGCCGGGCGCGTCCGTCAAGCTGATGACGGACGGCATCCTGCTCGCCGAGACGCAGACCGATCCGCTGCTGAAGGCGTACGACACGCTGATCATCGACGAGGCGCACGAACGCAGCCTGAACATCGACTTCCTGCTCGGCTACCTGAAGGAAATCCTGCCGAGGCGGCCGGACCTGAAGCTGATCGTCACATCCGCGACGATCGACGCCGACCGCTTCGCGCGCCATTTCGGCACCGACGCGCGCCCGGCGCCCGTGATCGAGGTGAGCGGGCGGCTGTATCCGGTCGAGATGCGCTACCGGCCGGTGGCCGAGGATCGCCCGGCCGTGAAGCACGCCGAAGGCACGGGCGGCCGCGATCGCGTGAAGACCGCGCGCGAGGCCGAACGCGACCTGATGGACGCGATCGTCGACGCGGTCGACGAACTGTGCCGCGAAGGCCCCGGCGACGTGCTGGTGTTCCTGCCCGGCGAGCGCGAGATCCGCGAGGCGGCCGAGGCGCTGCGCAAGCATCATCCGCCGCATACCGAGATCCTGCCGCTGTTCGCGCGACTGTCGGCGGCCGACCAGGACAAGGTGTTCAAGGCGTCGAACGCACGCCGCATCGTGCTTGCGACCAACGTGGCCGAAACGTCGCTGACGGTGCCGGGCATCCGCTACGTCGTCGACACCGGGCTCGCGCGCGTGAAGCGCTATTCGTACCGGAACAAGGTCGAGCAGCTGCAGGTCGAGTCGATCTCGCAGGCCGCCGCGAACCAGCGCGCGGGTCGCTGCGGCCGGGTGGCCGACGGCGTCTGCATCCGCTTGTACGAGGAAAGCGACTACCAGGCGCGCGCGCGTTTCACCGATCCGGAAATCCTGCGCTCGTCGCTCGCGTCGGTGATCCTGCGGATGAAGTCGCTGCACCTGACCGCGATCGAATCGTTCCCGTTCCTCGAACCGCCGCCCGGCCGCGCGATCGCGGACGGCTACCAGCTGCTCAACGAACTCGGCGCCGTCGACGACGACAACGCGCTGACGCCGCTCGGCCGCGAACTCGCGCGGCTGCCGCTCGATCCGCGCGTCGGCCGGATGATTCTCGCCGCGCGCGACCAGCAGTCGCTGCGCGAGGTGCTGATCATCGCGAGCGCGCTGTCCGTGCAGGACCCGCGCGACCGTCCGATCGAGGCGCAGGAGCAGGCCGACCAGGCGCACCGCCGGTTCGCCGACGAGCGCTCCGAATTCCTGCAGTGGCTGAAGATCTGGGCGTGGTTCGAGGAAGCCGTCGCGCACAAGAAGTCGAACCGCCAGCTGATCGACGCGTGCCGGCAGAACTTCCTGTCGCACCTGCGGCTGCGCGAATGGCGCGACGTCCATTCGCAGCTGCTGACGGTCGTGCGCGAGCACGGCTGGCGCCTCAACGAGGTCGAGGCGACCTACGAGCAGGTCCATCTGGCCCTGTTGACGGGCCTGCTCGGCAACCTCGGCATGAAGGCCGACGACGATCCGCATTACCTCGGCGCACGCGGAATCAAGTTCTACCTGTGGCCGGGCTCGGCGCTCGCGAAGAAGGCCGGCCGCTGGGTGATGGCGGCCGAACTCGTCGAGACGAGCCGGCTGTATGCGCGCTGTCTCGCGAAGATCGAGCCGGAGTGGGTCGAGAAGATCGGCGCGCACCTGCTGAAGAAATCGCTGTCGGAGCCGCATTGGGAAAAGCGTCCCGCGCAGGTCAGCGCGTTCGAGCGCGCGACGCTATACGGGCTGCCGATCTACCACCGCCGGCGCGTCGCGTTCGGCAAGCAGGATCCGGCGCGGGCGCGCGAGCTGTTCATCCGCGGTGCGCTGGTCGAGGGCGAATTCGACACGAAGCTGCCGTTCTTCGCGCACAATCGCAAGCTGCTCGCCGACATCGAGCAGCTCGAGCACAAGTCGCGCCGCCAGGACGTGCTGGTCGACGACGAGCTGATCTACGCGTATTACGACCAGGCGATTCCGGAGGGCATTCACACCGGCGCCGCGTTCGAGCGCTGGTATCGCGACGAGGTGAAGAAGGGCGGTCAGGCGGAGGAGAAGCAGCGCCTGCTGTACCTGTCGCGCGATGACCTGATGCGCCACGAGGCGGCCGGCGTGACGACCGAGCTGTTCCCGAAGCGCGCGACGATGGCCGGTGTCGAGATGGCGCTCACGTACCATTTCGAGCCCGGCACGCCGCGCGACGGCGTGACGCTCGCGGTGCCGCTGTACGCGCTGAACCAGGTCGACGCGCGCCGCTGCGAATGGCTCGTGCCGGGGATGCTGAAGGAAAAGGTGCAGCTGCTCCTGAAGTCGCTGCCGCAGAAGCTGCGACGGCACTGCGTGCCGCTGCCCGAATACGCGGCCGGCTTCGTCGAGCGGACGGGCCGCGAGCGCTTCGGCGCGGGCGGCCTCGTCGAGGCGCTGATCGCCGACGTGCGCGGCGAGACCCAGGTCGCGATGAAGACGGCCGACTTCAAGCTCGAGACGTTGCCCGCGCACCTGTTCATGAACTTCAAGGTGATCGACGAGCACGGCCGCCAGCTCGCGATGGGGCGCAATCTGGCGCAACTACGTCAGGAGCTCGGCGCGCAGGCGCAGCAGCAGTTCCAGAAGATCGCGGCGGCGTCGACGATCGCGCCGGGCGGCGAAGCGGGCGACGGCGACGCGGGCGGCGCGCCGGCGCTCGCCGCGGCGGCGGGTTCGACGGCGAAGGGCGGCAAGCCGGGCAAGGGCGCGGCGCCGCACACGGCCGCCCCGGCGGAAGCCGGCGCGACCGCGCTGTACGAGAACCTGACGACGTGGAACTTCGGCAAGCTCCCCGAGCTGCTGGAGATCCGCCGCCGCGGCCAGACGCTGTACGGCTATCCGGCGCTCGTCGATCGCGGCACGCATTGCGACGTCGAAGTGTTCGACTCGCCGGAGGAGGCCGCGCGGATCCACCGGGCGGGCTTGCGGCGGCTGTTCGCGCTGCAGCTGAAGGAGCCGATCAAGTTCCTCGAGAAGAACCTGCCGGGGCTGCGCGAGATGGCGATGCAGTACATGTCGCTCGGCACGCAGGACGAGCTGCGCGACCAGCTGATCGACACGGCGCTCGACCGCGCGTGCCTGCAGGATCCGCTGCCCGACGACGACGCGAGCTTCCACGCGCGCCGCGACGAGGGCAGGAGCCGCCTCAACCTGCTCGCGCAGGAGATCGCGCGGCTGGTCGGGCAGATCCTCGCCGAGTATGCGGGGCTTGCGAAGAAGCTCGCGCAGGCGAAGCCGTTCGCGCAGGCCCATGCGGATCTGCAGCAGCAGCTCGCCGCGCTGGTCGGCAAGCGCTTCGTGATCGACACGCCTTACGTGCAGCTTGCACACTTCCCACGCTACCTGAAGGGCATCGCGCTGCGGATCGACAAGCTGAAGGCCGACCCGGCGCGCGACGCGAAGCAGTCCGGCGAGCTGCTGCCGCTCGTCCAGCAGTATCAGCGCGCGGTGTCGCAGCGCGGCGGCGTCGCCGATTCGCGCCTCGCGGAATTCCGCTGGCTGCTGGAGGAGCTGAGAATTTCGCTGTTCGCGCAGGAACTGCGCACGCCGATGCCTGTCTCTGTCAAGCGTCTGCACAAGGTGTGGGAGTCGATGCAGCGTTAGCGCATCGGCGACCGGCGGGGCCCGCACCGGTTGCGGGCCTGGCCGCGGCGGCCGCACGGCAGCCGCGACGTGCGTCGAAGTGGCGCAACCCCGCCTTCGGTCAACCGGTGGGGCCCGCCGAGCGTTTTACAATGACTGCTGTTCCACGACGTGAGTCTTCATGCGCACTTTCCTTTCCTTCGGCCGCACGCTTGCGCTGGCCGCCGCCGTGCTGGCGCCCGCCGCACATGCGAATAACGTAATCATCCTCAATTCGGCCGAAGCGACGCTTTCCCTGATCGACCAGCAGACCCGCCAGGTCGTCGGCACGATGCCGACCGGCAAGGAGCCGCACCACCTGATGGCGACGCCGGACAATTCGTCGCTGATCGTCGCGAATTCGGTCTCGAACAGCCTGATGTTCGTCGATCCGAAGACGGGCAAGCTGCAGCGCACGGTCGAAGGCATCGAAGATCCGTACCAGCTCGGCTTTTCGCCCGACAACAAGTGGTTCGTGTCGACCGGGCTGCGCCTCGACCGGCTCGATATCTACGGCTACGACGGCCGCGACCTGCATCTCGTGAAGCGCTTGCCGCTCGCGGTGATGCCGAGCCACATCGCGTTCACGAAGGACAGCAAGACCGTGCTCGTGTCGCTGCAGGTGTCCGGCGAGATCGCGGCGGTCGACCTCGCGACTCAGACGGTCAAGTGGAAGATGAAGGTCGGCAAGGTGCCGGCGGGCCTGTGGCTCACGCCGGACGACAAGTTCCTGCTGGTCGGGATGACCGGCGCGGATTACGTCGCGGTGGTCGACTGGCGCAACCAGAAGATCGTCAAGCAGATCCACACGGGCAACGGCGCGCACAACTTCCGCTCGCTCGCCGACGGCACGCACGTCGCGGTCACGAACCGGGTCGCGAACACGATCAGCATCATCGACGAGAACACGCTCACCAACGTCGGCGACATCACCGGCCTGCTGCCGGGACCGGACGACATGGAACTGTCCGCCGACAAGAAGACGCTGTGGGTGACGTTCCGCTTCGCGAAGAAGGTCGGTATCATCGATCTCGCATCGCGCAAGCTGGTGCAGACGATCGCCGTCGGCCGTTCGCCGCACGGGATCTACTTCTACGACCGCGCGCCGTGGAAGGCTGCGAACGGCGCGTGACGGGCGGAGGCGAGCGATGCTGCACCTGATCGATGCGTTCGTGTCGGACATCCAGACCTGGCTGTACGTCGACGTCGTGCAGCCGCTCCTCTTCAAGTTCAACCTGATGGGCTATGACGAGGACACCTACGACGCGCTGTACTGGGTGATCATCGGCGCGCTGCAGATGGTGCTGATGTTCGTGCTGCTGCGCCCGCTCGAGGCGCTGCTGCCGGTCGAGCGCTGGCAGAACCGCCGCGCGGTGCGGGTCGACGTGATCTATACGGCGATCGCGAAGCTCGGCATCTACGCGCTGTTTTTCTTCTTCGCGCTGCAGCCGGTGTTCGACGGCTTCCAGGCATGGCTGCGCCTGCACGGCGTCGTGAACGTCAACCTCGACTATCTGTGGCCCGGCGTGACGTCGCGGCCGATCGTCGCGTTCGCGATCTACCTCGTCGTGCTCGACTTCGCTGGCTACTGGTATCACCGCTGGCAGCACAAGTTCGGCATCTGGTGGGAACTGCACGCGGTGCATCACAGCCAGCGGCAGATGTCGCTGTGGTGCGACGACCGCAACCACCTGCTCGACGACGTGATCCAGTCGTGCTTCTTCGCGTCGATCGCGCTCGTGATCGGCGTGACGCCGTCGCAGTTCGTCGTGCTGACCGCGGTCACGAACTTCATGCAGAGCATCCAGCATACGAATGCGCGGCTGTCGTTCGGCCGGCTCGGCGAGCGCCTGCTCGTGAGCCCGACCTTCCACCGGCGCCACCACGCGGTCGGCTACGGCCACGAAGGCACCAAGTACGGCTGCAACTTCGGCGTGCTGTTCCCGTGGTGGGACATGATGTTCGGCACCGCGTCGTGGAACCGCACGGTCGAGCCGACCGGCATCCGCGAGCAGATCGAAGGCGTGTCCTACGGCGACGGCTTCTGGGCGCAGCACGGCCTCGCGTTCGTGCGCATCTTCCGGCGCCTCGTTCCCGCGAAGCGCGGCGCGGCGTCGGCCTGACCCCGTCGCTTTCCCGTTGAACGGCTCTCCCGCACGGCCCGCATGCGCTTTGGCGCATGCGGGCCGTGTGGTTTATCCTTTCCCCGTTTTTCTTCGTCGATACAGGTTCGCATGAACGACTTGCTGCGCTCCTTCGTCCGGGCCTTCGTCAGCGCGCTGCATCCGCGCATGCTGTGGCTCACCCTGATGCCGTTCGTCGTCTCGGCGCTGCTGTGGGGCGTCGTGCTGTGGTTCTCGTGGCAGACGCTGATCGACGCCGCGCGCGGCGCGCTCGACGGCTTCGTGCTCACGGCCGTGCTGTACCGCATGTTCGACGCGATCGGGATGTCGCAGCTGCATGCGGTCGTCGCGCCGTTCGTCGTCGTATCGCTCGCGATTCCGCTGATCGTGCTGACCGTGCTGCTGCTGATCGCGACGATCTCGATGCCGGTCGTGATCAAGCACCTGTCGAACCGGCAGTTCGCCGCGCTGGAGGCGAAGCGGGGCGGCACGTTCTTCGGCAGCGTGTTCAATTCGCTCGGCGCGGCCGTCGTCGGCGTCGTGCTGCTCGTCGTCACGATCCCGCTGTGGCTGATTCCGCCGTTCTTCGCGCTGCTGCCGCCCGTGATCTGGGGCTGGCTGACCTACCGCGTGATGACGTACGACGCGCTCGCGCAGCACGCGAGCCGCGACGAGCGCCGTGCGCTGGTGCGGCAGCATCGCTGGCCGCTGATCGGCATCGGCGTCGCGACCGGGCTGCTCGGTACCGTGCCGACCTTCGTGTGGGTGTCGTCGGTCTGGATGATGGTGCTGTTTCCATTCGTGGCGGCGGCCATGATCTGGGTTTACGCTTTCATCCTCGTCTTTTCGGCGCTGTGGTTCGGGCACTATTGCCTGCGCGCGCTGGACGACCTGCGCGCGAGTTCGCGCGCCACCGCAATCGACATGGGGCAGGCATGAGCATCGGCATCATCATCATCGGCGACGAAATCCTTTCGGGCCGCCGGCAGGACAAGCACCTGGCCAAGGTCATCGAGCTGCTCGGCGCGCGCGGCCTCGCGCTCGACTGGGCCGAATACGTCGGCGACGATCCGGCGCGGATCACCGCGACGATCGCGCGCGCGGTCGCATCCGGCGACATCGTGTTTTCCACGGGCGGGATCGGCGCGACGCCGGACGACCACACGCGCCAGTGCGCGGCCGCCGCGCTCGGCGTGCCGCTCGAGCTGCACCCGGAAGCGAAGGCGCTGATCTCGGAGCGCATCCGCGAGACGCACACCGATCCGGCCAGGCCGGTCGATTTCGAATCGCCGGAAAACCAGCATCGCTTCAACATGGGCGTGTTCCCGGCCGGCGCGACGATCATCCCGAACGGCTACAACCGGATTCCCGGGTTCTCGGTCGGCGATCTCCATTTCGTGCCGGGCTTTCCGGTGATGGCGTGGCCGATGATCGAATGGGTGCTCGATACGAAGTACCAGCATCTCCATCACGCGACGCCGCACGCGGAGCGCTCGCTGTACGTGTTCGAACTGCCGGAATCGACGCTCACGCCGCTGATGGAGAAGATCGAGCGCGATTTCCCGGGCGTGCGCGTGTTCAGCCTGCCGAGCGTCGGCGATGCCGAGCGCGGCGGGATCTACGCGCGCCGGCATATCGATCTCGGCGTGAAGGGCGAGCCGGAGGCGGTCGCGGCCGCGTTCGTGAAGCTGCGCGAAGGCGTGCACCTGCTCGGCGGCGACGTGGTCGAACCGGACGTGCCGCGCGCCTGAGGGCCGCGCAACGGCCGCACAAAAACCACGGGCCGCGCAATGCGGCCCGTCATCGGGATGTCATCGCCCGGCTCGACGATGTCGCAGTCGGGCGTGCCTGGGCGGATGCGCCGTCAGGCGCCGATCCACGGCAGTTTCCGGAAGCACCAGCCGTCGACCGTCTTGCGGTGGCCTTCGGCATCCTTGCCGCCCTCGAAGCCTTCGAGCAGGTCGAAGGCCTTCGTGAAGCCGGCCTGCGTCGAGGCGACCGCGGCGAGCTTCGAGCGCGCCGCGCTGCGGCACAGGAACAGGATGGGCGTATCGACCGGGAGGGCCGCTTTCAGTTGATCGACGAATTCGGCGTTCGGCACGCCGCCCGGATAGCGCGTCCATTCGAGGTGCAGGTACTGGCCGTCGCCGACGAGCGGGCGGCCGATCCAGTCGAGCTCGGCGCGGGTGCGCACGTCGACGAGGCGTGCCGACGGGTCGAGCTGCAGCAGTTCGAATGCCTCGACCGGCAGCAGTGCGCCGGCATAGTGGAGCGCGCCCTGGGCGCGGCGTTCTTCGGCCTTCGCGTAAAGCTGGTCGAGCGTACTCATGGCAGGAGGTCTCCGTATCGGTCAAACGATCATTCTAGCGCGGCGCCGCCGCGCGGATGTCCGGTTGCCCGGCAGGGTATGCACCGCCCACGCATTCACCAAAAAAGTGCAGAATGGCGTGCGTGCACCAGAATGAATCTACGGCATGGGCATGCTTCGCCATTTGCACCATGGAGGTGCGGCCATGCGATCGCCGATGCGGCGCCTGGCCCCGGAATCGCGCAGCCGGGCCCTGCCGTGGCGCGGTCTGGCGCGATTCATGTCGCTTCTGTGCATGGCTGGCACGGTTGCTGCTATATAGAATTCGGTCGACCCGGGGCGCGCTGCGCCAAAGCCAGACTCCGGGCAGCTCGATAAACGAGGCGGTTCCCAGTCCGCCGGAATTGTTCAATCAGGAGAAGAGGTTATGAGTAAAACCGTCGCCGACGTCATGCAGCTCGTGAAGGACGAGGACGTCAAGTTCGTCGATTTCCGCTTCACGGATACGCGCGGCAAGGAACAGCACGTGTCGGTGCCGGTTTCGGCGTTTGACGAAGACAAGTTCGAAAGCGGTCATGCATTCGACGGCTCGTCGATCGCCGGCTGGAAGGGCATCGAGGCGTCGGACATGCTGCTCATGCCGGACCCGACCGCCGCATTCATCGACCCGTTCTACGAAGAATCGACGCTGGTGCTGACCTGCGACGTGGTCGAGCCGGCCGACGGCAAGGGCTACGAGCGCGATCCGCGTTCGCTCGCGAAGCGCGGCGAAGCGTACCTGAAGAGCACGGGCCTGGGCGACACCGCCTACTTCGGTCCGGAGCCGGAATTCTTCATTTTCGACTCGGTCCAGTGGAACACGGACATGTCGGGCTGCTTCGTGAAGATCAACTCGGAAGAAGCGCCGTGGTCGGCAGGCAAGGAATTCGAAGGCGGCAACACGGGTCACCGTCCGGGCACGAAGGGCGGCTACTTCCCGGTCGCGCCGGTCGACACGTTCCAGGACATGCGTTCGGAAATGTGTCTGCTGCTCGAACAGCTCGGCATCCCGGTCGAAGTGCACCACCACGAAGTGGCGGGCCAGGGCCAGAACGAAATCGGCACGAAGTTCTCGACGCTGGTGCAGCGCGCCGACTGGACGCAATGGTCGAAGTACATCATCCATAACGTCGCGCACTCGTACGGCAAGACGGCGACGTTCATGCCGAAGCCGGTCGTCGGCGACAACGGTTCGGGCATGCACGTTCACCAGTCGATCTGGAAGGACGGCCAGAACCTGTTCGCGGGCAACGGCTACGCCGGCCTGTCGGAATTCGCGCTGTTCTACATCGGCGGCATCATCAAGCACGCCCGTGCACTGAACGCGATCACGAACCCGACGACGAACTCGTACAAGCGTCTGGTCCCGCACTTCGAGGCACCGGTCAAGCTGGCCTACTCGGCACGCAACCGTTCGGCATCGATCCGCATTCCGCACGTGTCGAACCCGAAGGGCCGCCGTATCGAAACGCGCTTCCCGGACCCGATGGCCAACCCGTACCTGTGCTTCACGGCACTGATGATGGCCGGTCTCGACGGCGTGCAGAACAAGATCCACCCGGGCGAAGCCGCGGACAAGAACCTGTACGACCTGCCGCCGGAAGAGGATGCAAAGATCCCGACCGTCTGCGCAGGCCTCGACCAGGCGCTGGAAGCGCTCGACAAGGATCGCGAGTTCCTGACGCGCGGTGGCGTGTTCACCGACGGCATGATCGATGCGTACCTCGCGCTTAAGGAGCAGGAGCTGGCGAAGTTCCGCATGACGACGCATCCGATCGAGTTCGAGATGTACTACTCGCTGTAATCGGCGATGGCGCTTCGATTCAGCGCCGTCATGCCGATTCGTTCCCGTCGCGCGGCCTGCGGCGGGGACCGCGGAGTCTGAAAGGGGACGGCGTCCAGCCGTCCCTTTTTTGTTCCGAGCATTTCCATTTTCCGACCCGCTGAGGCGCGACGACACGCACGATGGCTCTGAAGAATCTGATCAAGGCGAGGACGGGGCAGCCCGAGCGACTGACGGACGACGAGCGGCTCTCGCGCTCGGGCCTGCTTGCCGGGCTGGAAGCGCTGCCGACGGTCGTGATCGTGCTCGACCGCAAGACGCTGCGCGTCGCGTTCGCGAACCCGTCCGCGGAGGCGATGCTCGACATCTCGCGCCGGCAGCTCGCGCAGCGGCCGTGGGGCGAGATTTTCCCGAACGCGAACGAGCTCGCGTCGACGATCACCGCGATCGGCGAGGAGCGCTTTCACGCGACGCATCTCGATACCGTGCTCGACCGGCCCGGCCGGGAACCGCTGCACGTGCATGCGATCGTCGGCTTCCTCGAGACCGCGCCCGATTTCGTGCTCGTCGAGCTGTTCGAGAACGAACGGCAGTCGCGCACCGATCGCGAGGAGCGCATCCACGACCTGACCGCGGTCAACAAGCAACTGATTCGCAACCTCGCGCACGAAATCAAGAACCCGCTCGGCGGCATTCGCGGCGCAGCCCAGCTGCTCGAATTCGAACTGAGCGAGCGCGAGCGCGGCGAGTTGCGCGAATACACGCAGGTGATCATCAAGGAGTCCGATCGGCTGCAGACGCTCGTCGACCGGTTGCTGGAGCCGCACCGGCATCCGCACATCGTCGGCGACGTCAACATTCATGAAGTGTGCGAACGCGTGCGCGCGGTGATGCTCGCGGAATTTCCGCGCGGGCTCACCATCGAGCGCGATTACGACGTGAGCGTGCCGGACCTGCGCGGCGACAAGGAGCAGCTGATCCAGGCGCTGCTGAACATCGTGCGTAACGCCGCGCAGGCGCTGCGCGAACGGATCGCGCAGGGCGACGCGAAGATCGAGCTGCGCACGCGCGTCGCGCGCAAGGTGACGATCGCGAAGCGCCTGTACAAGCTGGCACTGGACTTGCACGTAGTCGACAACGGGCCCGGCATTCCGGAGGAGATCCGCGACCGGATCTTCTACCCGCTCGTGTCCGGGCGCGACGACGGCAGCGGCCTCGGCCTCACGCTCGCGCAGACCTTCGTGCAGCAGCACGACGGGATGATCGAGGTCGAGAGCCGGCCCGGCCGTACCGAATTTCAGATCCTGCTGCCGCTCGATCACTGAGCGACGGCATGGCGATTCACCGGATTCACCCATACCTGACCGACCTATGAAGCCGATCTGGATAGTAGACGACGACCAATCGATCCGCTGGGTGCTCGAAAAGGCACTCGCCCGGGACAGCTTCGCGACGAAGAGCTTCGCGAACGTGCGCGACGCGCTGGCCGCGCTCGACCACGAGACGCCGCAGGTGCTCGTGTCCGACATCCGGATGCCGGGCGGCTCCGGCCTCGAGCTGTTGCAGGCGATGCACGAGCGCTTGCCGGGCCTGCCCGTCATCATCATGACGGCGTTCTCCGATCTCGACAGCGCCGTCGCGGCGTTTCAGGGCGGCGCGTTCGAATATCTCGCGAAGCCGTTCGACGTCGACAAGGCCGTCGAGCTGATTCGCCGCGCGGTCGAGGAGAGCCTGCGCGGCGGCGCGCCGCAGGACGAGCGCGTCGCCGAGGCGCCCGAGATGCTCGGCCAGGCGCCTGCGATGCAGGACATGTTCCGCGCGATCGGCCGCTTGTCGCATTCGGCCGCGACCGTGCTGATCACCGGCGAATCGGGCACCGGCAAGGAACTCGTCGCGCGGGCGCTGCACCGTCACAGCCCGCGGGCGAACGGCCCGTTCATCGCGCTGAACACGGCGGCGATTCCGAAGGACCTGCTGGAATCCGAACTCTTCGGCCACGAGCGTGGCGCGTTCACCGGCGCGCAGACGACGCGCCAGGGTCGCTTCGAGCAGGCCGAGAACGGCACGCTGTTCCTCGACGAAATCGGCGACATGCCGTTCGATCTGCAGACGCGCCTGTTGCGTGTGCTGTCGGACGGCCAGTTCTATCGGGTCGGCGGCCACAACCCGCTGCGCGCGAACGTGCGCGTGATCGCCGCGACGCACCAGAATCTGGAGGCGCGCGTGCGGCAGGGGCTGTTCCGCGAGGACCTTTACCACCGGCTCAACGTGATCCGGCTGCGGCTGCCGCCGCTGCGCGAACGCAGCGAGGACATCGCGCTGCTCACGCGGCACTTCCTGCAGAAGAGCGCGCGCGATCTCGGTGTCGAGCCGAAGCGCGTGTCGGACGAAGCGCTCGCGTATCTGACGTCGCTGCCGTTTCCCGGCAATGTGCGGCAGCTCGAGAACCTCGCGAACTGGCTGACCGTGATGGCGCCCGCGCAGACGGTCGAGATCAAGGACCTGCCGCCCGACCTCGTGCCGGCAGGCGCGCCGGTGACCGCGACGGCCGATGGCGCGGATGCACTCGGCGGCGTGAGCGGCGGCGTCGCGGGCGACGCGGCGCGCGCGCAGCTGGCGGCCGGTGTCGTGCCGTTGACGGCGGCGCCCGTCGCGGCCGCGCCGAACGGTGCGCCGGCCGGCTACCCGATGTGGGAAAGCGGGCTGCGCACCGAAGTCGCGCGGCTGCTGCGCGAGAATTCGGCCGACGTGATGGACGAGCTCGCGCGCCGCTTCGAGGCGGCCGTGATTCGCGAGGCGCTCGACTTCACGCGCGGCCGCAAGGTCGAGGCGGCGGAGCGGCTCGGCATCGGCCGCAACACCATCACGCGCAAGATCCAGGAACTGCATCTGGAGCCGTAAACCTCTGTCACGGCATGCGCGGACGTCGCGCATGCCGTGATCGGACATAATCGCGGTTTGCCGTCAGGTGCGTTCCGTCATGTCCGATTCCTTCCGCTGGCCCGCCGGGGCTGATCCCTTCCGCTTTCTCGAAGCGCTCGACAGCAAGCGTGCCCGCGCTTGGGTCGACGAGCAGAACGCGCGCACGCGTGTCGCGCTGCGCGACGACGATGCGTATCGCGCGCTCACCGCGCGGCTTGCGCAGGCGTATCTGCCGCGCGAACGCCCGGTGATTCCGACCCGCTGGCGCGACTGGGCGTACGACCTGTGGCAGGACGATCTCCATCCGAAGGGACTGTGGCGCCGCGCGCGCTGGGACGACTGGCGCGCCGGCCGGCCCGAATGGGAAACGCTGCTCGACGTCGACGCGCTCGGCGCGCAAGAGGGCGAGTCGTGGGTGTTCGAGCAGGACGCGATCCTGTACCCCGACGGTGACCGCGCGCTGCTGTCGCTGTCGCCCGGCGGGGCCGACGCCGTCGTCGTGCGCGAGTTCGATCTCGTGCAGCGTCGTTTCGTCGACGGCGGTTTCACGATCGACGAGCCGGGGCATCACACGGTCGGCTGGATCGACCGCGATACCGTCTACGTGAGCTGGGATCGCGGCGAAGCGCATGCGACCGCGGCCGGCTATCCGTACGACGCGCGCCGCTGGGTGCGCGGCACGCCGCTCGCCGATGCGCCGGTCGTGTTTCGCGGCGAACCCGACGACATCAGCGCGGGCGCGTGGTTCGACCCGATCGATGGCCGTCACGTCGCGTGGCGCAGCGTGGATTTCTTCGATGCACACGCGTACTGGCTGACCGACGCAGGCGAGTGGGCGCGCTACGACGTGCCGACGCATGTCGAGGTCGGCTTCTGGGAAGGCTGGCTCGTGCTGGAGCCGCGGCTCGACTGGGACTGCGGCGGCGTGCATCACGCGGGCGGCTCGCTGCTCGCGATCCGCGAGCAGGCGTTCCTGGCGGGGTCGCGCGAGCTCACGACGCTGTTCGCGCCGCGGCCGTCGACGTCCGCCTGCACGTGGACGCACACGCGCACGATGCTGATCGCGAGCTGGCTCGACGACGTGCACAACCGCACGATGCTGTGGCAGCCGCGTCAGGGCGAGGACGGCGCGTGGACGTGGGACGCGCGGCCGTTCGACTGGCCGGGCGATGCGCAGATCGACGTCGAGCCGGTCGAGTCGACGTTGAACGACGACGTGTACGTGGACGTCGATACCTATCTCGATCCGCCCGAATGCTGGCTCGCCGACCTGGCCGATCGCGCGGCCGATGCGCCGTCGCGCCGCGTGCTGCTCGACCGGCCGCCGGTGCGGTTCGATGCGGCCGGGCTCGTCGTGCGCCGCGCGAATGCCCGTTCGCGCGACGGCACGGTGGTGCCGTACACGCTGATCGGGCCGCGTGACGCGCTCGATGCACTCGATGCACTCGATGCACTCGATGCGCCGGAGCGCGCCGACGGCCGCACCCGCGTCGCGCGCCCGTGCCTGCTGTCAGGCTATGGCGGCTTCGCGATTCCGAACCTGCCGGGCTACAGCGATGCACTCGGCATTGCGTGGCTCGAACGCGGCGGTGTCGCGGCGTTCGCACACATCCGGGGTGGGGGCGAATTCGGGCCGGGCTGGCACGTCGACGCGCAGCGCGAACATCGGCAGCGCTCCTTCGACGACTTCATCGCGGTGGCCGAGGACCTGATCCGCACCGGCGTGACGACGGCCGCGCAGCTCGGCATCGAGGGCGGCAGCAACGGCGGGCTATTGGTGGGCGCCTGCATGGTGCAGCGTCCGGAACTGTTCGGCGCGGTGCTGTGCCGCGTGCCGCTGCTCGACATGCGGCGCTATCCGAAGCTGCACGCGGGCGCCGCATGGCTCGACGAGTACGGCGACCCGGACGATGCGCGCGAGGGCGCGGCGCTTGCCGCCTACTCGCCGTATCACCGCGTGCGCGACGGTATCGTGTATCCGCCGCTGCTGCTGACGACGTCGACGCGCGACGACCGCGTGCATCCCGCGCATGCACGCAAGATGGCCGCGCGCATGCATGCGCTCGGACACGAACGCGTGTGGTACTGGGAGAACACCGACGGCGGTCACGGCAGCGCCGACGATCTGGAGCGCGCCGAATCCGATGCGGCGGAATTCGGCTTCCTGTGGGCCCATCTCGGACCCGCGCCCGCGCGCGATTGAGCGCGGGCGTGAGCGGGCAGGGGGGGCTCAGCCGACGATCGCGACGACGGGCGTGTGGTCGGACGGCTGGTCCCACGTGCGCGGCACGCGGTCGACTTCGCACGACGTGCAGGTGGCGGCGAGCGCCGGCGACAGCAGGACGTGGTCGATACGCAGCCCCGCGTTGCGGCGGAACGCGAACATCCGGTAGTCCCACCACGTGAAGGTCTTCTCCGGCTGTTCGAAACGGCGGAATGCATCGACGAAGCCGAGTTCGATCAGCTTTGCGAAGTGCGCACGCTCCTGCGGCGACACGAGGTTCTGGCCTTCCCATTTCGCCGGGTCGTGCACGTCGCGGTCTTCCGGCGCGATGTTGTAGTCGCCGAGCAGCGCGAGCTTCGGGTAGCGCTGCATCTCGGTGCTCAGCCACGCATGCAGCGCGTCGAGCCACTGCATCTTGTAGACGAACTTGTCGGAGTCGGGCGCCTGGCCGTTCGGGAAATAGGCGGACACGATGCGCACGCCGTCGACCGTCACGGCGATCACGCGCTGCTGCGGATCGTCGAAGCCGGGGATGTTGCGCACGACGTCCGATTCGTCGACGGCGAGCGTGTCGCGCACGAGGATCGCGACGCCGTTGTAGGTCTTCTGGCCCGTGAACCAGCTGCGGTAGCCGGCAGCCTCGAGATCGGCGCGCGGATACTTCTCGTCGGGCAGCTTCAGTTCCTGCAGGCACAGCACGTCGGTTCCGCTTTGCGCGAGCCAGTCGAGCACGTGCTGTTTGCGGACGTTGAGCGAGTTGACGTTCCAGGTGGCGATTTTCATGAACGGGAATGCGTGCGGGGTGAATGCGAAGGCCGCCATCTTACCGCGAGCAAGGGGCGCGAACGCGCGCGACACGCGACGCGAAGCAGGCGCGATGCATTGCGTTATCGACGACCTGCAAAGAAATTGTGACAAAAGTGTTGACGTGAGTACTTCATCACCCTATAATTTATTTCTCTGACGCGGGGTGGAGCAGTCTGGCAGCTCGTCGGGCTCATAACCCGAAGGTCGTAGGTTCAAATCCTACCCCCGCAACCAAGCACACCAGACGATGTGCAGCGCAAGTGACCGATGCGCGCTTCGTCGACAGGAACCCGGCCTCGTGCCGGGTTTTTTGTTTTCAGCCCGCCGCCCACTCGACCGCCGCCTTCGCATGCAGCGCAGTCGTATCGAACACCGGCAGCGGCGAATCGTCCGCACCGATCAGCAGCGTGATTTCCGTGCAGCCGAGTATAACCGCCTGCGCGCCGCGTGTTGCCAGCTCGTCGATGATGGCCACGTAGGTCGCGCGCGACCCTGCATCGATCACGCCATGACACAGCTCGTCGTAGATGATCCGGTGCACGTCGCTGCGCGCGGATTCGTCCGGCACCAGCACGTCGAGACCGAATTTGTCGCGCAGACGCGCCGCGTAGAACGGCAGTTCCATCGTGTAGCGCGTGCCGAGCAGCGCGACGCGCTCGACGCCCGCTGCACGCAGCGCAGCGCCGGTCGGATCGGCGATGTGCAGGAACGGCAGCGCCACCGCAGCCTCGATCGCGCCGTGCACGCGGTGCATCGTGTTGGTCGTCAGCACGATGAGGTCGGCGCCGGCCGCTTCGAGCCGGCGCGCGGCATCGGCCATCCGCTCGCCGAGCGCGGCCCAGTCCTGCGCGCGCTGCAGCGCTTCGATTTCAGCGAAATCCACCGTGACCAGCACGCTCTTCGCATTGTGATGGCCGCCGTGCAGCGCCTTCGAATGGCGATTGATCATCCGGTAGTACTCCGCCGACGATTCCCAGCTCATCCCGCCGATCAGTCCGATCGTCTTCATCCGTCACCCGTGCGTTTCGTAACCTGTGGCAGACGAGTATAGGGGGCGGTCCTTGCGCGCGGCGGTACGATCCGCGCGAAGCGGACCGGTACGGTGCGGCCGGTCGGAACGTGCCGGAACTGCGTGGAGGCGACCGAACGCGACAGCACGCGACAGTTGAAACGGCCACTGTGTTTTTGTACAGTATCGGCACCGTGAATCCGACCATCATCCCGCCTGCCGATCCGCGCGTGCCGCCACCCGGCGACGCGCCGTCGCGCGTGCGCAAGATCATCCATTGCGATTGCGACTGCTTTTACGCATCGGTCGAGATGCGCGACGACCCGTCGCTGCGCAACCGGCCGCTCGCGGTCGGCGGCCGGCCCGACCAGCGCGGCGTGATCGCGACCTGCAACTACGAGGCGCGGCGCTACGGCGTGCATTCGGCGATGTCGTCGGCGCTGGCGATGCGCAAGTGCCCGGACCTGCTGATCCTGCCGTCCGCGATGGATAAATACCGCGCGGCGTCGCGGCAGATCATGGCGATCTATCGCGACTACACGCGTGACGTCGAGCCGCTGTCGCTCGACGAGGCGTACCTCGACGTCAGCGGCTCCGAACTTTGTCAGGGCAGCGCGACGCTGATTGCGCGGGAGATTCGCCAGCGCGTGTACGACACGGTCGGCGTGACGGTGTCGGCGGGCGTCGCGCCGAACAAGTTCATCGCGAAAATCGCGTCCGACTGGAACAAGCCCGACGGCCTGTTCGTCGTGCGCCCGCATGAGGTCGATGCATTCGTCGCGGCGTTGCCGGTGCGCAAGCTGCACGGCGTCGGCCAGGTGACGGCCACGCGGCTCGACCGGCTCGGCATCCAGACCTGCGCGCAGCTGCGCGACTGGTCGCTGATCGATCTGCATCGCGAATTCGGCGCGTTCGGCCGGCGGCTGTACCAGCTGGCGCGCGGAATCGACGAGCGGCCGGTGCAGGCCGATCAGGAGCGCAAGTCGGTCAGCGTCGAGACGACCTACGTGACCGACCTGACGACGCTCGAGCAATGCGCGGACGAGATCCGCCGCCTGGTCGTGCAGCTCGACGCGCGCATCGCGCGCGCGGGCGCGGCCCGTGCGATCCGCAAGCTGTACGTGAAGATCCGCTTCGCCGATTTCCAGCGCACGACGGTCGAGTGCGTGGCCGACGCGACGAATGCGCAAACGGCCGTCACGCTGCTCGCGAAGGGGCTGCAGCGGCGCGCGCAGGCCGTGCGGCTGCTCGGCGTCGGCGTGCGCATCGACGAGGATACGGCCGAGCGTCACGGGCAGTTTTCGCTGTTCGACGACGAGGCCGACCGCAACACCGGCAACACGGACGAAGCCGGCGGCGAAACGCCGGCACCATGAAAAAAGGCACCGCCGAAGCGGTGCCTTTCGATGCTGCCGGACGAGCCGGGCAGCGCATGCTCAGTGCGCGGGGGAAGCCATCCCGTTGTGGCGCAGCAGCGCGTCGATTTCCGGCTCGCGGCCGCGGAACGCCTTGAACGAATCCATCGCCGGCCGGCTGCCGCCGACTTCGAGGATCTCGCGGCGATAGCGCGTGCCGGTTGCCGCGTCGAGCACGCTGCCGCTTGCGGCAGCCGCTTCCTCGAACGCCGCATACGCGTCGGCCGACAGCACCTCCGCCCACTTGTAGCTGTAATAGCCGGCCGCATAGCCGCCCGCGAAGATGTGGCTGAACGTGTTCGGCCAGCGCGAGAACGCGGCCTGCGGGATCACGTGGTAGCGCTCGTTGATCTCGCGCGCGAATGCGTTCACGCCGGTCGTGCCGGCCGGGTCGAAGTCGACGTGCAGCAGCATGTCGAACATCGAGAACACGATCTGGCGGAGCGTGCCGAGGCCGCTCTGGAAGTTCTTCGCGGCGATCATCTTGTCGAACAGCTCGCGCGGCAGCGTGGCGCCCGTATCGACGTGCGACGACATCGACGACAGCACGTCCCATTCCCAGCAGAAGTTTTCCATGAACTGCGACGGCAGTTCGACCGCATCCCATTCGACGCCGTTGATGCCCGACACGCCGAGTTCGTCGACGCGCGTGAGCATGTGATGCAGCCCGTGGCCAAATTCATGGAACAGCGTGATGACTTCGTCGTGCGTGAAGCATGCAGGCTTGCCGCCGACCGGTGCCGAGAAGTTGCAGGTCAGATACGCGACCGGCGTCTGCACGGCGTTGCCGCGTTTCGCGCGCGCACGTGCATCGTCCATCCACGCGCCGCCGCGCTTGCCTTCGCGTGCATACAGGTCGAGATAGAACTGCGCGACGAGCGAGCCGTCGCGGTTTTCCACGCGGAAGAAGCGCACGTCCTTGTGCCACACCGGTGCGTCGTCCGGCTTGATCCGCACGCCGAACAGCGTTTCGGTGACGGTGAACAGGCCCTTCAGCACGGCCGGTTCCGGGAAATACTGCTTGACCTCGTTTTCCGAGAACGCGTAGCGCTGCTGGCGCAGCCGCTCGGCCGCGAACGCGACGTCCCACGGCGCGAGCTCGGCCAGACCGAGTTCCTTCGCGGCGAACGCGCGCAGTTCGTCCCAATCCTTGTCAGCGTGCGGGCGCGCGCGCGTCGCGAGATCCTCGAGGAACGCGATCACCTGCTGCGGCGATTCGGCCATCTTCGGCGCGAGCGACACTTCGGCGAAGTTGCGGTAGCCGAGCATCTGCGCTTCTTCGCGGCGCAGCTTCAGTTCGTCGGCGACGATCGCCGTGTTGTCCCACTCGGCCTTGCCGCCGCCGTACTGCGGGCCGAGTTCCGATGCGCGGGTTGCATACGCGCGGTACAGCGTCTCGCGCATCGCGCGGTTCTCGGCGTACTGCAGCACCGGGAAGTAGGACGGGAAGTGCAGTGTGAACTTCCAGCCTTCCTTGCCTTCCTTTTGCGCGGCTTCGCGGGCCGCTTCGATCGCGTCGCCCGGCAGGCCGGCCAGCTCGGCTTCGTCGTGCGCGAAATACGCATACGCGTTGGTCGCGTCGAGCACGTGGTCGGAGAACGCCTTCGACAGCGCAGCCTGCTGCTCCTGCAGTTCCGCGAAGCGCGGCTTCTGGTCCTCGGGCAACTCGGCGCCCGACAGGCGGAAATCGCGCAGCGCGTTGTCGAGGATCTTCTTGCGTTCGACGGACAGCGTCGCGTATTCGGCGCTCGCGGCGATCGCCTTGTACTTCTCGTACAGCGCGAGGTTCTGGCCGACGCTCGACCAGAACTCGGTCACGCGCGGCAGGTTTTCGCCGTAGGCGGCGCGCAACTCCGGCGTATCGGCGACCGCGTTCAAGTGGCCGACGACGCCCCATGCACGCCCGAGCGGTTCCGTCGCCTGCTCGACCGTCTCGACGATCGCGGCCCACGTCGCCGGCGTCGCCGGTGCGCTCGCGGTGTCGACCGCGCGGTTGGCGGCATCGAGCAGCGTGTCGAGCGCGGGCGTCACGTGTTCCGGACGAATCTCGCCGAAGCGGGGCAGGCCGGAGAAATCGAGGAGCGGATTGGTGTTGGCGCTGGCGGACATTAAGACTCCCTGTCTGTTGCCGGATGAACCGGAGTGAAAAGGGTGAGGCGCGATGCGGCGGCGCCCGATACCGACATTATTGGGGCGCATCGCGCGCTTTCCAATCGTTAGTTTCTAACGACGCGATTGGTTGCGCTCGGTGCGGGGTCGGATACGGGGGAGTTTGGTGCAACGGCGCGGCCGCGACGGCGGCCGGCCAGACGCCGGCGCACGAATGCGCGCCGGCTGGGCGGGCAGGGGCGATCGCGTTGCGATCAGGCGGCCGCGGCGGCGCGCTCGGCGGCTTCGATCGTGTTGATCAGCAGCATCGTGATGGTCATCGGGCCGACACCGCCCGGCACCGGCGTGATGTGACCGGCGACTTCCTTCACGCCGGCGAAGTCGACGTCGCCGCACAGCTTGCCCGCGTCGTCGCGGTTCATGCCGACGTCGATCACCGTCGCGCCGGGCTTGACCATGTCGGCCGTCAGGATGTTGCGCTTGCCGACCGCGGCGACCACGACGTCGGCCTGACGCGTGTGCGTGGCGAGGTCGCGGGTCTTGCTGTGGCAGATCGTCACGGTCGCGCCGGCTTCGAGCAGCAGCATCGCCATCGGCTTGCCGACGATGTTCGAGCGGCCGATCACGACGGCGTTCGCGCCTTGCAGCGGGATGTCATGTGCTTCGAACATCTTCATCACCCCGTACGGCGTGCACGGGCGGAACAGCGGCTTGCCCGTCATCAGCGCGCCGGCGTTCGCGACGTGGAAGCCGTCGACATCCTTCTCCGGCGCGATCGCCTCGATCACCTTGTGGCTGTCGATGTGCTTCGGCAGCGGCAGCTGGACCAGGATGCCGTGGATCTTCGGGTCGCGGTTCAGTTCGTCGATGCGCGCCAGCAGGTCGGCTTCCGACAGAGTGTCCGGGTACGCATCCTTCAGCGAGAAGAAACCGTTGTCCTCGCACGCCTTGATCTTGTTGCGCACGTAGACTTCGCTCGCCGGGTTGGCGCCGACGAGGATCACCGCGAGACCGGGCTGGTGGCCGCGTGCGGTCAGGGCGGCGGCGCGTTCGGCGGCCTGCGCGCGCAAGGTCTTCGAGAGGGCGTTGCCGTCGATGAGGAGGGCTGTCATGGTGGTGGTCCTGCCGGGAAGTTGGAATGCGGGCGTGCGGCGCGCGAAGCGCCGCAGCAAAACACGCAATTATACCGGTCGCCTGCCGTCGTCCGACAGCGAATACAAGGAAAGCGTCATGGCGGCGGTGCCGGCGCGCCGGGAGGAAGCGCCGGGCCGCGCCGCGCGAGTGGGCCGCATCGCACGGCGCGGCAGGGTGACGGTGCGGCCGGCCGGGCAGGTGCCCCGCGGCCGCGCGCGACGTTCAGGCCTGCTTCTTCGACAGCGCGAGGCGCAGCAGATCGGCGACCGTGTTGACGTTGAGCTTTTCCATGATGTTCGCGCGGTGCGCTTCGACCGTCTTGATGCTGATCCCGAGATCGTCGGCGATCTGCTTGTTCAGGCGGCCGGCGATGATCCGCTCGAGCACCTGCTGCTCGCGCGCGGTCAGCTTCGACAGGCGCTCGCTCGCGGCGCGCTGTTCCTGGACGCTCTTGCTTTCGCTTCGGGCCTTGTCGAGCATCCGCTCGACGAGCTTGCGCAGCTCGGCCTCGTCGAACGGTTTCTCGATAAAGTCCATCGCACCCTTTTTCATCGTCGACACCGCCATCGGCACGTCGCCGTGGCCCGTGACGAAGATGATCGGCAGCGCGGCGTTGTCCGCGATCAGGCGTTCCTGCAGTTCGAGGCCGCTCATGCCCGACATCCGCACGTCGAGGATCAGGCAGGCGATCTGGCCGGCCTGCTGCGCCGGCTGATAGGCATCGAGGAACTGCTCGGCGCTCGAGAAGCATTGCACGCGATAGCCGTTCGCCTCCAGCAGCCAGCGCAGCGAGTCCCGTACGGCCTCGTCGTCGTCGACGACGAAGACAGTTTCCTGAGTGGTGGTGACAGGGCTATTCATAGTTCTCCCGTAACGGTATGTGATGCCGATGCCTCGCGCCCCCCTTGGCCGAGATCAGCGGGTTCCCCAATGGGCAGGCTGCAGTGGAATGTCGCGCCGGAAATGCGGCCGTCCGGTTCGACATTGTTGACCACCCACAGACGCCCCCGATGCGATTCGATGATCGAACGGCAGATGTTCAGCCCCATGCCCATGCCGTCGGACTTGGTGCTGTAAAACGGTTCGAACAGGCGTTCGGCGGTCGCTTCGTCCACGCCCGGACCCTGGTCGATCACGCGGATGTCGACGAAACCCGCGTCGATGTCGGCGACGACGCGGATCACGCCGTCCGCCGACGCCGGCTTCACGTCGGCCATCGCCTCGGCCGCGTTCTTCATCAGGTTCACGAGCACCTGCTCGATCAGCACGGGGTCGACATAAATAATAGGCATTCTTGCGAGGATTTCCGTGACGATCCGGATCCTGCGCTTCCTGGCCTCGATTTCGGCGAGCCCGACCGCGTCGGCGACGATGTCCGCGACCCGCGCCGGCTGGCGCTTCGGCTCGCTGCGCTTCACGAATTCGCGGATCCGCTTGACGATCATCCCCGCGCGCAGCGCCTGCTGCGCGGTCTTTTCCAGCGCGGGCTGCAGCGTTTCGGGCGTGCCGCGGCCGCTCTTCACGAGCGCGAGCGTGCCCGAGCAGTAGTTGTTGATCGCGGCGAGCGGCTGGTTCAATTCGTGAGCAATCGACGACGCCATTTCACCCATCGTCATCAATCGGCTCGTGAACTGCAGCTTCTCTTCCTGCTGGTGCGCGAGTTCCTGCGCCTTCTTGCGGGTCGTGATGTCGGTCGCGATCTGCATCTGCGCGAGGTGGCCGTCCACCCACTGGATGTACTGGCGGCGCACCTCGAACCACTTCTGGATGCTCTCGACGTACACCTCCTGCGCGTCGGCCGTGCTGCTCGTCAGCGCGGCGGCCGGCAGGCCCGCGAACGCGTCGACCATGTCGATCGAGTCGGACGACGCCTGCGCGCGGTCGAAGCCGCCGCCGGACAGCTCCAGGTGGCCGTCCGGGCGGATCCCGAACAGATGGCGGTAGTAGCGGTTCGCGAACAGCAGCTCGGCTTCGTCGGCGGCGAGCACCGACACGGCGGCGTCGAGGCTTTCGAGCACCGTCGTGAAGCGCTCGTGCGCGGCCGCGAGTTCCTCGCGCGCGCGCTTCGGCTCGGTGATGTCGGTCATCGACGACATCCAGCCGGTCTGGCGGCCCGAGCTGTCGATCAGCGGCGACACGTAGAGGCGCGCATGGAACAGCGTGCCGTTCTTGCGCCGCACGCGCAGCTCGAAGCCCGAACTCGGCGCCTTGCCGCGCAGCGTCATGTCGAGCTGGCGCTGCATTTCGGGGTAGGCGTCGCGCGGCCAGTACGGGAACGGCGCGACCTTGCCGACGAGGTCGGTCTCGTCCCAGCCCGTCATCCGGCAGAACGCGGGGTTCACGTGCGTGATGCGGCCGTGCATGTCGAGCACGCGCATGCCGATCAGCACCGAGTTTTCCATCGCGCGGCGGAAGAAGGCTTCCGCGTACAGCGCCTGCTGCGCCTCGAAGCGCTGGCGCGTGTGCTTCCACAGGCTCCAGAGGCTCCACAGCACGAAGCACGACAGGCCGGCGACCAGCCACACGAGCGTGTTGTTGGTCAGGTTCGTGAGCTGCGGGAATGCGTACACGCGCACGGTCAGCCCTTGGCCGGGCGGATCGAGCGGCAGGTCGTAGTGGGAGTCGCGCGGCAGGCGCGGGCGCGTCGACGTGGACGACAGCTCGCGGTTGTTCGAGTCGGTGATCGAGATCTTGTACTTCGACGACAGCTCCTGCGGGATGTCGTGCTTCAGGATCCCTTCGACCGAGAACACCGCGGCGATCGAGCCGAGATATTCGCGGTCGCCGCGCATCACGGGCGTCTGCAGCGTGATGAAGCCGTTGCCGAAGTCGTCGTAGATCAGCGGCGAATAGGCCTGGCGGCGCGTGCTGCGCGCCTCGTCGTACGCGCCGCGCACGGCGTCCTGCATCTGCGCGTCGCCGGGCTTCGCGAGCCGCTGGCCGAGCAGCGGCGGGTGCACGGTCGGCCAGCGCTGCACGCCGGGCGCGGTGTACCAGTTCAGATAGAGGATTTCCGGATGCGTCTGCATCACGTCCGCGACGGCCATCTGGAATGCGTTCTGGTCGAGACGGCCGGACGCGAGATCGCGCGACAGCGCCTGCAGCTGCTCCTGCGCGCCCGTCATCGACAGGCGGATCTGCTGCTGCGCCCAGGCGACGTTACGGAACAGGGTGTCTTCCTGCTGCTGCTGTTCGCGGCGATTGAGGCTCCATAGAATCAGGCTCATCACCACGAGGAACACGAGGATCGACAGCAGCGGCGTCAGCAAATAGGAGTTGGACCACCACGGTCCGTGGTGCCAGCGGGACGGCTGCGACTCCGCCGGCGGGCCCGACGGTCGCGCCGAGCGTGCGAAAAGCCGATCGGTCAACATGGCAGGATTGTAGCGCAGCGCAATACATGGAAAACCCATACCGGATATGTTGAACGGAAACGGATTTGTGCTCGCGGCGCGTGCCGGAGAGGCCCGAAACGAGGGTGCAGCGCAGCAATATTCCGCATTGCGAGAAAAGATCTCACAATTCGAAAATTTTGTTGCGCGTGGCCGTGCACGATCATTACAATCCGTCGGAGCTTGCCCGCAGCCGGCCGCGTCGCGTCGTCTGCACGAGAGCGATCCTCACATTCCAGGACCCAGGAGACGAGAATGTCCGCTGTACCGAACGAAGTGATGAAATATGTCGCCGCCGATCGTGACGACGACCCGCAAGAAACCGTTGAATGGCTCGAGTCGCTCGACGGCGTGATCTCCTCCGTGGGCACGGGCCGCGCGCACTACCTGATCGAAAAACAGATCGAATTCGCCCGCATGCACGGCGAACACCTGCCGTTCTCCGCCAACACCCCGTACATCAACACGATCCCGGTCGAAGCCCAGGCGAAGATTCCGGGCGACCAGGACGTCGAGCACCGCATCCGTTCGTACACGCGCTGGAACGCGCTGGCGATGGTGCTGCGCGCAGGCAAGGACACGAACGTCGGCGGCCACATCGCGTCGTTCGCATCGGCCGCGACGCTCTATGACGTCGGCTACAACCACTTCTGGCACGCGGCGTCGGACCAGCACGGCGGCGATCTCGTGTTCGTGCAGGGCCACTCGTCGCCGGGCGTGTACTCGCGCGCGTTCCTGCTCGGCCGCCTGTCGGAAGAGCAGCTCGACAGCTTCCGCCAGGAAGTCGACGGCAAGGGCATCTCGTCATACCCGCACCCGTGGCTGATGCCGGACTTCTGGCAGTTCCCGACCGTGTCGATGGGTCTCGGCCCGATCATGGCGATCTACCAGGCACGCTTCATGAAGTACCTGGAATCGCGCGGCATCGCGAAGACCGCCGGCCGCAAGGTCTGGGCGTTCCTCGGCGACGGCGAGACGGACGAGCCGGAATCGCTCGGCGCGATCGGCATGGCGAGCCGCGAGAAGCTCGACAACCTCGTGTTCGTGATCAACTGCAACCTGCAGCGTCTCGACGGCCCGGTGCGCGGCAACGGCAAGATCATCCAGGAACTGGAATCGGAATTCCGCGGCGCCGGCTGGAACGTGATCAAGGTCATCTGGGGCAGCCGCTGGGATGCGCTGTTCGCACGCGACAAGACGGGCGCGCTGATGCGTCGCATGATGGAAGTCGTCGACGGCGAATACCAGACGTACAAGTCGGAGTCGGGCGCGTTCGTACGCGAGCACTTCTTCAACACGCCTGAACTGAAGGCGCTCGTCGCCGACTGGTCGGACGACGACATCTGGGCGCTGAACCGTGGCGGCCACGATCCGCACAAGATCTACGCGGCATTCCACGAAGCGACCAACACGAAGGGCGCGCCGACCGTCATCCTCGCGAAGACCATCAAGGGCTACGGGATGGGCGAGTCGGGCCAGGCGATGAACATCACGCACCAGCAGAAGAAGCTGCCGGTCGAGCAACTGAAGAAGTTCCGTGACCAGTTCCGCCTGCCGATCACCGACGAGCAGATCGCCGACGTGCCGTACCTGAAGTTCGAGGAAGGTTCGAAAGAACTCGAATACATGCGCCAGAAGCGCATGGACCTCGGCGGCTACCTGCCGCATCGCCGCGAGAAGGCGACGTCGCTGCCGGTGCCGGCGCTCGACGCATTCGAGCCGCTGATGAAGGGCACGGGCGAAGGCCGCGAGATCTCGACGACGATGGCGTTCGTGCGGATCCTGAACATCCTGCTGAAGGACAAGGCGCTGGGCAAGCGCGTCGTGCCGATCGTCCCGGACGAATCGCGTACGTTCGGCATGGAAGGCCTGTTCCGCCAGATCGGTATCTGGAACCAGGAAGGCCAGAAGTACGTGCCGGAAGATTCCGACCAGCTGATGTTCTACAAGGAATCGGAAACCGGCCAGATCCTGCAGGAAGGCATCAACGAAGCGGGCGGCATGTGCGACTGGATCGCGGCGGCGACGTCGTATTCGACGCACGGCGAGATCATGGTGCCGTTCTACATCTTCTATTCGATGTTCGGCTTCCAGCGGATCGGCGACCTGGCATGGGCGGCGGGCGACATGCGCTCGCGCGGCTTCCTGCTCGGCGGCACCGCGGGCCGCACGACGCTGAACGGCGAAGGCCTGCAGCACGAAGACGGTCACTCGCTCCTGTGGGCGGCATCGGTGCCGAACTGCGTGAGCTACGACCCGACGTTCGGCTACGAACTCGCGGTGATCATCCAGGACGGTCTGCGCCGCATGGTGCAGGACCAGGAAGACGTGTACTACTACATCACGGTGATGAACGAGAACTACGAGCACCCGGCGATTCCGCAGGGCGAGCACGTGGCGGCCGACATCATCAAGGGCATGTACGCGTTCAAGAAGGCGGACGCCGACCAGAAGGCGCCGCGCGTGCAGCTGCTCGGCGCGGGCACGATCTTCAACGAAGTGATCGCCGCCGCCGACCTGCTGAAGAACGACTGGGGCGTCGCGGCCGACCTGTGGAGCGTGCCGAGCTTCACCGAACTCGCGCGTGAAGGTCACGAAATCGAGCGCTGGAATCTGCTCCATCCGACCGAAGAGCGTCGCCTGTCGCACGTGCAGAAGTGTCTGAAGGACACGCAAGGCCCGGTCATCGCATCGACCGACTACGTGCGCGCGCTGGTCGACCAGATCCGCGGCCAGATCGATCGCCGCTTCGTCGTGCTGGGCACGGACGGCTTCGGTCGTTCGGACACCCGCGAGAAGCTGCGTCACTTCTTCGAAGTCGACCGTCACTGGGTCACCGTCGCCGCGCTGAACGCGCTGGCCGACGAAGGCACGATCGAGCGCAAGGTGGTCGCGGACGCGATTGCCAAGTACAACCTCGATCCGTCGAAGCCCAACCCGATGACCGTTTAACGCACACGCGCCGTGTGATGCCGCGCGCCGCTTCCGGGAGGGGCGCGCGCGGCCATGGAGACACAAAAAGATGAGTCAAGCGATCGAAGTGAAGGTGCCGGATATCGGCGATTACAAGGACGTGCCCGTCATCGAGGTGCTCGTGAAGGTGGGCGACACGGTCGAGCCCGAGCAGTCGCTCGTCACGCTCGAGTCGGACAAGGCGACGATGGACGTCCCGAGCCCGGCAGCCGGCACGGTCAAGGAAGTGAAGATCAAGGTGGGCGATTCCGTATCGGAAGGCTCGCTGATCATCCTGCTCGAAGGCGGCGCCGCGGCGCAGGTGAACGGCGCGGCCGCGCCGGCAGCAGCGCCGGCTCCGGCGGCAGCGCCGGCACCGGCCGCAGCCGCGCCGGCTGCCGCTCCCGCTGCGTCGGGCGGCACGCTCGAGGTGAAGGTGCCCGACATCGGCGACTACAAGGACGTCCCGGTGATCGAAATCGGCGTGAAGGTCGGCGACACGGTCGAGAAGGAGCAGTCGCTCGTCACGCTCGAATCGGACAAGGCGACGATGGACGTGCCGAGCCCGGCCGCCGGCGTCGTGAAGGAAATCAAGGTCAAGGTGGGCGATTCGGTGTCGGAAGGCACGCTGATCGTGCTGCTCGACGCTGCCGGCGCCGCGCCGGCCGCCGCGCCGCAAGCGAGCGCACCGGCACCGGCCGCTGCCGCGCCGGCACCCGCCGCCGCACCGGCCCCCGCGAAGGCCGCGCCGGCTCCGGCTGCTGCCGCGCCGGCCGCCGCACCGTCGGGCGAGTATCGCGCGAGCCACGCATCGCCGTCCGTGCGCAAGTTCGCGCGCGAACTCGGCGTCGAAGTCGCACGCGTGCAGGGTAGCGGTCCGAAGGGCCGTATCACGAAGGAAGACATCACGGGCTTCGTGAAGGGCGTGATGACGGGCCAGCGCGCAGCGCCGGGCGCGGCAGCCGCGCCGGCAGGCGGCGGCGAGCTGAACCTGCTGCCGTGGCCGAAGGTCGACTTCGCGAAGTTCGGTCCGTTCGAGGCGAAGCCGCTGTCGCGCATCAAGAAGATCTCGGGCGCGAACCTGCATCGCAACTGGGTGATGATCCCGCACGTCACGAACAACGACGAAGCGGACATCACCGAGCTCGAAGCGCTGCGCGTGCAGCTGAACAAGGAGCACGAGAAGGCCGGCGTGAAGTTCACGATGCTCGCATTCGTGATCAAGGCGGTCGTCGCGGCGCTGAAGAAGTTCCCGACCTTCAACGCGAGCCTCGACGGCGACAACCTGGTGTTCAAGCAGTACTACCACATCGGTTTCGCCGCGGACACGCCGAACGGTCTCGTCGTGCCGGTGATCCGCGACGCAGACAAGAAGGGCCTCGTCGACATCGCGAAGGAAATGGCCGAGCTGTCGAAGGCCGCACGCGACGGCAAGCTGAAGCCGGACCAGATGCAGGGTGGCTGCTTCTCGATCTCGTCGCTCGGCGGCATCGGCGGCACCAACTTCACGCCGATCATCAATGCGCCGGAAGTCGCGATCCTCGGGTTGTCGCGCGGTCAGATGAAGCCGGTGTGGGACGGCAAGCAGTTCGTGCCGCGTCTGACGCTGCCGCTGTCGCTGTCGTATGACCATCGTGTCATCGATGGCGCGGAAGCCGCGCGGTTCAATGCGTATCTCGGTGCGTTGCTTGCCGATTTCCGTCGCATCATTCTTTGATGAGCGGGGAGCGTGCTCGCGGGGCGTGGGTTTTCTTTCGGTGATCCACGCCCTGTCGTTGAACTGGCTTTCTTGACGGTCTGCTAGCGTCGCCCCTGCGCGGGGCGGCGGTCACTTTTCTTTGTCTTCCAAAGAAAAGTAACCAAAAGAAAGGCGCGTCCTTGGGCGGACGGCAAAGGTGGTCCTGCCCAAGTGTGCGTTCTCTTGTCAGGCCGTAGTTCTTCCGCGAGCGGCTCCCTCTCTGTCTGCAGCTAATCAAGAAGGGGACAGTAATGAGTCTCATCGAAGTCAAGGTTCCGGATATCGGCGATTTCAGCGGCGTCGATGTCATCGAAGTCAACGTGAAGCCGGGCGACGTGATCGAAAAAGAGCAAACGCTCATCACGCTCGAATCGGACAAGGCCTCCATGGAAGTGCCCAGCGACGTCGCCGGCACGGTCAAGGAAGTCAAGGTCAAGGCCGGCGAGCAAGTCTCGCAAGGCACGGTCATCGCCATCGTCGAAGCTTCGGCAGGCGCCGCCGCTCCGGCGAAAGCAGCCGAACCCGCGAAGGCCGCAGCACCGGCTCCGGCCGCTGCGCCCGCCGCCGCTCCGGCACCCGCGCCGCAAGCCGGCAGCTACGGCGGCTCAGCCGACATCGAGTGCGACATGCTCGTGCTCGGCGCCGGCCCCGGCGGCTATTCGGCCGCGTTCCGCGCAGCCGACCTCGGCATGAAGACGGTGCTGGTCGAACGCTACTCGACGCTCGGCGGCGTCTGCCTGAACGTCGGTTGCATTCCGTCGAAGGCACTGCTGCACACGGCGCTCGTCGTCGAGGAAGCCGAAGCGCTCGCGGCGCACGGCATCTCGTTCGGCAAGCCGCAGGTCGATCTCGACAAGCTGCGCGACTTCAAGGGCGGCGTCGTCAAGAAGCTGACGACGGGCCTCGCCGGCATGGCGAAGGCGCGCAAGGTCGAAGTGGTCACCGGCGTCGGCGCATTCGTCGATCCGTATCACATGGAAGTGCAGGGCGAAAACGGCAAGAAGGTCGTCAAGTTCAAGCAGGCGATCATCGCCGCCGGCTCGCAGGCAGTGAAGCTGCCGTTCATGCCGGAAGACCCGCGCGTCGTCGATTCGACGGGCGCGCTCGAACTGCGTCAGCTGCCCAAGCGCATGCTCGTGATCGGCGGCGGCATCATCGGCCTCGAAATGGCGACGGTGTACTCGACGCTCGGCACCGAGATCGACGTCGTCGAAATGATGGACGGCCTGATGATGGGCGCGGACCGCGATCTCGTGAAGGTCTGGGAAAAGTACAACGCGAAGCGCTTCGGCAACGTGATGCTGAAGACCAAGACGGTCGGCGCGGAAGCGAAGGAAGACGGCATCTACGTGAAGTTCGAGGGCGAGAAGGCGCCGGCGGAAGCGCAGCGCTACGACCTCGTGCTCGTCGCGGTGGGCCGCAGCCCGAACGGCAAGAAGATCGGTGCCGACAAGGCCGGCGTCGCGGTCACCGACCGCGGCTTCATCGACGTCGACAAGCAGATGCGCACGAACGTCCCGCACATCTTCGCGATCGGCGACATCGTCGGTCAGCCGATGCTCGCGCACAAGGCCGTGCATGAAGGCCACGTTGCTGCGGAAGCTGCACACGGCGAGAAGGCGTACTTCGACGCGCTGCAGATCCCGTCGGTGGCGTACACGGATCCGGAAGTGGCCTGGGCCGGTAAGACGGAAGACCAGTGCAAGGCCGAAGGCATCAAGTACGGCAAGGCCGTGTTCCCGTGGGCCGCATCGGGCCGCGCGATCGCGAACGGCCGCGACGAAGGCTTCACGAAGCTGATCTTCGACGAGGAAACCCATCGCGTGATCGGCGGCGGTATCGTCGGCCTGAACGCGGGCGACCTGATCAGCGAAGTGTGTCTCGCCGTCGAGATGGGCGCCGACGCGGAAGACATCGGCAAGACGATCCATCCGCACCCGACGCTCGGCGAATCGGTCGGCATGGCCGCCGAGCTGTACGAAGGCGTCTGCACGGACCTGCCGCCGCAACGCAAGAAGTAACGCGACCGGCATGGCCGGCCTCGTGCCGGCCACGAAAAAACGCCGCCGCCCGGGATATCCGGACGGCGGCGTTTTCTTTTGCCGCAGCCGACGGCAGTGCCCCAACGCGCCGGCGACGACCGGATGCCCGGATGCCCGGATGTTCCGACGCCGGAAACGAAAAAAAGCCGCGCAGTGCGCGGCTTTTTCAGGAGCAGGGGACGCTTACGCGGCCGGCTTGCTCGAACGGCGCGATGCAGCAGCGCTCGCAGCCTTCGTCGCGACAGCGGCAGCCGCGTTGAAGTTCGTTTCGGCGATCTCGACGGCTTGCTTGGCAGCCTTCTGGACCGTTTCGTACGTCGTGTTCGCTGCGTTCAGTGCCGACTTCAGGGCGGCGACAGCCGTTTCCGAACCGGCCGGGGCGTTCTTCGCGACGTTGTCGACGAGCGCTTGGACCTTCTTGTTCTGCTCTTCGAATTGCGCTTCGGCAACCTTCGCGAACTCGGCTTGCGTCGACGAGGCGATTTCATACAGGTGACGGCTGTACGACAGCACCTTTTCCGCGACCGGCTGCGACAGGCTCGCTTGCAGCGCGATCAGTTCCTGCGCGTCCTTCACCGACAGCAGGCGCTGCGCGTTTTCCTGGCTTTCCGCCAGCGACGACTTCACGACCTGCAGGTTGAGTTCGATCAGCTTTTCGACGCCTTCGAACGCCTTGGTCGTCAGACCGAACAGGCTTTCGAGGTTGGCTTTCTGTGCGGCGGCGATTTGCTCGGGGGTCAGCAAGGACATGTCAAGCTCCTGAAAAGCGATCGCGTCGATCGCAGGGTAAGGGGCACTACGCTGGGGAACCACGGATCCGCGTGCTTTGTGCAACGCAGCAATGTGTCGTATTTTAGGGCAGAGAAAACGCTTGTCAAGTATTTTTTGTGCGTTGCACAATCGCGACAAATTATCGATAAAACAACGAGTTATCACGCCCGTCCGGAATCGGTTTCAGGCGTGATCCCACATGGTGCGCACCGGGCCGGGGAAGGCGCGGCGCACCATGATCATGCACAGGTAAACCTGACAGGCATGTGGAACGTTATGCTTCTGTTCCTGTCGAAAAGCGCGCCGTTTCACTGCGCGTGCCGTGGCGATGTGCCGCCGCCGCGGTCGACACCGGTGCCGCAGGCACACCGAGCGCCGGGTACGTACTTTCCCCGCTTTAATTCGTCGCCAAAGTGACGTTATCTCAATTAACCGTGTGGTAATCGGGAGACGGGTGCTGTCGGGCAGCGCATCTCATCAATTTTTTCGATGGGAGCGGGAGGGTTGATCGACTCGTCGTTGGTCAACTCTTACATTCCGGTTTAACGACGATCGGTAAGTGCCTAATATTGCTCTTTTTTTCAGCTTTAACTACACTTGCGGAAACTCCCGCCCGCTTTGTCCAGACCCCAATGAAAGCCGAATCGTTTTCACCGCGCAGATTGTTGCAGAGCATGACGCTCAGCACGGCTGTGTCGGTCGCCGTCGCCTTGCTGGCGACCGCTGCGTCCGTCGCACCCGCTGACGCCTTTGCCGCCACTGCGAAGACCCACCAGGCCGCCAAGAAAGCCGCTTCCACTTCTTCGGCGAAGAAGAAGACGGTGAAGGCCGCCTCCGCGAAATCCGCCAACGTCGCGTCGGCCGATGCGCCGAAGGCAACGCGCAAGCGCGCGACGCTCGCGTCGAACGTGCACGGCCACCGCGGTGCGGTGCGCAAGGTCGCGTTCCAGCCGCGTCGCCCGACGGTCGGTCAGGCATTCGGCCTGCACGACACGCCGGACGCGCTTGCGCTGCGCTCGAGCGTCGCGTACGTCGTCGACCAGAACACCGGCGAGCCGCTGTTCGACAAGAATTCGCACGCCGTCGTGCCGATCGCGTCGATCTCGAAGCTGATGACGGCGATGGTCGTGCTCGACTCGAAATCGCCGATGACCGACCAGCTCGAAGTCACCGACGAAGACCGCGACTACGAGAAGGGCACGGGCTCGCGCCTGTCGGTCGGCTCGGTTCTGTCGCGCGAAGACATGCTCCACATCGCGCTGATGGCGTCGGAAAACCGTGCCGCTGCCGCGCTGTCGCGCTACTACCCGGGTGGCCGTCCCGCATTCATCGCCGCGATGAACGCGAAGGCGAAGTCGCTCGGCATGAACGACACGCACTTCGAGAATTCGACGGGTCTGTCGAGCTCGAACGTGTCGAGCGCGCGGGACCTCGTGAAGATGGTCAACGCGGCGTACCAGTACCCGATGATTCGCCAGTTCTCGACCGACCGCACGTACGACGTCAATACGGGCAAGCGCAACCTGGTCTACAACAGCACGAACGCGCTGATCCGCGGCAACGGCTCGTGGGACATCGGCCTGCAGAAGACGGGCTTCATCAACGAGGCAGGCGAATGTCTCGTGATGCAGGCGACGATCCACGGCCGGCCGATGGTGATGGTGCTGCTGGATTCGTTCGGCAAGTACTCGCGTTTCGCCGACGCGGCGCGCCTGCGCAACTGGCTCGACGCCGGCGGCGGCGAGCGCTTGACGGCGGCCAACACGGCGAGCGGCGGCACCTGATCGCGCCACGGCGGTTCGCCGCCGTACCGTCGCCGCAAAGAAAAAGCCCCGCAATCGCGGGGCTTTTTTTCGTCCGGCCGCCGTGCGGCGGGCGGTGCGGGTCATGCGTGCCGTTGCAGCCCTTCGGCGTCCTTCGCGGGCTCCGGCCGATAGCCGAGCGATTCCGAAATGGTGAGGGCGGTGCGGCTCAACTGGCCGAGCCACGCGTCCTGCAGGCGATCGGCCGGTGCCGACAGCGAGAGACCCGCGACGAGCTTGCCCGAGTCGTCGTAGATGCCGGCCGCGATACAGCGCACGCCCAGCTCCAGTTCCTCGTTGTCACGCGCGCACGATTGCTGGCGCACGAGCGTCAGTTCGCGCTCGAGCTTCGCGATGTCGGTAATGCTGTTCTGCGTATGGCCGGACAGCCCGGTGCGCGTCGCGTAGGCGCGCACGCGCGACGTTTCGTCGACTGCGAGAAACAGCTTGCCGACCGACGTCAGGTGCAGCGGCGCGCGGCCGCCGATCGCGCGGACGACCTGCATCCCCGAGCGCTCCGAATACGCGCGCTCGATATAGACGATTTCGTCGCCCTGGCGTACCGATAGGTTCACGGTCTGGCCGGTCAGGCGGTGCAGTTCGCGCATCGGCATCAGCGCGGCGTCGCGTACCGACAGGCGCGCCTTCACGAGGTTGCCGAGCTCGAGCAGCCGCATGCCGAGCCGGTAGGTGCCGGGGTCGGAGCGGTCGACGAGGCGGCAGGTCACCATGTCGTTGAGGATGCGGTGCGCGGTCGACGGATGCAGCTCGGTGCGCTGCGCAAGCTCCTTCAGGCTGACGGGGTCGCTGTGCGCGGCGAGCGCGTCCAGCAGCCGCATCATGCGTTCGATCACCTGGATCGACGTTTTGGAATCCGGGGTGGGTTGGCTCATGTCGGGGGAGAATCGGTTGACGCATCAAGCGGTGGTTGCGTCGATTGTATCTCGTATCGTGAAAAAAGCGAACGCCGTTCGAGGAAGTCCTCGTTTCCGGCCGTGCGTGCTTGCGCGCGCGCCGGCGTTGGTCTTGCCGGCCAAACGGCGGATAATGAGAGCCGTTTTCTCGAAGGAGCGCATATGCGAGTCGGTTTGTTCGTGACCTGCCTGGTCGACCTGATGCGTCCGGAAATCGGTTTTTCCGCGCTGAAACTGATTCGCGAAGCCGGCTACGAGGTGTTTGTGCCGCCCGCGCAAACCTGCTGCGGCCAGCCGGCCTACAACTCGGGCGACCGCGCGCTCGCACGCGATCTCGCCGAAAAGACGCTGCGCGAGTTCGAGCAGTTCGACTACGTCGTCGCGCCGTCGGGCTCGTGCGGCGGCATGATCCGCACGCACTACGGCGACCTGTTCCGCGACGACCCCGAACTGATGGGGCGCTATGCGCGATTTCAGCAGAAAGTCTATGAACTGACCGATTTCCTCGCGAACGTCGCGAAGGTGACGCTCGCGCCCGGCGAATTCACGGGGCCCGTCACCTATCACGACTCGTGCTCGGGCCTGCGCGAGCTCGGCGTGAAGGCGCAGCCGCGCGTGTTACTCGCGCAGCGCGGCGTGGCCGTCACCGAGATGAAGGACTGCGAGCACTGCTGCGGCTTCGGCGGCACGTTCGCGGTCAAGTACGGCGACATTTCGGCGGCCATCGCGGATGAGAAATGCGCGAACGTGCGCGCATCCGGCGCAGGCGCCGTCGTGCTCGGCGATCTCGGCTGCATGCTGAACATCGAAGGGCGGTTGCGCCGCACGGGCGACCGCGACACGCGCGTGCTGCACGTCGCGCAGGTGCTGGCGGGCGACGTCTGACGCCCGGTTCCGCTCACTTTTCCCCGATACCGCGATGCAAGTCCAATCGATGCATTTCAAGGCTCGCGCCGGCCAGAAGCTGGCCGACCAGCGCCTGCAGCAGAACCTGAAGAAGCTGTCGACGAAATTCGTGTCCGCACGCGCTGACGCGATGACCGCGATCGACTTCCAGGCGACGCGCGACGCGCTGAAGGCGCGCCGCAACCGTGCGCTGGAGAATCTCGACGTGTGGCTCGAGGCGTTCGAACGCGAGGCGACGCGGCGCGGCACGACGGTGCTGTTCGCGGAAACGACCGCCGACGCCGCGCGGCTCGTCGCCGACATCGCGCGACGCCACGACGTGAAGAAGGTCATCAAGACGAAGTCGATGGTGTCCGAGGAAATGCGCCTGAACGCGGTGCTCGCCGAGATGGGCGTGCAGTCGATCGAGACCGACCTCGGCGAATACATCCTGCAGATCAACGACAACGAGCCGCCGAGCCACATCATCGCGCCCGTCGTGCACAAGGACAAGGACGAGATTGCGGACCTGTTCGCGCGCACGCACCACCGCGAGCGGCTGACCGAAATTCCCGACATGACGCGCGAGGCGCGTGAGGTGCTGCGTCCGCATTTCCTGTCGGCCGACATGGGGGTGACGGGCGGCAACTTCGTGATCGCCGAGACGGGGTCGGTCGCGGTCGTCACGAACGAAGGCAACGAAGGGATGTGCACGGTGATGCCGCGCGTGCATGTCGCGGTGACGGGCATCGAGAAGGTGCTGCCGACGCTCGAGGATCTCGCGACCGCGATGCGTCTGCTGCCGCGCTCGGCGACCGGGCAGAAGACCTCGAACTATTTCTCGCTGCTCACCGGGCCGCGTGGCCCCGGCGACGAGGACGGTCCGGAGCACAACTACGTGGTGCTTGTCGACGGCGGTCGCACGGGACTGATCGGCGGCCAGTTCCAGGAGATGCTGCGCTGCATCCGCTGCGGCGCATGCATGAACCACTGCCCGGTATATCAGAAGGTCGGCGGGCACGCGTACGGATGGGTCTATCCGGGCCCGATGGGCTCGGTGCTGACGCCAAGCTACGTGGGGCTCGACCGAGCGCTCGACTTGCCGCAGGCCGCGACGCTGTGCGGCGAATGCGACAGCGTGTGCCCGGCCGGGATCCCGTTGTCGCACTTGCTGCGCACGCTGCGCGAGAAACAGGTCGAGCGGCATCTGAGGCCGTGGCGCGAGCGCGCCGCGCTCGCCGCGTGGGGCTTTGTCGCGCGCCGGCCGATGCTGTACGCGCTCACGACCAAGCTCGCGGTGCGCATCCTCGAGCGGCTGGGCGGCAGCGGCGGCACGCTGCGGCGGCTGCCGATGATGGGCGGCTGGATGGATACGCGCGACATGCCGACGCCGACCGGACGCACCTTCCGCGAACTGTACGCGGCATCGCAAAGCCATCTCGGCTGACGACTGTTCATCGAGCGACAACAGTGCGTTCGCTATTCATGTATTTATCTCGATAGGTGCGGTCTATAGAATCCTGCCTGTAGTCCCCGGAATCGGGTTTCGGGGCATGAGGTCAAGGAGCCGCATCATGAGAAAGACAATATCGATGTACTGGCCGCTGGCAATCGTTGTTCCGCTCGCCGCTGTCGCTTATCTGCACGCGATGGCCGACGCGCCGTCGCGTGGCCCGCTCGCCGTTCATCAGGCATCGGCCGAGCTCGCGCGCGCGGTGTCGTTCGGGCTGGTCGGCGACGCGGCGAAGCCGTTGCCGGCCGTATCCGGCGGCGTCGTGCTCGCCGCACCCAAGGCGCTGTAAGGCACGCCGCCGTCGCTTTGCGCGGCGGCGCGATTCCGGGCGCCTTTGTATAATGGCGCGTTCTTCTTCCACGCGGTTCGCCGCGGCTTTTCGATAGTGCGATGACCCGCGTTGCGATCTGTTTCGTCTGTCTCGGCAACATCTGCCGTTCGCCCACGGCCGAAGGCGTGATGCGCCACCAGGTCGATGCGGCCGGGCTGGCCGATCGGATCGTGATCGACTCGGCCGGGACCGGCGACTGGCACGTCGGCGAGCCGCCCGACACGCGTGCGCAGGCGGCGGCCCGCACCCGTGGCTACGACCTGTCGGCGCTGCGGGCGCGGCAGGTGAGCGCGGTGGATTTCGAGCGGTTCGATCTGCTGCTGGCGATGGATGAAGCCAATTTCGCGGAATTGCGGCGGCGCTGCCCGCCCGAGCATCGCGACAAGGTGCGCCTCCTGATGGAATTCGCGCCGGGCGCGACCGAGACCGAAGTGGCGGATCCTTATTTCGGCGGCGCGCAGGGCTTCGAACAGGTGCTCGACCAGGTCGAGCGCGCATGCGCGGGCCTGCTGGACACCCTCCAGAGCGGCGCCGCACGCTGATCGCGGCGGGGTGTATTCAGCGATCTGCGAATACCCTGTCGAAGACATGGATACTTGACTAAAATCGTCAAATATTTATACTTGACCAAAATCGTCAAGATTGCAGTCCCCTAGACACCATGAGACTCACCACCAAAGGCCGTTTCGCCGTCACGGCGATGATTGACTTGGCACTGCGCCAGGAGCAGGGCCCGGTGACGCTTGCAGGCATCAGCCAGCGCCAGCGGATTTCGCTCTCGTATCTCGAACAGCTGTTCGGCAAGCTGCGCAGGCATGAAATCGTCGAATCCGTGCGCGGCCCGGGCGGCGGCTACAACCTCGCGCGCCGCGCGCAGGACGTCACCGTCGCCGACATCATCATCGCGGTCGATGAACCGCTCGACGCCACGCAGTGCGGCGGCAAAGGCACGTGCGACGGCTCGAAGCAGCCCGACGGCCATTGCATGACGCACGAACTGTGGTCGACCCTGAACCAGAAAATGGTCGAATACCTCGATTCGGTATCGCTGCAGGATCTCGTCGATCAGCAGCGCGCACGCGAAGGCGCACCCGCGGTGCTGCGCGATCGGCGCACGCCGGAGCCCGTCGCGGCGCCGGCCGAACCGGTGCGCACGATGCCGCTCGGTCCCAATTCGGTGTTCAACATCGCGAGTTCGTGAGCGCGAACGCGCCGCACACCCCATAACGCACATAGTCCCTGCACAGAATTCCCGGAGCGACAGATGACCCAAGAGACTCTCCACCTGCCCATCTATATGGATTACAGCGCGACGACGCCGGTCGACCCGCGCGTGGTCGACAAGATGGTGCCGTATCTGCGCGAGCAGTTCGGCAACCCGGCGTCGCGCAGCCACGCATACGGCTGGGACGCGGAACGCGCGGTCGAGGAAGCGCGCGAGCAGGTGGCCGCGCTCGTGAACGCGGATCCGCGGGAGATCATCTGGACGTCCGGCGCGACGGAATCGGACAACCTCGCCATCAAGGGTGCCGCGAACTTCTACAAGGGCAAGGGCAAGCACATCATCACGGTGAAGACCGAGCACAAGGCCGTGCTCGACACCTGCCGCGAGCTGGAGCGCGACGGCTTCGAAGTCACCTATCTCGACGTGAAGGAAGACGGCCTGATCGACCTCGACGTGTTCAAGGCCGCGCTGCGCCCGGACACGATCCTCGTATCGGTCATGCACGTGAACAACGAGATCGGCGTGATCCAGGACATCGAGACGATCGGCGAGATCTGCCGCGAGAAGGGCATCGTGTTCCACGTCGACGCCGCACAGTCGACCGGCAAGGTCGAGATCGACCTCGCGAAGCTGAAGGTCGACCTGATGTCGTTCTCGGCGCACAAGACCTACGGCCCGAAGGGCATCGGCGCGCTGTACGTGCGCCGCAAGCCGCGCGTGCGCATCGAAGCGCAGATGCACGGCGGCGGCCACGAGCGCGGGATGCGTTCGGGCACGCTGGCGACGCACCAGATCGTCGGCATGGGCGAAGCGTTCCGCATCGCGCGTGAAGAAATGGCGACCGAGAACGAGCGCATCCGCATGCTGCGCGACAAGCTGCTGCGCGGCCTGTCGCAGATCGAGGAAACGTACGTGAACGGCGACATGGAGCACCGTGTCCCGCACAACCTGAACATCAGCTTCAACTTCGTCGAAGGCGAGTCGCTGATCATGGCGATCAAGGACGTCGCGGTGTCGTCGGGCTCGGCGTGCACGTCGGCGTCGCTGGAGCCGTCGTACGTGCTGCGTGCACTCGGCCGCAACGACGAACTCGCGCACAGCTCGATCCGCTTCACGGTCGGCCGCTTCACGACGGAGCAGGACGTCGACTTCGTGATCGCACTGCTGAACAGCAAGATCGCGAAGCTGCGCGAACTGTCGCCGCTCTGGGAAATGCACCAGGAAGGCATCGATCTGTCGACGATCGAATGGGCCGCACACTGAACACCGCATTGAATACATTCGCGGGCGGATTTGCGCACGCAGACGTAACGAGTCAAGGAGTCTGAGTCATGTCATACAGCAACAAGGTTCTGGATCACTACGAAAACCCGCGTAACGTCGGTTCGTTCGCGAAAGACGACGACGCGGTCGGCACGGGCATGGTCGGCGCGCCGGCCTGCGGCGACGTGATGAAGCTGCAGATCCGCGTCGGCGCGGACGGCGTGATCGAAGATGCGAAGTTCAAGACGTACGGCTGCGGTTCGGCGATTGCGTCGAGCTCGCTCGTGACCGAATGGGTGAAGGGCAAGACCCTCGACGAGGCGCTGTCGATCAAGAACACGCAGATCGCCGAAGAGCTGGCCCTGCCGCCGGTGAAGATTCACTGCTCGATTCTCGCGGAAGACGCGATCAAGGCAGCCGTGGCCGACTACAAGAAGCGCCACGACACGAAGGAAGGCGATCAGGCAGCGGCCTGAGCGGCATCGAGCGGCTTGTGAAGGAACGCGGCGGGCCCGGGTGGCGCGCCGCGGCAAGGACATCATGGCAATTACACTGACCGAAAAAGCAGCACAGCACGTCCAGAAATACCTCGTCCGTCGCGGCAAGGGTGTGGGCCTGCGGCTTGGCGTTCGCACGACCGGGTGCTCGGGGCTCGCGTACAAGCTCGAGTATGTCGACGAGCTGGCCCCCGAGGATCAGGTGTTCGAGAGCCATGGCGTGAAGGTCGTCGTCGACCCGAAGAGCCTCGCGTACATCGACGGCACCGAGCTCGACTTCGCACGCGAAGGCCTGAACGAAGGGTTCAAGTTCAACAACCCGAACGTCAAGGACGAGTGCGGTTGCGGCGAATCGTTCCGCGTGTGACGCGGGTATCCGCGCGATGCGGGCAAGAGGCGGCACGGGCCGCCTTTTTAATGTGCGGCGTTTGCCGCGCGACGAACCGGAATTGAACGCGACGATGGTTTCGCTGAAAGACAGCCACTTCGATCTGTTTCACCTGCCGGCGCAATTCGCTCTCGACGAGGCTGCGCTCGACAGCGCGTATCGCACGGTGCAGACGCAGGTTCACCCGGACCGCTTCGCGGCGGCCGGCGACGCGCAAAAGCGCATCGCGATGCAATGGGCGACCCGTGCGAACGAAGCCTACCGCACGCTGCGCGATCCGCTGAAGCGCGCGACCTATCTGCTGTCGCTGCGCGGCGTCGACATCGGTGCCGAAAACAATACCGCGATGGAGCCCGCGTTCCTGATGCAGCAGATGGAGTGGCGCGAAGGCATCGAGGATGCCGCGGCCGCCCGCAACGTCGACGCGCTCGATGCGCTGCTCGCCGAACTGCGCGACGAAAAGCGCGTGCGCCTCGAGCGCCTCGGCACGCTGCTCGACAGCGCCGCCGATCAGGCCGCCGCCGAAGCCGTGCGTCAGCTGATGTTCATCGAACGGGTCGCGTCGGAAGTGGGCGCGCAGATCGAGCGCCTCGAAACTTAACCGCGTGCCTCGCGGCACGCGCAGCAAACGGGCCGAGCGCCCGAACGAACCAAGATGGCTTTACTGCAAATTTCCGAACCGGGCATGGCGCCGGCGCCGCACCAGCGGCGACTCGCTGTCGGGATCGATCTCGGCACGACGAACTCGCTCGTCGCGGCCGTGCGCAACAGCGTGCCCGAAGTGCTGCCGGACGAGACAGGCCGCGCGCTGCTGCCGTCGGTGGTCCGTTATCTGGAGAAGGGCGGCCGCCGCATCGGCCACGAAGCGAAGGAACAGGCCGCGACCGATCCGCGCAACACGATCGTGTCGGTCAAGCGCTTCATGGGCCGTGGCAAGGCGGAAGTCGAAGGCGCGGCGAACGCGCCTTACGAATTCGTCGATGCGCCGGGCATGGTGCAGATCCGCACGATCGACGGCGTGAAGAGCCCGGTCGAAGTATCGGCCGAGATTCTCGCGACGCTGCGTTACCGCGCGGAAGACACGCTCGGCGACGAACTGGTCGGCGCGGTGATCACGGTGCCCGCGTACTTCGACGACGCGCAGCGCCAGGCGACGAAGGACGCCGCGCGTCTTGCGGGCCTCAACGTGCTGCGCCTGCTGAACGAACCGACCGCGGCCGCGATCGCCTACGGTCTCGACAACGCGGCCGAAGGCCTCTACGCGGTGTACGACCTCGGCGGCGGCACGTTCGACCTGTCGATCCTGAAGCTGACCAAGGGCGTGTTCGAAGTGCTGGCCGCGGGCGGCGACTCCGCGCTCGGCGGCGACGATTTCGACCACGCGCTGTTCGATCACGTACTTGCGCAAGCCGGCATCGATGCGAAGACGCTCGCGCCCGAGGACGTGCGCCTGCTGCTCGATCGCGTGCGCGTGCTGAAGGAAGCGCTGTCGTCCGCGCCGCAGGCGTCGCTCGACGTGACGCTGTCGAGCGGTGCCCGGATCGAGCAGACGATCTCGCACGACACGTTCGCCGCGCTCGTCGAGCCGCTCGTGCAGCGTACGCTGACGCCGACCCGCAAGGCATTGCGCGATGCGCAGGTGAGCCCGGCCGACATCAAGGGCGTCGTGCTCGTCGGCGGCGCGACGCGCATGCCGGTGATCCGCGAGGCGGTCGCGAAGCATTTCGGCCAGCCGCCGCTCGTCAATCTCGATCCGGACCAGGTCGTCGCGCTCGGCGCGGCAATCCAGGCCGACCTGCTCGCCGGCAATCGCGGCAGCGGCGACGACTGGCTGCTGCTCGACGTGATCCCGCTGTCGCTCGGTGTCGAGACGATGGGCGGTCTCGTCGAGAAGATCATTCCGCGCAATTCGACGATTCCGATCGCGCGTGCACAGGAATTCACGACCTTCAAGGACGGCCAGACCGCGATGGCGATCCACGTCGTGCAGGGCGAGCGCGAGCTCGTCGCCGACTGCCGGTCGCTCGCGCGGTTCGAGCTGCGCGGCATCCCGCCGATGACGGCCGGTGCGGCGCGCATCCGCGTGACCTACCAGGTCGATGCGGACGGGCTGCTGTCGGTGTTCGCGCGCGAGCAGCATTCGGGCGTCGAGGCGTCGGTCGTCGTGAAGCCGTCGTACGGCCTCGCCGACGACGACATCGCGAAGATGCTCGAGGACAGCTTCAAGACCGCCGAGATCGACATGCGGGCGCGCGCGCTGCGCGAAGCGCAGGTCGAGGCCGAGCGGATGATCGAGGCGACGCAGGCGGCGCTGGCGGCCGACGGCGAATTGCTCGACGACACCGAACGCACGCAGGTCGACGCGCTCGTCGCGGCGCTGCGCACGATCGCGCAGGGCGACGACACGGACGCGATCGAAACCGCGACCAAGACGCTGGCCGACGGCACCGACGAATTCGCGGCGCGCCGGATGGACAAGAGCATCAAGCGCGCACTGTCGGGCCGACGGCTCGACGAGATCTGAACGAACTGCGCGCGGGCCGGCGACGGCCCGCGCGATATTGAACCGTGCGGCGCCAGTCGCCGCACCCTGACTGACGGAACGGACATGCCTCAACTGGTGGTGCTGCCTCACGTCGAACTGTGCCCGGACGGCGCAGTGATCGACGCGACGCCCGGCAAGAGTATTTGCGACAACCTGCTCGACAACGGGATCGAGATCGAGCATGCGTGCGAGAAGTCGTGCGCATGCACGACCTGCCACGTGGTGATCCGCGAGGGCTTCAACGATCTCGACCCGTCCGACGAGGACGAAGACGACCTGCTCGACAAGGCGTGGGGCCTCGAGCCGACGTCGCGCCTGTCGTGCCAGGCAATCGTGAAGGAAGATTCGGACCTGGTGGTCGAGATCCCGAAGTACTCGATCAACCACGCGAAGGAAAATCACTGACGGATCGGCGGGGCGGACTCGCCGCGCACACGGGAGAGCAGGCCATGAAATGGACCGATTCGCGCGAAATCGCCATCGCGCTGGCAGACAAGCATCCGGACGTCGATCCGCAGCGGATCAATTTCGTCGACCTGCGCCAATGGGTCATCGAACTGGACGGCTTCACCGACGACCCGGCGCACTCGGGCGAGAAGATCCTCGAAGCGATCCAGGCCCACTGGATCGATGAATCCGACTTCGACGACGAAGACTGAGATTCGCTGTGGCGCCTCGCGCCATGTGGCTCCGGCAACGCTCCCGCAAAAAGAAAAGGCTCGTGAAGCATCACGAGCCTTTTTCATTTCCGGCGCGGCGCAAGGGCCGCCCGGCGAGACGTCAGGCGTTACGCGCCGACCAGCGTCCCGTTCTCGATCCGCACGCGCTGGCCCTGGCCGAACGGCGGCGGGTTGTGGTACGTGAACGTGCGCGTCGCGCCGCTTTCCATCTGGACCTGCACCTGGTAGTCGGTTTCCGCGCGCACCTGCTTCTCGACCTGATTGCCGGCGAGACCGCCGCCGAGCGCGCCGATGATCGTCATCGCCGTGCGGCCGTTGCCGTGACCGAACTGGTTGCCGAGCAGGCCGCCGGCCGCTGCGCCGCCGACCGCGCCGATCCCCGAGCTCTGGCCCGGCGTACGCGTCTGCGTGATCGCGACGACGGTGCCGCAGGTCTGGCAATAGGCCGCCTGCGCGGGCGCGGACGGCTGCTGCGCGTATTGCGGCGGTTGCGGCGCCGGCGTATGGCGGCGGTGCGTGGCGGCAGGGCGCGGCGCGGGCTTCGGTTCGGCCTGGGCTGCCGCCGCCTTCTCAGCCGCCGCCTTCTGCTGCGCGGCCTGTTCGGCTGCCTGCTGCTGCGCTTGCGCGGCGAGCGCGGCGCTGGCCGCAGCGGCCGTATCGACGGCCGGCTGCGACGCGATCAGCGCGGCCTGGGTCTGGCCGTTCTGCGCATTGTTGCTGTTGGCCTTCGGGAAGATGCCCGTGATCGCAGCGGTGGCCGCGAGGCTCGCGACGATCACGGCGCCTGCCGCGGTCGCGATGAGCGGGTGAAGGCGTTGCTTTTGCGGCGTGGTTTGATTCTGGTTGTCCATTTTGTTCTCCGGTGTCGACCTGGCTTCGCACGTTGGTGCCGGCCGGATCCCACGCTCGGGAGCGAGCAGACTCGGCGTTCCGGCGCCGCGTTCTGGTCCCGTGGTCATGCGTGGTGACGCAACAGGAGTGTCATTCACGGGCGAGGGTCGCACCGTATCAAGGTGTAACGAATTGCTGCAGCGGGGCGGCGGGCGTTACAGGGAAAACCCGGAGAAGGCCGTCGCGACGAGGAGATAAAACGGGGGAGGATCGAAAACCGGCGAACGCCGGCGGGCGGGATTTACGCGTGGTTACAAAGCTGACGCGTGCGCGCCGCAGGGCGCGGCGCACACGCGGGATCGGCCGTCAGTCTTCGCGGCGCAGGTGCGGGAACAGCAGCACGTCGCGGATCGTCGGGCTGTCGGTCAGCAGCATCACGAGACGGTCGATGCCGATCCCGCAACCACCCGTCGGCGGCATCCCGTGTTCGAGCGCGCGGATGTAGTCGGCGTCGAAGAACATCGCTTCCTCGTCGCCTGCATCCTTCTGCTCGACCTGCTTCTTGAAGCGCGCGGCCTGGTCTTCCGGATCATTCAGCTCCGAGAAGCCGTTCGCGATCTCGCGGCCGGTCATGAACAGCTCGAAACGCTCGGTGATGCCCGGCACCGTATCCGATGCGCGTGCGAGCGGCGACACCTCGACCGGGTAATCGATGATGTAGGTCGGCTCCCACAGCTGCGATTCGGCGGTTTCCTCGAACAGCGCGAGCTGCAGCGCGCCGATGCCGGCGTTCAGGAAGGCCGGCTGCGACACGTCCACGCCGAGGCGCTTCAGTTCGGAGCGCAGGAACGCGTCGTCCGACAGCTGGCCGTCGGTGTACTGCGGCGCGTACTTCTGGATCGCCTGCGTGATCGTCAGGCGGTGGAACGGCTTCGCGAGGTCGAGCTCGCGGCCCTGGTACTGGATCGTCGCGGTGCCGAGCGCATCGATCGCCGCCTGGCGGATCAGCTGCTCGGTGAAGTCCATCAGCCAGCGGTAGTCGGTGTACGCGGCGTAGAACTCCATCATCGTGAATTCCGGGTTGTGGCGCGGCGACACGCCTTCATTCCGGAAGTTGCGGTTGATCTCGAACACGCGTTCGAAGCCGCCGACGATCAGGCGCTTCAGGTACAGCTCCGGCGCGATGCGCAGGAACATCTGCATGTCGAGCGCGTTGTGGTGCGTGACGAACGGCTTCGCCGCGGCGCCGCCCGGGATCGGGTGCAGCATCGGCGTTTCGACTTCCATGAAGTCGGCGTTGTCCATGAACTTGCGGATCGACGCGATGGTCTTGGTGCGCGCGCGGAACGTGTCACGCGTTTCCGGCGTGACGATCAGGTCGACGTAGCGCTGGCGATAGCGCATTTCCTGGTCGGCGAGGCCGTGGAACTTGTCCGGCAGCGGACGCAGCGCCTTCGACAGCAGGCGCAGCTCCTTGCACTGGACCGACAGCTCGCCCTTGTTGGTGCGGAACAGCACGCCGCGCGCGGCGACGATGTCGCCGAGGTCCCACTTCTTGAATGCGTCGTAGGTTTCCGCGCCGACGTCGTTCGGCGTCACGAAGAACTGGATCTGGCCCGAACCGTCCTGCACCGTCGCGAAGCTCGCCTTGCCCATCACGCGCTTGAGCATCATGCGGCCGGCGACCGATACCTCGACCGGGTTCGCCTCGAGCGCGGCCTTGTCCGAGTCGGCGAATTTCGCCTGGAGATCGGCGGCGTGATGCGTCGGCCGGAAATCGTTCGGATAGGCGACGCCTTGCTCGCGCAATGCGCGCAGCTTCTCGCGGCGCTCGGCGATGATCTGGTTTTCGTCCGCCGCGACGGCGGGCTGCGTTTGGGTCGGTTCGGTCATGATGGTCGGAATTCGGAGTGGGTGCGGCAACGCAACGGGAAGGGCGGCGCGACCGCAGGGGCCGCGCCGCGGCGCTTACACGCCCTGTTTGAGGCTCGCGCTGATGAAGTCGTCGAGATCGCCGTCGAGCACGGCCTTCGTGTTGCTCATTTCGACGTTCGTACGGAGGTCCTTCACGCGGCTCTGATCGAGGACGTACGAGCGGATCTGGTGACCCCAGCCCACATCGGTCTTGCTCGATTCGAGCTTGTCCTGCTCGGCCTGGCGCTTGCGCATTTCGGCTTCGTACAGGCGCGACTTCAGCATGGCCATCGCTTCGGCGCGGTTGCGGTGCTGCGAGCGGTCGTTCTGGCACTGCACGACGATGCCGGTCGGCATGTGCGTGATCCGCACGGCCGAGTCGGTCTTGTTGATGTGCTGGCCGCCCGCGCCCGATGCGCGGTACGTGTCGATGCGCAGATCGGCCGGGTTGACCTCGACTTCGATCGAGTCGTCGATTTCCGGATACACGAACACCGACGAGAACGACGTGTGGCGGCCGCCCGACGAGTCGAACGGCGACTTGCGCACGAGGCGGTGGATGCCGGTTTCGGTGCGCAGGAAGCCGTACGCGTATTCGCCCGACACCTTGATCGTCGCGTTCTTGATGCCCGCGACGTCGCCGTCGGACTCTTCGAGCACTTCGGCCTTGAAGCCCTTGCGTTCGCAGTAGCGCAGGTATTGGCGCAGCAGCATCGACGCCCAGTCGCACGCCTCGGTGCCGCCGGCGCCGGCCTGGATGTCGATGAAGCAGTTGTTCGGGTCGGCCGGGTTCGAGAACATCCGGCGGAATTCGATGTCGCCGACGCGCGCTTCGAGCTTCTTCGCGTCGTCTTCGGATGCGACGAGGGTGTCTTCGTCGCCTTCCTCGCGTGCCAGCTCGAACAGGTCGAGCGCATCGCGCAGGTCGCTATCGAGTGCCGTCAGCGTCGTGACGACGCCTTCGAGCAGCTTCTTCTCGCGGCCGAGTGCCTGGGCGTTCTTCGAATCGTTCCAGACGTTCGGGTCTTCGAGTTCCTTGTTGACTTCGGTCAGACGCGCAGATTTGGCGTCGTAGTCAAAGATACCCCCGAAGCTCGCCCGCGCGCGTGCGCAGGTCGAGCAGGGAGCTTTCGATCGCGTTGAGACGTTCCGCTTCCATGATCGTTCGCTATTCTTGCTTCGTAAAAAAGCGGAATTATAGCCGATCGGCAGGGTTTCCCGGTGACGCGGAACGTGCTTGCATGCGCGCCGCGGCCCCGTGCGGCGCGGCGCGCATGCGGCCCGCGCGTGCCGCGGCGGGTTGGCCGGGCGGGCGGCGCTCAGCCGGCCGCGTGTTCGACGATCAGCTGGACGCGCGTCACGCCGTTCCACGTGTCGGCCACGAGGCGGTACGCGATCAGCGCGCTCGCCGGAAGCGGCTCGGTGTGGTTGAACCAGATCGCGTTGAAGCGCTGGCGGCCGCGCGCCAGCTGCAGCTTCAGGTGCTTTTCCTTCACGAGCGACTGCGACACGACATCGAATTCGCCGGAGAAAAGCGGGGCCGGAAAGCCCTGGCCCCAGACGGCTTCATCGAGCAGCCCGACGAACTGCGGCGTGAAATACGCTTCTTCGAGTTCGCCGTCGGTCTCGATCACGCGCGCCAGCGCGTCGTCGGACAACCACTCGCGCGCGACGGCCTCGAACGCGGCCGCGAAGCGCGGCACGTTGTCGGTGTCGAGCGTGAGGCCCGCCGCCATCGCGTGGCCGCCGAACGCGACGATCAGGTCGGGTTCGCGCTTCGATACCAGGTCGAGCGCGTCACGCAGGTGGAAGCCGGGAATCGAGCGGCCCGAACCCTTGACCCGCGTGCCGGCTTCGTCCGCATGCGCGAACGTGAACGACGGGCGGTGGAATTTCTCCTTGAGCCGCCCGGCGACGATGCCGATCACGCCCTGGTGCCATTCGGGGTTGAACAGCGTGATCGTGCACGCATCGGCCGGATCGACGTCGGCGAGATCGGCCAGCGCCTGCTGCTGCATGCCGGCCTCGATCTCGCGGCGCTCGCGGTTCATCGTATCGAGCTGCTGCGCGAGGTCCCACGCGCGGCCGATGTCGTCGGTGATAAGGCACTCGATGCCGAGCGACATGTCCGAGAGCCGCCCGGCGGCGTTCAGGCGCGGGCCGAGGCCGAAGCCGAGGTCGAAGCCCGATGCGGTGCGCGCCTCGCGGCCGGCCGCGCGGAACAGCGCGGCGATGCCCGGCTGCATGCGGCCGTTGCGGATGCGCTGCAGCCCCTGCGCGACGAGCACGCGGTTGTTGCCGTCGAGCCGCACGACGTCGGCGACGGTGCCGAGCGCGACGAGGTCGAGCAGCCCGTCGAGGCGCGGTTCGGCCTCCTTGCTCGCGAACGCGCCGCGGCGGCGCAGCTCGGCGCGCAGCGCGAGCAGCACGTAGAACATCACGCCGACGCCGGCGATGTGCTTGCTCGGGAATGCGCAGCCGGGCTGGTTCGGGTTGACGATCGCGCGCGCCGCGGGCAGCGCGTCGCCGGGCAGGTGGTGATCGGTGACGAGCACGTCGATGCCGCGCGCGTTCGCGGCTTCGACGCCCGCGACGCTCGCGATCCCGTTGTCGACGGTGATCAGCAGGTCGGGCTTGCGCGCGGCCGCGAGTTCGACGATCTCGGGCGTGAGTCCGTAGCCGTATTCGAAGCGGTTCGGCACGAGGTAGTCGATCTGCGCGCCGAACATCCGCAGGCCGCGCACCGCGACCGCGCACGCGGTCGCGCCGTCGCAGTCGTAGTCGGCGACGACCAGCAGGCGCCGCTTGTCGGCGATCGCGTCGGCGAGCAGCGCCGCGGCGTCCGCGCAGCCTTTCAGTTCGGTGGGCGGGACGAGGCGCGTGAGGGCCGTCTCGATGTCGGTCGGAGACTGCACGCCGCGCGACGCATAGAGGCGCGCGAGGACGGGATGCAGGCCGTGGCGCGCGAGCGCTTCGGCGTCGGCGGGCGCGACGGGGCGGGTAACGATCCGGGTCATACAGGTCGGGTTATTCGAACAGGGATGCCAGCGCGCGGCGGCGCCAGAACTTGCGCAGGTCGCCGCGCGTCGCGTGCAGCGTCACGGAGCTGGTGTCGCCGCACAGCGTGAAATCGACGCCGGCCAGCTCGCCGTTCTGCAGCGCGGCGAGGGACGGCGCGAACCAGTCGCGCTCGAGCGCGGCGAGCGCATCGTGCCAGCGTGGCCAGTCCTGCTCGATGTACGGGGCAGACAGCGTGGGCAGCTCGACGAGCGTCGCGCCGGCGGCGGCGGGCAGTGTGTCGAGTGCGGCCGGCACGGCACCGGCTTCGGCTTGCGCGGCGCGCGCGAGGCCGAGCGCCGCGGGCGACGCGGAGAGCACGCGCGCGAACGGCTTGCCGACCGGCTTCAGCGTGCCTTGCGCATGGAACCAGATCGAATTGACGGCGGGCAGCCCGCGCGCTTCGCGCGCTTCGTTGACCGGATGCTGGAACCACGCCATCTGCACTTCGTTCTGCAGCTTCATCCACATCCGCGAGCGTTCGCCGGTGTGCGCTTCGTGCGGCAGCCAGATCTCGATGTTGCGGCCGCTCGCGCGCAGCGGCGCTGCGCCGGCGAGGCGGGCGAGCTGCTCGCTGGACAGGTACCAGCGCGCCGGCTGCGGCGCCTCCAGCCGCACGCCGAGCTCCTCGATCAGCGGGCGCGCGACCGCCAGCAATGCGGCGGCGTCGCCGTCGTCGAGCGCGAGGCTCGCCGGGTCGACGAGCACGAGGTGGTCGTGAGCGATTTCGACGTGGACGGGTTCGACGCACGCCCAGGCCTGGGTGCCCGGGTCGCCGCCGTCCGCCAGCAGCATGTAGGGCGCGAGCGGCGCCTCGTCGGCGGCGTTGCCCTGGGTCGCGCCGAACTGGCGGGCCAGCCAGCGTTCGTGCGGCAGCGTGCGCTGGAAGTCCTCGCCGGCCACGCGCTCGACGAGGCTTGCGCGGGCGAGCAACTTTTCGAGCGCGGGGCTGTCCAGCGTGTGCAGGGACGAGGTCGCATCGGCCGCCGACGGCAGCGCGAACGGAACGAGAAAATGGAGGCGTCGGTCGTGCATGATGGTGCGCATTGTATGGCAAACTGCGCGCGTGATCGGGCCGGCGGACGGCCCGATTGCGTCCGGCGACCGTTTTTTCGGCCGTGCCCGGGCGGTCGGCCGCCGCCGGACGGCGCTCCGGCCACGGGCCGCCATCCCCGCCGTAACCAGCAGAAAGGATTCGCTTGAAACTTCCGTACGAATGGCAGATCGGCTGGCGCTACACGCGCGCCGGCAAACGCACGACCGGCAACGGCTTCATTTCCTTCATCGCGCTCGTTTCGATGCTCGGGATCGCGCTCGGGGTCGCGGCGCTGATCGTCGTGCTGTCCGTGATGAACGGCTTCCAGAAGGAAGTGCGCGACCGCATGCTGTCGGTGCTTGCGCACGTCGAGGTATTCTCGCCGACCGGCTCGATGCCCGATTGGCAATTGACCGCGCAGGAAGCGCGCCGCAATACGTCGGTGATCGGCGCGGCGCCGTACGTCGACGCGCAGGCGCTGCTCACGCGCCAGGACGCGGTGAGCGGCGTGATGCTGCGCGGCGTCGAGCCGTCGCTCGAACCGCAGGTGTCGGACATCGGCAAGGACATGAAGGCGGGCCAGCTCGCCGCGCTCGTGCCCGGCCAGTTCGGCATCGTGCTCGGCGACGCGCTCGCCGGCAACCTCGGCGTGACGGTCGGCGACAAGGTCACGCTCGTCGCGCCCGAAGGCACGATCACGCCGGCCGGGATGATGCCGCGGCTCAAGCAGTTCACGGTGGTCGGCGTGTTCGAATCGGGCCACTACGAATACGACAGCACGCTCGCGATGATCAACATCCGCGATGCGGAGGCGCTGTTCCGGATGTCCGCGCCGACCGGCGTGCGGCTGCGGCTCACCGACATGCAGAAGGCGCCGCAGGTCGCGGTCGAGCTGTCGCATACGCTGTCGGGCAGCCTGTACATCCGCGACTGGACCCAGCAGAACAAGACCTGGTTCTCGGCCGTGCAGATCGAGAAGCGGATGATGTTCATCATCCTCACGCTGATCATCGCGGTGGCCGCGTTCAACCTCGTGTCGTCGCTCGTGATGACGGTGACCAACAAGCAGGCCGACATCGCGATCCTGCGCACGCTCGGCGCGCAACCAGGCTCGATCATGAAGATCTTCGTCGTGCAGGGCGTGACGATCGGCTTCGTCGGCACCGCGTCGGGCGTCGCGCTCGGCTGCCTGATCGCGTGGAGCATTCCGTGGCTGATCCCGATGATCGAGCATCTGTTCGGCGTGCAGTTCCTGCCGCCGTCGGTGTACTTCATCAGCGAGCTGCCGTCGGAGCTCGTCGCGGGCGACGTCATCAAGATCGGTCTGATCGCGTTCGTGCTGTCGGCCGTCGCGACGCTCTATCCGAGCTGGCGCGGCGCGAAGGTGAAGCCGGCGGAGGCGCTGCGCTATGAATGATCGCGCGACCGCATTGGCGGATTCACGACAACCCATCAGACAGGATTCGGCAGGTATGCAGGAATACGTGCTTCAGGCGCGCGGGATCACGAAGGCGTTCGTGCAGGGCGGCTTCAACGTGCAGGTGCTCAACAACACCGAGCTGACGGTGCGGCGCGGCGAGAAGCTCGCGGTCGTCGGCGCGTCGGGCTCCGGCAAGAGCACGCTGCTGCACGTGCTGGGCGGCCTCGACGAACCGAGCGCCGGCGAAGTGTCGCTGCTCGGCAAGCCGTTTACGCAACTCGCCGAGCGCGAGCGCAACGAACTGCGCAACCGCGCGCTCGGCTTCGTCTACCAGTTCCATCACCTGCTGCCGGAATTCACCGCACTCGACAACGTCGCGATGCCGCTGCGCATCCGCCGGATGACGACCGAGGATGCACGCGCGCAGGCACAGGCGATGCTCGAACGCGTCGGTCTCGGGCCGCGTGCGAAGCATCGGCCGGGCGAGCTGTCGGGCGGTGAGCGGCAGCGCGTGGCGATCGCGCGTGCGCTGGTGACGAAGCCCGCGTGCGTACTCGCCGACGAGCCGACCGGCAACCTCGACGGCACGACCGCCGACACCGTGTTCAACCTGATGCTCGAACTGTCCGAGACGCTCGAAACGAGTTTCGTGATCGTCACGCACGATCCCGAGCTCGCGGCGCGCTGCGACCGCATCATGCGCCTGCGCGACGGCGTGCTGCACGAGGAGCCGGCGCTGCCGGTGTGAACGAACGCCCCGCCGTGCCGCCGGGCGAGTCCCGGCGCGGCGGCGAGGGCGCAGGAAAGCCGCCATGTGGATCGATACGCATTGCCATCTCGATGCCGCCGAGTTCGACGCCGACCGCGACGCCGTCGCGCACGCGGCGCGCGCGGCCGGCGTGTCGCGCATCGTGATTCCGAGCATCGGACGCGACAATTTCACGACCGTGCGCGAACTGGCGCAGCGCACGCCGGGCGCCGTCTACGCGCTCGGCATCCATCCGATGTATACGCCGCACGCGCGCGACGAGGATCTCGACCGCCTGCGCATGGAGATCGAGGCAAGCCTCGATGATCCGCGCTTCGTCGCGATCGGCGAGATCGGTCTCGACTACTTCGTGCCGGGCCTCGACGAGGATCGCCAGCAATTCTTCTATCAGGGGCAGCTGAAGCTCGCGCGCGAATTCGACCTGCCGGTGTTGTGCCACGTGCGCAAGTCGCAGGACCGCGTGCTCGCCGGGCTGCGCCGCTTCGGCGTGCGGCGTGGCATCGCGCATGCGTTCAACGGCAGTTTCCAGCAGGCCGATGCGTATCTCGCGCAGGGGCTGCATCTCGGTTTCGGTGGCAACGTGACGTTCGGACGCGCGTTGCAGATCCGGCGGCTCGCCGCGCAGTTGCCGCTCGACGCGATCGTCGTCGAGACGGATGCGCCCGACATCGCGCCTGAATGGGCGTACAAGTCCCGCAACGCGCCCGACCAGGTGCCGCGCATCGGCGGCGTGCTCGCCGAACTGCGCGGGATCGACGCGCACGCGCTGTCCCTATCCACAACGGCTAACGCGCTCGCCGCGCTGCCGCGCCTCGCACTTTCGTCCGCATAATCGTTGCCGGAAGGTGCCGCATCGACGGCGGCGCCAGATCGACGAGGAGGTGCGATGCGCGTGTGGTGGATCGCGTTTGCGCTCGGCGTCGTCGTGCTGCAGCGGCAGGCGGCGTTGCCGGGCATGGGCGGCTGGGTGGGCGGGGCGGTCGTTCTGGCCGGTTGCGGCGCGCTGCTCGCAGGGTGTGCGCGGCGCCGTCGAACCCGCGCGAACGTCGCGCTCCGGTGGATGCTGTGCGCATGCGCCGCCGGTGCGATCGGATTCGGCTATGCGGCCGCACGTGCCGAATGGCGGCTGCGTGACAGCCTGCCTGTCGAGCGGGAAGGGCGCGATATCGTCGTCACGGGCGTGATCCGCGGGTTGCCGGTGATCGACGATACCGGCGCGCGACTGCTGTTGGCCGTCGAATCGAACGATGCGGGGCTGGCCCGTTTCCCTCCGCTGATCCGGTTGTCGTGGCGCACGTACGGCGCGCGCGCAGCACGCGACGCGATGCCCGATTTGCGCGCCGCGCAGCGCTGGCGTCTCGTGGTGCGCCTGAAGCGCCCGCATGCCGAGGCGAATCCCGGCGTGCGCGACAGCGAGGCGGCGTGGCTTGCCGCGGGCATTCGCGCGATCGGCTATGTGGTCGCGCCCGAGCGGGCGGAGCTGCTCGACGCGAGGGCATCGGGATGGCGCGCATCGATCGATCGGCTGCGCGACGCGCTGCGCAACGATATCGGCGACGCGCTCGGCAGCGACGCGCGCCACCGCGGCATCGTGACCGCGCTCGCGGTCGGCGATCAATCCGGCATCGGCGACGACGCATGGCGCGTGCTGCGCAATACGGGCACGAGTCATCTGGTCGCGATTTCGGGCCTGCACGTCGGGCTCGTCGGCACGATCGCGGGCGGGATCGTTTCGTGGGTCTGGCGGCGTCTGCGCTGGCGCGGACACGCCGCGGCACTCGCGATGCCTGCGCCATATGCGGCTTCGGTGGCGGCGCTGACGGCTGCCGCCGGCTATGCGGCGCTTGCCGGGTTCAACGTGCCGGCGCAGCGCGCGTGGTGGATGATCGCGGCCGGGGCGGCTGCCTATCTCGCCGGACGCAGCGTGCCGCCGTCCGCCGTGTTGTGCGCGGCGCTCGGCGGCGTGCTGCTGGTCGATCCGTGGGCGGTGGTGTCGGCCGGGTTCTGGCTGTCTTTTGGCGCGGTCGCCGTGATCCTGATGGCCGTGGCGGGCTGGCGCGCGGTGCGCGAATTCGACGGCGGCGACGACCGTGGGACGGACGGCGTTGCCACGGTCGACCGCTGGCACCGCCTGTGCGCGTGGTGCAAGCGTGCCGGGCGCCGTGTCGCGGAGGCGACACGCGTGCAGTACGCGGTGACGATCGGTCTTGCGCCGCTGACGGCCGCGTGGTTCGCTCAGATCTCGGTATCGGGCCCGTTCGGGAATGCGTTTGCGATCCCGTGGGTCAGCGCCGTGGTGACGCCGATCGTGCTCGCCGGGATCGGGTTGCCCGCGCCGTTGGACGCGTATGCGTTCCGGCTCGCGCATGCGGCGCTCGAACCGATGATGGCGCTGCTCCGGCACCTTGCCGACTGGCCGGCCGGCGTGTTCTGGCTGCGCATGCCCGACTGGCCGGTTCTGGCGCTTGCGTGCGTGGGTGTCGCGTGGGTTTTGATGCCGCGCGGCTGGCCGCTGCGCTGGGCGGCGCCGATGACATGGCTGCCGCTGGTCGCGCCAGCACCCGATGCGCCGCCGCCTGGCGGCTTCCGGCTGACCGTGCTCGACGTCGGGCAGGGCGCGTCGGTGCTGGTGGAGACCGCGCGCCGGACCTTGCTGTTCGACGCGGGACCGGGGGCGGAGTCGACCCACGCCGGTGCGCGGATCGTCGCGCCGACGTTGCGCGCCCGCGGAATCCGTACCGTCGATTCGCTCGTCCTGAGTCATGCGGACGCCGATCACGCGGGCGGCGCGGCGGCCGTCTATGCGGCCGCCGAGGTCCGCCAGCTGCTCGCCGGCATTGCGCCGCGGCACCGGCTGTGGCGCGACGCGCAGGCGGCCGGCGTGGCGGATCGGCTGCCGTGCGCGGCCGGACAGCGGTGGATCTGGGACGGCGTCGTATTCACGATGTTGTGGCCGCCGGGCGTTGCCGGCGCGGGTTCCTCGAACGAGAAATCGTGCGTGCTGCGCATCGACGCGGGTGACACGTCGGCGCTGCTGACGGGCGACATCGAGGCACGCGCCGAGCGCCGTCTGGTAGACGATGCGCGCGACGCGCTGGCCGCGCAGATCCTCGTCGTGCCGCACCACGGCAGCCGCACGTCGTCGGTCGAGCCTTTCCTCGATTCGGTCGGGCCGCGCGTCGCGGTATTTCCTGTAGGCTATCGCAATCGATTCGGGCATCCGCACCGGACGGTCCTCGCGCGCTACGAAACGCGCGGGATTCCGCTGCCGCGCACCGATCGCGACGGGGCCGTGAGGTTCGACATCGCCCCGGCGGGCGGCGGCTTCGCGTTCGAGCGTCATCGCGATGCGCAGCGGCGGTACTGGATGGACCGGTGAGCGGCGCGATGGCGCGGGTCAAGAAGGCGGAGGCCGGAGGTGGCGCTGAAGGGCCAGCCCCGGCGACCGCGAAGCATGGGACGGGAGTCAGCTCGAGCGCGCTGACTCCGGTCGACAAAGGAGACATCGGCGTTTGAAGGACATCCTCCATTTCTCGCACGCGAACGGTTTTCCGGCATCGACGTACCGGACGATCTTCGCCGAGCTGGCAGACGACTACGAGCTGCGCTACATCGAGCGCATCGGTCACGACCGCCGCTACCCGGTGACGCGCGACTGGCCGCATCTCGTCGAGCAGCTGCTCGACGACATCGGCAGTCGCTACGAGCGCCCGGTCTGGCTCGTCGGCCATTCGCTCGGCGGCTACCTGTCGCTGATGGCCGCGCTGAAGAAGCCGCACTGGGTGCGCGGCGTGGTGATGATCGATTCGCCGATCATCGCGGGATGGCGCGCCGGCGCATTGCGCGCGAGCCAGTGGGCCGGGCTCGACGAACGGCTGTCGCCGGCGGCCGCGACGCGCAACCGACGCACGCGCTGGGTGAGTCGCGACGAAGCCTGGCGGCACTTTCACGAGAAACCCGCGTTCGCGCGCTGGGACGAGCGGATGCTGTCCGACTACATCGACTACGGCATTCCACAGGCGGGCGCCGACGGCGAACGCGTGCTCGCGTTCGACCGGCAGGTCGAATACCTGATCTACCGGACACTGCCGCATACGCTCGGTCCGCGGCTCGCGCATGGCGCGCCGGTGCCGCTCGGCTTTCTCGCCGGCACGCGCTCGCGCGAAGTGCGGCAGGTCGGGCTCGATGCGACGCGTCGCGCGGCGCGCGGGCGCATCGAATGGCTCGAGGGCAGCCACCTGTTCCCGATGGAGCGGCCGATCGAGACGGCCCGCGCATTGCAGCGGATGCTGAGTTCGCTGAAAACGGCGGAGGGCGGCGTGCCGCGCGACAGCGCGGCGCTCGCGAAAAGCGCCTGAGGCATCGGCCCGGTGCACCGGGCCGGCGTGCGCGGTTGCACCGACCAGCCGGCCGGCGCGCACGGCTGGCGCGGCACAGCGCGAAAGGGCGCGATCATCGCGTCAATTGCTGAGAGAAGGGCGGGCTTTACGGTATAATCCGTTTTTCCCGCGAGCATCCAGCGATGACCAAATATGTTTTCGTCACCGGCGGCGTAGTTTCTTCCCTCGGCAAGGGTATTGCCGCCGCCTCTCTCGCCGCGATCCTCGAATCGCGCGGTCTGAAAGTCACCCTCCTCAAACTCGATCCCTACATCAACGTCGACCCCGGCACGATGAGCCCGTTCCAGCACGGCGAAGTGTTCGTGACGGAAGACGGAGCGGAGACCGACCTCGACCTCGGCCACTATGAGCGCTTCATCAGCACGAAGATGCGCAAGGCCAACAACTTCACGACCGGCCAGATCTACGAATCGGTGATCCGCAAGGAACGCCGCGGCGACTATCTCGGCAAGACCGTGCAGGTGATTCCGCACATCACGAACGAAATCCAGGCGTTCATCGAGCGCGGGGCGGCATCGGCCACCTGCGGCGAGCCGGACGTCGCGATCGTCGAGATCGGCGGCACGGTCGGCGACATCGAGTCGCTGCCGTTCCTCGAGGCCGCGCGCCAGATGAGCCTGCGCCTCGGCCGCAACAGCGCGTGCTTCGTGCACCTGACGCTGGTGCCGTACGTCGCGACGGCCGGCGAGCTGAAGACGAAGCCGACCCAGCACAGCGTGCAGAAGCTGCGCGAGATCGGCATCCTGCCGCACGTGCTGCTGTGCCGTGCGGATCGCCGCATCCCCGACGACGAATCGAAGAAGATCTCGATGTTCTCGAACGTGCCGGAAGACGCCGTGATCTCGGTGTGGGACGCCGACAGCATCTACAAGATTCCGCAGATGCTGCACGACCAGGGCCTCGACCGGATCATCTGCGAGGAACTGAAGCTGTCGCCGAAGGACGCCGACCTGAGCATGTGGACGGAGCTCGTCGAGAAGCTGGAAAACCCGAAGCACGAAGTCACGATCGGCATGGTCGGCAAGTATGTCGACCTGACCGAGTCGTACAAGTCGCTGATCGAGGCGCTGCGCCACGCATCGCTGCACACGTCGACCAAGGTCAACATCGAGTACATCGACTCGGAAGAGATCGAGACGAACGGTGTCGACAGCCTGAAGCATCTCGACGCCGTGCTGGTGCCGGGCGGTTTCGGCCGTCGCGGCACGGAAGGCAAGATCGCCGCGATCCGCTACGCGCGCGAGTCGAAGGTGCCGTACCTCGGCATCTGCCTCGGCATGCAGCTCGCGGTGATCGAATTCGCACGCGACGTCGTCGGCATGAAGCAGGCGAACAGCACGGAATTCGATCCGGACACGCCAGAACGTGTGGTCGCGCTGATCACCGAGTGGTACGACCGCGAAGGCAAGGTCGAGACGCGCACCGAGGAATCCGATCTCGGCGGCACGATGCGCCTCGGCTCGCAACGTTGCCCGATCAAGCCCGGCACGATGGCCGAAGAGATCTACGGCAAGGACGTGAACGAGCGCCACCGCCACCGTTATGAAGTCAATAACCGCTTCGTGCCCCAGCTCGAAGCCGGCGGCCTTATCATCAGCGCCCGTACCCCGAGCGAGGATCTGCCGGAAATGATGGAGCTGCCGCGTTCGATGCACCCGTGGTTCGTTGGCGTCCAGTTCCACCCGGAATTCACGTCCACGCCGCGTGACGGTCATCCCCTGTTCAAGTCGTTCGTCGAAGCCGCGCTCGCCAACAAGCAGGCGCGTGGAGTGCAAGCATGAAGCTGTGCGATTTCGAGGTCGGTCTCGACCAGCCTTTCTTCCTGATCGCGGGTACCTGCGTCGTCGAATCGGAGCAGATGACGATCGACACGGCGGGCCGCCTGAAGGAGATCTGCGAGAAGCTGAACGTTCCGTTCATCTACAAATCGTCCTACGACAAGGCGAATCGCAGCTCGGGCAAGTCGTTTCGCGGCCTCGGAATGGACGAGGGGCTGCGGATCCTCGGCGAGGTGAAGCGCCAGCTCGGCCTGCCGGTGCTGACCGACGTGCATTCGATCGAAGAGATCGAGCAGGTCGCGTCGGTCGTCGACGTGCTGCAGACGCCCGCGTTTCTGTGCCGCCAGACCGACTTCATCCACGCGTGCGCGCGCTCGGGCAAGCCCGTCAACATCAAGAAGGGCCAGTTCCTCGCGCCGCACGACATGAAGAACGTGATCGACAAGGCGCGCGACGCGGCGCGTGAAGCCGGTCTGTCGGAAGACCGCTTCATGGCGTGCGAGCGCGGCGTCTCGTTCGGCTACAACAACCTCGTGTCCGACATGCGTTCGCTCGCGATCATGCGCGAGACGAGCGCGCCGGTCGTGTTCGACGCGACCCACTCGGTGCAGCTGCCGGGCGGGCAGGGCACGAGCTCGGGCGGCCAGCGCGAATTCGTGCCGGTGCTCGCGCGTGCCGCGGTCGCGACGGGCGTCGCGGGCCTGTTCATGGAAACGCACCCGAATCCGGCCGAAGCGAAGTCGGACGGCCCGAACGCGGTGCCGCTGAACCGGATGGGCGCGCTGCTGGAGACCCTCGTCACGCTCGACCAGGCGGTGAAGCGCAATCCGTTCCTGGAAAACGATTTCAACTAAAGATCGAATGAACCTTGCGGCGGCTTCGCGCGTCAGTAGCGTAGGCGGTTTCGGCGCGCGTGCCATCGCAGTTTGAAGAATCCATCGTCATTCTCAGAGGAAACCCATGAGTGCAATCGTAGATATCATCGGCCGCGAGATTCTGGATTCGCGCGGCAACCCCACCGTCGAATGCGACGTGCTGCTCGAATCGGGCACGATGGGCCGCGCGGCGGTGCCGTCGGGCGCGTCCACCGGCTCGCGTGAAGCGATCGAACTGCGCGACGGCGAAGCCGGCCGCTACAACGGCAAGGGCGTGCTGAAGGCAGTCGAGCACATCAACACCGAAATCTCCGAAGCGATCATGGGCCTCGACGCGTCGGAACAGGCGTTCCTCGACAAGACGCTGCTCGAGCTGGACGGCACCGACAACAAGTCGCGCCTCGGCGCGAACGCGATGCTGGCCGTGTCGATGGCCGTCGCGAAGGCAGCGGCTGAAGAAGCCGGCCTGCCGCTGTACCGCTACTTCGGCGGCTCGGGCGCGATGCAGTTACCCGTCCCGATGATGAACATCGTCAACGGCGGCGCGCACGCGAACAACAGCCTCGACATCCAGGAATTCATGATCGTCCCGGTGAGCCAGCCGACGTTCCGTGAAGCCCTGCGTTGCGGCGCGGAAGTGTTCCACGCGCTGAAGAAGATCCTGAGCGACCGCGGCATGAGCACGGCAGTCGGCGACGAAGGCGGCTTCGCGCCGAACTTCGGCAGCAACGACGAGTGCCTGTCGACGATCCTGCAGGCGATCGAGAAGGCCGGCTACCGTGCGGGCGAAGACGTGCTGCTCGCGCTCGACTGCGCCGCATCCGAGTTCTACCACGACGGCAAGTACCAGCTCGCGGGCGAAGGCCTGCAACTGTCGTCGGCCGAATTCACCGACTACCTCGCGACGCTCGCCGACAAGTTCCCGATCGTGTCGATCGAGGACGGCATGCACGAAGGCGACTGGGACGGCTGGAAGCTGCTGACCGAGCGCCTCGGCAAGAAGGTGCAGCTCGTCGGCGACGACCTGTTCGTCACGAACACGCGCATCCTGAAGGAAGGCATCGAGAAGGGCATCGCGAACTCGATCCTCATCAAGATCAACCAGATCGGTACGCTGACCGAAACGTTCGCGGCAATCGAAATGGCGAAGCGCGCGGGCTACACGGCCGTGATCTCGCACCGCTCGGGCGAAACGGAAGATTCGACGATCGCGGACATCGCGGTCGGCCTGAACGCCGGTCAGATCAAGACGGGTTCGCTGTCGCGCAGCGATCGCATCTCGAAGTACAACCAGCTGCTGCGCATCGAGGAAGACCTCGGCGATATCGCGAGCTACCCGGGCAAATCGGCTTTCTATAACCTGCGCTAACGCGCTACTATCGGGTTCGTCATCTCGACGCCGCTCTGTGCATGTTGCGCGGAGCGGCGCTTCTTATATCTGCGTCTCCTACATGCGGCTTGTCACTGTCGTCCTGATTGCCTTGCTGGCGCTCATTCAGTACCCCCTATGGTGGGGACACGGCGGCTGGTTGCGGGTGCACGAATTGCGCCAGCAGCTCGGCGATCAACTGCAGAAGAATGCGGACGAGAAGCTGCGCAATGAACGGATCGCGGGCGAAGTGCAGGATCTGCAGGGCGGTACCGCGGCCATCGAGGAGCGCGCGCGCTACGAGATGGGCATGGTGAAGGACGGCGAAGTATTCGTGCAGTTCGTGTCGCCGAATGCGCCGGCCGCGCCGCTGAACAACATGCCTTCGAGCACGTCGACGCGCGGTACGGTGTCCTCGGCGCCCGTGCGGGTCGTGCCGAACCCGCAATCGATCGCGAAGCCGTCGCGGCATCACGGCGGCGAGAAGGGCAAGGCCGCGCATCACTGAGCGCGGGAGTCCGAACCATTGAAAAAGCGCGGGAAATGCCGCGCTTTTTTATTTCCTGTCAGTCTTCAATCGAGTCGGTCGACGCGATCACGCGTCACCACCACCAGCCCGGGTAACCGTAGCCATAACCGATGCCGGTGCCCCACCGGTTTCCCCAACCGCCGCCGTAATAACCGCCGTAGACGGTCACGGGGGGCGGCGAGTAATACGCCCAGGCGCGCGCGGCGGCCTCGGCCGCCATCGCGTCGTTCTGCTCGCGCAGCACCTGCCGGTCGATTTCGTCGTAGCGTTTGCGCTCCGCGCTCGACAGTGCGGGCGGCTGTCCGCCCGATGCGCCCGGTTCGGGCAGCCGGCTCAGGATCGTCGACGAAGGCGGCTGTACCGCGCAGCCGGCGAGGGCCAGTGTGCCTGCTGCGACACTGGTCAGGACGAGGGTGCGGAATGGGCGATTCATGAATTTCTCCAGCAGCGCGCCGACAGCGGAAAGCGGTTTGCGCCGAAGGCCGGACCTCCGGCGCCTGAGCCGTGCGTGCGACGCTCGTGCGTCATTATGCGCCCGCGCGCGCATGGCTCGCACGGGCGCGCCGCTCACTCAGTGACGCTGATCGGTCGCGGGCGTGATGCCGGTCGCGAGCTCCGGCGCGGCGAACAGCTGCGCGACGTCGACGGGATCGAACTCGTAGCGCTGGTTGCAGAACTCGCAGTGGATCTCGACGTGACCGCGCTCGACGATCACGCTGTCGACTTCGTCGCGGCCGAGCATGCGCAGCATCGCGCCGACCTTCTCGCGCGAGCACGAGCACTGGAAGCGCGTACCGGCCGGGTCGAAGTGCTGCACGTTTTCCTGCCAGAAGAGCCGGCGGAACACGACTTCCGGTTCGACCTCGAGCAGTTCCTTCGCGGACAGCGTGCCGCCGAGCGTGCAGACGCGCTCCCACGTGTCGGCGTCGGTCTCGGCGTTGCGCGGCACGATGCCGCCGTCGCCCGGCAGCTTCTGCAGCAGCATGCCGACCGCGCGGTCGCGATCGGCCGCGAGCCACAGCCGCGTGTCGAGCTGCTCCGAGTGATGCATGTAATGCTCGAGCACTTGCGACACCGATTCGAGCGGACCGTCGACGCCGTTCAGCGGCACGATGCCCTGATACGGCTGCTGGCCCGGCAGCTTCTCGGCCGGGTCGAGCGTGATCACGCAACGGCCGTGGCCGCTCGCGTTGACGAGCGACGCGAAGTGCGTGTCGTCGCCGATCGTCTGCGCGACGTCGCCGGCGAACTTGGCGGTGGCGCGCATCGACAGGTCCGAGCCGCACTGGACGACCAGCATCTGGACCGGCCCGTCGCCGAAGATCTGCATGATGAGGGTGCCGTGAAATTTCAGGTTCGCGGACAGCAGCGCACACGCGGCCATCATCTCGCCGAGCACCGTGCGCACCGGGGCAGGGTAGTCACGGCGGGAAAGCACCTCTTGCCACGTGTTGCGCAGCGACACGATCTCGCCGCGCACGGGTGCCGAATTGAACATGAATTTCTGTAACTGGTCGCTCACTCTTCTTCCTTGAAATCCGCGCGAATCAGCCGATCCGCACGAGTTGCTCCTTGAAATGCGCGCGTCGTTCGACGTACGTCTTCGCATTTGCGCGCAGCCGCGCGATGTCGTCTGCCGACAGCTCGCGCACGACCTTCGCCGGGGCGCCGAGAATCAGCGAATTGTCCGGGAACGTCTTGCCTTCCGTCACCACCGCGCCGGCACCAACCAGACAGTTGCGGCCGATGACCGCACCATTCAAGACCACGGCCTGAATCCCGATCAGCGAACCTTCGCCGATCGTGCATCCGTGCAGCATCGCCTGGTGCCCGATCGTCACGTTCTCGGCAATCGTCAGAGGAAAGCCGGGGTCCGTATGCAGGACCGCGCCTTCCTGGACGTTGCTGCCGGCACCGACCGCGATCGTCTCGTTGTCGCCGCGAATCGTCGCGCCGAACCATACGCTCGCGTTTTCCTCGAGCACGACCTTGCCGATGATGGCCGCCGTATCGGCGACGAATACGCTTTCGTGGATCGTCGGGGCCGTCTCGCCCAGTTTGTAGATCGTCACGGAGTCTCCTGGTCTCTTCGATGATGGGCGCCGGTAGAATGGCGCGTCTGGCGTGCCGGGCGCATTGCGTGACGGCACAAACGCATATTGTAAACCGTCGCGTGCATGCGCTCCCGCGATGCGCACGGGCGGTGCCCCCGCTTGATGAACATGGAGCCTTCTACTTTCATGGCTGCGCCGTACTGCGTGCGACGCACCGCGCTCGACGCGCTGCGGATGTCCGAGCCGGCCGCGAAGGCCGCTCGGGTCCGCGCGCTGCATGACGCGCTGCTGGCCGGGCAGGCCGCGATCGCACCGGCGCTCGATCTGGACGAACCGACCGACCTGCCCGGCCGTCCGGCGCGCCCGCCGCTCGTCGAGCCGCGCCAGCTCGAGCGCCGCAGCATGCGCTCGCCCGCGGGGCGCGCGGTGCTGCTGCACGCCCTCGCGCATATCGAATTCAACGCGATCAACCTCGCGCTCGACGCTGTGTGGCGCTTCGCCGGGATGCCGGACGCATTCTATGCGGACTGGCTGCAGGTCGCGGCCGAGGAGGCCCATCACTTCACGCTGCTGTCCGAGCGGCTTGCCGGGTTCGGGCATGCGTACGGTGATTTTCCCGCGCACAACGGGCTGTGGGAGATGTGCGAGCGGACCAAGGCCGATGTGCTCGCGCGGATGGCGCTCGTGCCGCGCACGCTCGAGGCGCGCGGGCTCGACGCGTCGCCGCCGATCCGCGCGCGGCTCGTGCAGGCGGGCGACGACGCGTCCGCGGCGATCCTCGACGTGATCCTGCGCGACGAGATCGGCCATGTCGCGATCGGGAATCGCTGGTTCCGGTACTTGTGCGACGAGGCAGGCCGTGATCCGGTGCCGGCCTACCGCGAGCTCGCCGAGCAGTACCATGCGCCGCGACTGCGCGGCCCTTTCAATTTCGACGCGCGTCGCATCGCGGGGTTCGAGCAGGCGGAGCTGGACGAACTCGCCGCGCAGGACGCGGCGGACGGCAAGGCGGCCGGTTAGCGCGGCCGGCCGCCGCGAGCTCCCGACGGGCGGGCGAACGCTGTCGCTGCGCCGGCCCCGCGGATCGTTCGGCGGCATGTCCGCGGTGTCCGACATGCCGATTCCATACGCCGGCGCTAGAGAGTTGCCTCGACTGCCAGGCGCCGGAACGGAAGCGCCATCGCTATAATCGAACGATCATTCTTTTTTTGGCGGCTGCAATGGGTGCCTCGAGTTCTGTTTCCGATTTCGTCACGGTGCGCGGCGTCAAGCTGCATGTGCGGCGCTGGGGCCGGCCCGATGCGCCGACGCTGTTCATGCTGCACGGCTGGATGGACGTCGCGGCATCGTTCCAGTTCGTCGTCGACGCACTCGCGGGCGACTGGCAGGTGATCGCGCCGGATGCGCGCGGCTTCGGCCAGTCCGACTGGCCGGTCGCGAGGCAGGGCGGCGGTCATTACTGGTTCCACGAGTACCTGGGCGACCTCGATGCGCTCGTCGATCACTATGCGCCTACCGGCGAAGTCAATCTGATCGGGCACAGCATGGGGGCGAACGTCGTGTGCCTGTACGCGGGCGCGCGCCCGGAGCGCGTGCGGCGCGTGGTCGACCTCGAAGGGTTCGGGCTCGCCCCCGCGCGGGCCGAGCAGGCGCCGCGCCGGCTGCGCGGCTGGCTCGACGAGCTGCGCGAGCCGCCGGTGTTGCGCCCTTACGCGTCGCTCGACGATGTGGCGGCCCGGCTGATCAAGACCAATCCGCGGCTCGAACCGCGCAGGGCCGCATTCCTTGCCGCGCACTGGTCGAAGCGTGGCGACGACGGCCTCTACCACCTGCTGGCGGATCCCGCGCACAAGATGGCGGGCCCGCAGCTGTACCGGCTCGACGAGGTGATGGCCGTCTGGAAGCAGGTGCGTGCGAAGGTGCTGCACGTCGAGGCCGTCAATTCGCCGACGCTCGCGTATCTCGCCGGCGACATCCCGCTGCCGGAATTCAAGGCGCGCTTCGGCGCGTTCCCCGACTGGCGCGAAAAGCTCGTCGAGGATGCCGGCCACATGGTTCATCACGACCAGCCGGAGCAGATCGCGGCGCTGATCGAGGCGTTCTGCGCGTAGGCCGGCGGCAGCGGCGGCGGGGCAGGCGGGCGGCGCAATTGCCGCATTGCAGTAGAATGAAGCTTCACCTGCCATACCGACAATGAACGCTGATCTCCACTGCCATTCGAATGTTTCCGACGGGTTGCTGTCGCCTGCCGACGTCGCGCGCCGCGCCCATGCCGGCGGCGTGACCCTGTGGGCGCTGACCGACCACGACGAAGTCGGCGGCCAGGCGGCGGCGCGCAGCGAGGCGGAGGCGCTGGGGATGCGCTACCTGAGCGGTGTCGAGATTTCGGTTACATGGGCGTCGCGCACCGTGCATATCGTCGGGCTGCACATCGATCCGTCGAACCCGACGCTCGTGGACGGCCTCTACCGCACGCGCCACGGCCGCGCCGCCCGTGCACGGGCGATCGCCGCGCAACTCGAGACGCTCGGCATTCCCGGCGCGTACGAAGGCGCACTCAAGTACGTATCGAATCCCGACCTGATCTCGCGCACCCACTTCGCGCGCTTCCTGGTCGAGAACGGTCATGCCGAATCGACCTCCGATGTGTTCGACCGCCTGCTCGGCGACGGCAAGCCCGGGTTCGTCCCGCACCGCTGGGCGACGCTGTCCGACGCCGTTGCATGGATTCGCGCGGCGGGCGGCGAGGCCGTGGTCGCGCACCCGGGCCGCTATCGCTACACGTCGGTCGAATTCGATGTGTTTTTCGGTGAATTCATCGATCTGGGCGGCCGCGCGATCGAGGTCATTACGGGCAGCCACACGCCCGACCAGTACCGCGAATACGCGGACGTCGCGCGCCGCTTCGGCTTCGAGGTGTCGCGCGGCTCGGATTTCCATGCGCCGGGCGAGGGCCGCATCGAGCTCGGTGGCCTGCCGCCATTGCCGCCCGACCTGAAACCGCTCTGGGAGCGCTGGCTCTGACGTACCGCGGCCGCTTGCCGCTAGCGCTGCCGCCCAGGCGCGCATCCGACTTCTCCCTCTTTACGTGTCCCCATGTCCCAGTTCTTCAGGATTCATCCGGATAATCCGCAGCCGCGCCTGATCAAGCAGGCCGCGGACATCGTCAGCAAGGGCGGCGTGATCGCGATGCCGACCGATTCGAGCTACGCGCTCGCGTGCCACCTCGACGACAAGGACGCGGTCGAGCGCGTGCGCCGCATCCGTGGCCTCGACGAGAAGCAGCATCTTTCGCTGCTCGTGCGCGACCTGTCGGAACTGGCGAACTTCGCGATGGTGGACAATCGTCAGTACCGGCAGATCAAGTCGGTGACGCCGGGCCCGTACGTGTTCATCCTGCAGGCGACGAAGGAAGTGCCGCGCCGGCTGTCGCACCCGTCGCGCAAGACGATCGGGCTGCGCGTGCCCGACCACGCGATCACGCTCGCGCTGCTCGAATCGCTCGGCCAGCCGCTGCTCGGCACGACGCTGATCCTGCCGCCGGACGACGAGCCGCTCAACGATCCCGACGACATCCGCGCGCGGCTCGAGAAGCAGGTCGATCTCGTGATCGACGGCGGCGCGTGTCCGCGCGAGCCGTCGACGGTGATCGACCTGACGGGCGACGAGCCGCAGCTCGTGCGCGCGGGGCGCGGCGCGCTCGAACCGTTCGGGCTTTCGGCCGCGTAAGCGCCTTTCATTTTTGCGCGAGTGCGCTTGTTACAATAACGCGATATGGACGCTTCCCTGATACAGACCATCGCCGTCTACGCGCTGCCCGTGATCTTCGCGATCACGCTGCACGAGGCCGCGCACGGCTATGCCGCACGCCTGCTCGGCGACAACACCGCCTACATGATGGGGCGCGTGTCGTTCAACCCGATGCGCCACATCGATCCGCTCGGCACGATCGCGATCCCGCTCGCGATGTATTTCCTGACGGGCGGCGCCTTCCTGTTCGGCTATGCGAAGCCGGTGCCGGTGTCGTTCGGCAACTTGCGCAATCCGCGCTGGGGCAGCCTGTGGGTGTCGCTGGCGGGGCCGGCCTGCAACTTCGTGCAGGCCCTGATCTGGGGCGTGCTGACCATCGTGCTGCCCGCTGCCGGCATCGACGAGCCGTTCTTCACGCGGATGGCCTACGCAGGCGTCAGCGCGAACCTGGTGCTCGGCGTGCTGAACCTGTTTCCGCTGCCGCCGCTCGACGGCGGCCGCATCCTGGCGGCGCTGCTGCCGCCGAAGCAATCGATCGCGCTGTCGCGCATCGAGCCGTATGGTTTCATCATCGTCCTCGTGCTGGTCATGACGGGCGTGCTGACGAACTTCTGGCTGCGTCCGCTCGTGAACGCCGCGGCCGGCGTGTTGAGCGCCATCCTGTCTCCCTTCGCCTCGCTTTTCTAACGACAATCATGTTCCCAGATCGTATTTTCTCCGGCATGCGACCCACCGGGTCGCTGCACCTCGGCCACTACCACGGCGTGCTGAAAAACTGGGTGAAGCTGCAGTCCGAGTACCCGTGCTTCTTCTGCGTGGTCGACTGGCATGCGCTGACGACGCACTACGAAACACCCGAGGTCATCGAGAAGAACGTGTGGGACGTGCTGATCGACTGGCTCGCGTCCGGCATCGATCCGGCGCAGGCGACGCTGTTCATCCAGAGCAAGGTGCCCGAGCATGCGGAACTCGCGCTGCTGCTCGGCATGAGCACGCCGCTCGGCTGGCTCGAACGCGTGCCGACCTACAAGGAGCAGATGGAGAAGCTGAAGGACAAGGACCTGTCGACCTACGGCTTCCTCGGCTACCCGGTGCTGATGGCGGCCGACATCCTGCTGTATCGCGGCTCGCTCGTGCCGGTCGGCGAGGACCAGGTGCCGCACGTCGAGATGACGCGCGAGATCGCGCGCCGCTTCAACTACCTGTACGGCCGCGAGCCGGGCTTCGAGGAGAAGGCGCTCGAAGCGGCGAAGAAGCTCGGCGGCAAGCGCGCGAAGCTTTATCACGAGCTGCGCAACGCGTATCAGCAGGAAGGCGACGACGAGGCGCTCGAACAGGCGCGCGCGATGCTGCAGGAATCGCAGAGCCTGTCGATGAGCGACCGCGAGCGCCTGTTCGGCTATCTCGAAGGCGCGCGCAAGATCATCCTGGTCGAGCCGCAGGCGATGTTGACCGAAGCGTCCCGGATGCCGGGCCTCGATGGCCAGAAGATGTCGAAGTCGTACGGCAATACGATCGGCCTGCGTGAGGACGCGGAGACGATCACGAAGAAGGTCCGCACGATGCCGACCGATCCGGCGCGCGTGCGCCGCACGGATCCGGGCGATCCGGACAAGTGCCCGGTGTGGCAGCTGCATCAGGTCTATACGGACGAAACGACGCACCAGTGGGTGCAGAGCGGCTGCCGCTCGGCGGGCATCGGCTGCCTCGACTGCAAGCAGCCGGTCGTCGAAGGGATCCTGCGCGAACAGCAGCCGATGCTCGAGCGCGCACAGAAGTACATGGACGATCCGTCGCTGCTGCGCGCGATCGTCGCGGACGGCTGCGACAAGGCGCGCAAGCACGCGGTCGAGACGATGCGCGACGTGCGCGAGGCGATGGGTCTGTCGTACACCTGACCTGACGGCATGCGCGAACCTGTTATTGCCGCCGCGGGCGGCCACGTCGTCCAGACCGAACCGTCGCGCTGGGTCGCCCGCTGGTCGCGGCTCGTCCCGGCGGGCGGCGCGGTGCTCGACGTCGCCGCGGGCGGCGGCCGCCATGCACGCTGGTTTGCGTCGCACGGGCATCCGGTCGTCGCGCTCGACCGCGATCCGGCCGCGCTGGCCGCATTGCGCGCGATTGCCGGCGTCGATGTGCGCGACGCCGATCTCGAGGGCGCGCCCTGGCCGCTGCCGGCCGGCGCGTCGTTCGCGGCAGTGATCGTCACCCATTATCTGCATCGCCCGCTTTGGCCCCAACTGCTCGATGCGGTGGCGCCGGGCGGCGTGCTGATCTACGAAACCTTCGCGCAAGGAAACGAAACGGTCGGCAAGCCGTCCAATCCCGCGTTCCTGCTCGCCCCGGGCGAGCTGCTGGACGCGGTGCGCGGCCGCCTGCGGGTGGTCGCGTACGAGGACGGATTCGTCGCCGCGCCGCGCGAGGCGTTCGTGCAGCGCGTCTGCGCGGTACGCGAGGGCGCGACCCCGACGGCGGGGGCGGGAATTCCACGTTACGAACTGCCCGGCTAATCCGCTACAATCTCAACGTTTACCGGTACATCAATCAATCGCGTTTCATGGCTAACGGCACCCAAGACGGCATTCAAATCCGCGGCAGCATCCCCGCGATCGTCACCCCGATGCTCGAAGACGGCAGTCTCGACCTGCCGGCGTTTCGCAAACTGATCGACTGGCACATCGCGGAAGGCACCGACGCACTCGTCGTGGTCGGCACGAGCGGCGAGTCGGCAACGCTCAACGTCGAAGAGCACATCCTGATGATCCGCACGGCGGTCGAGCATGCGGCGAAGCGCATCCCGATCATCGCGGGCGCGGGCGGCAATTCGACCGCCGAGGCGATCGAACTGACGAAGCATGCGAAGGCCGTTGGCGCCGACGCGACGCTGCAGGTCGTGCCGTACTACAACAAGCCCACGCAGGAAGGGATGTACCGGCACTTCAAGACGATCGCCGAAGCGGTCGACCTGCCGGTGATCCTGTACAACGTGCCCGGCCGGACGGTCGCGGACATGGCGCACGAGACGACGCTGCGCCTCGCGCAGGTGCCGGGCATCATCGGCGTGAAGGACGCGACCGGCAACATCGATCGCGCCGCGCACCTGATCAAGGCCGCGCCGAAGCATTTCGCGATCTACAGCGGCGATGATCCGACCGCGATCGCGCTGATGCTGCTCGGCGGCCACGGCAACATCTCGGTGACGGCGAACGTCGCGCCGCGCGCGATGAGCGACCTGTGCCGCGCGGCGCTGGCCGGCGACGTCGCAACGGCGCGCGAGCTGCACATGAAGCTGCTGTCGCTGCACAAGAACCTGTTCGTCGAGGCGAACCCGATTCCGGTGAAGTGGGCGCTGCAGGCAATGGGCAAGATGCAGGGCGGCATCCGCCTGCCGCTCACGCCGCTCGACGAGCGCTGTCACGATGTCGTGCGTTCGGCCCTCGTCGAGGCCGGCGTCCTCTGATGCTCAGGCGGCCGTGTCCTGCGGCCGCCGGCTCGACCCCTCATCAACCCGCACCGGCCGGCTCCGTCCGGCGCCGCTCCTGACGAGCGTTCTAGCAAGACGAAGGATTTCATGAAACGTTTCGCCTTTTCCTCTCGCGCCATCCAGGTTTCGGTGGTGGCGCTGGCGCTGGGCGCGCTCGCCGGCTGCGATACGCTGAACGATTATCTGGCTCCTGACCGGGTCAACTACAAGAACACGGGTTCGGCGCCGCCGCTCGCGGTGCCGAGCGACCTGAAGCCGGTGCCGACGACCCAGCAGTTCGTCGCGCCGCCGAGCAACGCCGGTCTCGGCACGCTGCCGCCGCGGGCGACGACGGCCGCCGGCAACGCGACCGACGGTGTCCCGAGCGCGCAGGATCCGCTCGGCATGCATATCGAGCGCGATGGCGACCGCCGCTGGCTCGTCGTGGACGGGCGCACGCCCGAGCAGCTTTGGCCGATCCTGAAGGAATTCTGGCAGGAGAACGGCTTCTCGCTGAAGACCGACGCACCGTCGACCGGCATCATGGCCACCGACTGGGCCGAGAACCGCGCGAACATTCCCGACGACTGGTTCCGTCGCACGATCGGCAAGGTCATCGACTTCGCTTACTCGTCGGGCACGCGCGACCGTTTCCGCACGCTCGTGAACCGCACGCCGGACGGCAACACCGACATCTCGATCACGCACAGCGCGATGGAGGAAATGATGGTCGGCCCGCAGGGTGGCACGTCGTCGCGCTGGGAAGAGCGTCCGCGCAATCCGGTGCTCGAGGCCGTGTTCCTGTCGAAGCTCATGCAGAAGTTCGGCCTGAGCGACGCGCAGGCGAAGCAACTGCTGACCGATGCGCGTCCCGCGACGGCACCGGCGCAGGTCAGCGATACGAGCAGCGGTGCCGCGACGCTGCAACTGGCGGAATCGTTCGACCGTGCATGGCTGCGCGTCGGTCTCGCGCTCGACCGTACCAACTTCGCGGTCGACAATCGCGACCGCGAGAAGGGCGTGTACACGGTCCGTTACGCGAACACGATGGAAGAGCTCAAGCGCGACGGGCTGTTCGGCAAGCTGTTCTACGGCGGCCCGTCGGCGGCCAAGCCGGGCAAAGAATACCTGGTCAACGTGCGCGCGCAGGGCAGTGGCGGCACGCAGGTCGCGGTGGTCGACGCGAACGGCAAGGTCGACAACTCGTCGGACGCGCAGCGGATCATTTCGCTGCTGCACGCCCAGTTGAACTGATCGCGTGCGCTTCGCCAGCCTCGGTAGCGGCAGCGAAGGCAACGCGCTGGTCGTCGAGGTCTCGAGCGGCACGACGACCACCCGCGTGCTGCTCGACTGCGGTTTTTCAGCGAAGGAGGTCGAGCGCCGCCTCGGCCGCCTGAATCTCGCCATCGACGATCTCGATGCGATCCTCATCACCCACGAACACAGCGACCACGTCGGTAGCGCGCTGACGCTCGCGCGGCGCGGGTCGCTGCCGCTCTACATGAGCTGGGGCACGGCACGCGCGGTGGGCGCGGACGAAGCCGATGTCGATCTCCACGTGTTGTGGGGCGACGAGACGGCCGCGATTCGCGATCTGGCCGTGATGCCTTATACGGTGCCCCATGACGCGCGGGAACCGCTCCAGTTCGTCTTCATGGACGGTTGCAGCCGGCTCGGCGTGCTGACCGACGTCGGAATGGCCACACCGCATATCACGGCCGTACTGAGCGGTTGTGACGCGCTGGTGCTCGAATCCAACCACGATACCGAGATGCTCGCCGGGAGCCGCTATCCGCAGTCGTTGAAGGCGCGGATCGGCGGCAATCACGGCCACCTGAGCAACGCCGCCGCCGCGGACATCCTCGCATCGCTCGAACGCAGCCGCCTCCAGCACTTGGTCGCGGCGCACCTGAGCCAGCAGAACAACCGGCCCGAGCTGGCCCGCCAGGCATTGGCCGGCGTGCTGGGAACGGACGGGGAGGAAGTGGTCGTGGCCACGCAGGACGCGGGCTTCGACTGGCTGACGCTCGGCTGAGCGGGGCGCAGGATAGGGCGTACAGGACGGCTCCTGGCCGGCCTGGCTGCCGGAAATGATGCGCGTAACCGACAGACGTAAAAAAACCGGCCCGAAGGGCCGGTTTTTTTTCAGCTGATGCTGAGGCTTACTGGCTTGCGCCCGAAGCCGGAGCAGCCGTCGCTGCCGAAGCAGCCGACGCCACAGCAGCAGCTGCGTCGCTCGCAGCAGCCGTCGCCGACGAAGCAGCAGCCGAAGCGTCGCTCGCAGCACCAGCAACTGCCGAAGCAGCCGACGAAGCAGCAGCCGATGCGTCGCTAGCAGCCGACGAAGCAGCTTGATCAGCGCTCTTGTTGCAAGCAGCCAGTGCAACAGCAGCCAACAGGGAAGCTACGAGGAGGGATTTCTTCATGATCACGTCCTTTTATGGTTAAAGGTAAGCAACAGCGCGAAACAATACCGGTAATGTGCTCCAACACCGACCTGGGCCGCTGGTGGAGACGCACTTCTAGAGCGTGAATCTTCCCTACGGCTTGGGCGGAAATTATATGCACTTTCCTATCGACCGTCGACAAATGCGGGGTCAATACGTTGTCTTTCCCATACAGAATTTGATCTGCACGGGCATACGGGGAGGCTCACTAAATCCGGTTTCCGACCCGTATCCAGCCCGCACAATACCACTCGTGCAGCAAGGCTGTCATTGAGGGAACCCGGGATAGTGTTACAAACCGTTTCGCCTCCATGTGGCGCAGATTGGCCAGTTCGGGCAGCCATTCGCCGGCCTGCTCGAGCGGTTCTTCCTCGCCATTAATGAAGTACGAGCGCGCGTTATACATCAATGCGGCCCGTCTGTCGAGATACACGCCCCGGCGCGATGCCTGCGCGACGAACGCGGCCTCCGACAGCGGACGCGCCGGCGGCTCGAATACTACGTTTGATTTGGGTTCGCTCAGGTAGCAACCGAGGAATTCGGCGACGTCGCGCTTGCGCCAGCGGATCGCATCGACGATCTCGGCGACGCGATCGACCATCGCCGGCGGCAGTTGCGCAGGGGTGTCGACCGCCGGCTGCTTCGGGTCGCGGTAAAGCGCGTCGCCACGCTCGTCGCGCAGGCCGCCGCGTTCAGCGAGGTAGTACAGGAATTGCGCGCCCAGCTCCCCGGCGGACGGCGCCCGAAAGCCGATCGAGCAGGTCATGCATTCGCCTTCGGCCACGCCGTCGTGCGCGATGTGCGGCGGCAGGTACAGCATGTCGCCCGGCTCCAGCACCCACTCGTCGCTCGGCTCGAAATGCTCGAGGATCTTCAGCGGGACGTCCGGCTGCAGCGACAGGTCCTTCTGCGCACCGATGCGCCAGCGGCGCCGGCCCTCGACCTGCAGCAGAAATACGTCGTACGAGTCGAAGTGCGGGCCGACGCCGCCGCCGTCAGTCGCATACGAAATCATCAGGTCGTCGAGGCGCGCGTCCGGGATGAAGCGGAAGCGGTCGAGCAGCGCGCGTGCCGCGTCGACGTGCAGGTCGAGCCCCTGCACGAGCAAGGACCAGGACTTGCGCGAAACGGCAGGCAGCGCGCCCGGCTCGAACGGACCGTGGGCCAGTTGCCACTTGTTACGAAAATGGGTGATCAGTCGCGATTCGGCGTCATAGTCGGCTGCGAGCTCGAACAGGGCGTCGCGCGTGACCGGCGGCTTCACGCCGGGGATCGCCTGGCGGATCAGCAGCGGCTTCTTCTGCCAGTAGCGGCGCATGAATTGCGCCGGCGAGAGGCCGCCGAGCAGCGGTGTGGGAAGATCGGAAGGCGGCGCGCCGTGCGGGGCGGCAGCGGTATCCCGCGGTTCGGCTTGAGACCGGTTGCGCATCGTATAATGAGACTTGTATTTGGGAGAATTGGATGAAAATCGCAAAAAACACCGTCGTGTCGGTCACTTACAAGCTGTCGGATGCGCAAGGCAATCTGATCGAGGAAAGCGACGAGCCGATGGTTTATCTGCACGGCGGCTATGATGGCACGTTCCCCAAGATCGAGGAACAGCTCGACGGCCAGGAGCCTGGTTACCAGGCGCAGATTCAGCTCGAGCCGCAGGACGCGTTCGGCGACTACGATCCCGAACTCGTGAAGATCGAGCCGCGCGATCGTTTTCCCGAGCCGATCGAAGTGGGCATGCAGTTCGAAGGCACGCCGGAAGACGGCGACGAGGAAGTGGATTCGCTGATCTACACGGTCACCGACATCGCCGAGGACAAAGTCGTGCTCGACGGCAACCACCCGCTCGCGGGCATGGCGCTGCGTTTCGCGCTGACGGTCAAGGACGTTCGCGAAGCGACCGAGGACGAGATCGAGCATGAGCACGCGCATGGCGCGGAAGGCCTCGAAATCGTCGACGAGGACGAAGACGACGACGGCGACGCGCCGTCAGGGCGTACCCTGCACTGAGCTGGCGGGCAGGCCCGGCGCCGGCCCTGAAGCAGGGGGCGGCGCGGGCCACGAAGCGCCGCCCGGAGTCGTGCCGTCGCCCTGCAGCGGCGGCGCGACCGACGACGAGTCGGGCAATGCCGGCAAGGCCGGGATCTCCGGCATCTGCGGCAGCGGGACCTCGTCGCGCGGCACGGCCGGCAGCGCGGGCGGAATCGGCAGATCCTTCGGGACGTCCTGGACGCTCACGTTGAAGATGGTCTGCCGCGCCGGCGACACGTTGACCTTCACCCACTGATTCGCCGGATGACGCGGTCCGATCGCGACACGCGTCACATTTCCCACCAGCACGCCATCGTCCGCATGCAGCGGGCGATCGATCAGGAAGCCGTTCGCAAGCGGCTCGCTGCTCGCGTGCATCACCAGGATCGGGCCGCGGAATGTCGCTGCCGCCTTCACCAGCGTTCGTTTCAGTTCACGAAAGCCGTCACGGACGCGCGGCCGGTTGAAACGCAACCACGCAAAGCGTTCGGCACGTTCATAGCGATCGAACTGCGGATCGCCTTCGAAAATCACCACCATCGCGCGCGCTTCGCGCCGCTTCGCATATTCGGCCGCATGGTCGATCCAGAAGCCGTTCGCGATGATGCGGTCCTCGAATTCGCCGTTGCGCCCGCCGGCCGTCAGATAGTGATTGTTCGGCGCCGGTGCGTTCAGCGCGACGTAGACGACGTCGTCATGCAGCCAGCGCGCGTTTTCACGATAGGGCCGGAAGCGGGCGACTTCGCTTTCGCGCGTGATCTGCAGCGCGCCGGGGTCGGGCAGCGCCGCGTCGGCCAGTAGCGTCTGACGCAGGAAGTCCAGGCGTTCGACCGGGTCGTAGCTGCCGCCTGCCGCCGTGTTGCACGTTACCCAGTCGTCGTGACCGGGAATGAGCACGAGCGGCACGCGCGATGCATCCAGGATCGCGCCGCGCTGCGTATACAGCGAATCGCGGCACGCTTCCTTCGCACCCTTGATGTTGCCTGCATAGACGACGAAGGCCAGATTGCGTTCGCGCGCGATCGATTCGAACAGCCGCTGTGCGGCAGGTTCGTCGGCCGGCGCGTCGATGACGCCCGACACGACCGCGAACGAATAGGGGGCGGCGGCACGTTTGGGCGGCGCGGCCAGCGCGCCGGCCTGCGCCAGCGCAAGCATCGCCGCGACCAGCGCAGCGGTGGCCCGGGCCGGCCAGCCCGACGGGGTGCGTTTATGCGTGCCCGTCGGCATCGTGCGAGCGGACGAGCGTGCGCAGTTCGTACAGCAGGTCGAGCGCGTCGCGCGGCTTGAGGTCGTCGGGATCGATGTCGCGCAGCCTTTCGAGCGCCGGATGCGAAGTGTCGGACGGCGCGGGCGCATCCGCGCATTCGAGTTCGTCGGTCGCGGCGGGCGGCGCGCTGAACAGATCGAGCTGCGGCGTATGCTGCGTGGCCGACTGCTGTTCGAGATACGCGAGATGCTTGCGCGCGGCGCGGATCACCGGTGCCGGCACGCCCGCGAGTTGCGCAACCTGCAGCCCGTAGCTCTGGTTCGCCGGGCCTTCGTTGACCGCGTGCAGGAACACGATGCCGTGACCGTGCTCGACGGCCGACAAGTGGACGTTGGCCGCTTGCGGGAATTCCGCGGGCAGTTGCGTCAACTCGAAGTAATGCGTCGCGAACAGCGTGTAGCAGCCGTTTTGCGCCAGCAGATGGCGCGCGATGGCCCATGCGAGCGCGAGGCCGTCGAACGTCGACGTGCCGCGGCCGATTTCGTCCATCAGCACGAGGCTCTGCGGTGTCGCGTCGTTCAGGATCGCAGCCGCTTCGGTCATCTCGACCATGAAGGTCGAGCGGCCGCCGGCGAGGTCGTCGGCCGCGCCGATCCGCGTGAAGATCCGGTCGATCGGGCCGAAGCAGGCCGACTTCGCCGGCACGTAGCTGCCGACGTACGCCATCAGCGCGATCAGTGCCGTCTGCCGCATGAAGGTCGACTTACCGCCCATGTTCGGGCCGGTGATCAGCAGCAGTTTGCGCTCGGCGCCGAATCGGCAGTCGTTCGCGATGAACTGCTCGACCTGCGCTTCGACGACGGGGTGACGCCCCTGTTCGATCTCGATGCCGATTTCGTCGGTGAAGGCGGGCGCAACCCAGTCGAGCGTGCGGGCGCGCTCGGCGAACGCGGCGAGCACGTCGAGCTCGGCGAGCGCCGACGCGACGCGCTGACACTCGGCAATGAACGGCAGCAGTGCCTGCAGCACGCCGTCGTACAGCGCGCGCTCGCGGGCCAGCGCGCGTTCCTGCGCGGACAGCGCCTTGTCCTCGAAAGTCTTCAGTTCGGGCGTGATGTAGCGCTCGGCGTTCTTCAGCGTCTGGCGGCGGCGATAGTCGTCCGGCACCTTGTCGGTCTGGCCGCGCGTGACTTCGATGTAGAAGCCGTGCACCTTGTTGTATTCGACGCGCAGGTTCGCGATGCCCGTGCGGGTACGCTCGCGCGCCTCGAGATCGATCAGGAACTGACCGCAGTTCTCGGAGATGTCGCGCAGCTCGTCGAGCTCCGCATCGTAGCCGCGCGCGATCACACCGCCGTCGCGCACCATCGCGGCAGGCTCGGGGGCGATCGCGCTCGTCAGCAGGTCGAGACATTCGGCGGGCGGCGCGAGCGCCGCATCGACGCGCGTGAGCGCATCCGCGTTCGCGACGATCGCGCTGATGCGTTCGCGCAGCGCGGGCAGCGCCGCGAACGTGTCGCGCAGGCTCGACAGATCGCGCGGGCGCGCGGACAGCAGCGCGAGACGACCGGTGATCCGCTCGACGTCGGCGATCTGGCGCAGGGCGGTTCGCAGTGCGTCGAGGCTCGCGTTCACGGGCGCCTCGAGCAGCGCGCTGATCGCTTGCTGGCGTGACTGCGCGGCGACGGACGCGCGCGGCGGGTGATGCAGCCAGTGGCGCAGCAGGCGGCTGCCCATCGTCGTGCAGCAGGTGTCGAGCAGCGAGTACAGCGTCGGCGATTCGGTGCCGCGCAGGGTTTCGGTCAGTTCGAGGTTGCGGCGCGTTGCCGGATCGAGCCCGATGTATTCGGTTTCGTTCTCGACCTTCAGACTGCGCACGTGACGCAGTTGCTGACCCTGTGTAGCGGCCGCGTACAGCAGCAGTGCGCCGGCTGCGCCGCATGCGCTCGTCAGCGAATGCGCGCCGAAGCCGTCGAGGCCCGCGACGTCGAGCTGGTCGCACAGGCGCTGCGTGCCCGACGCGATATCGAAGTGCCATGCCGGCACGCGCTTGATCGCGCCGGCGCCGGCGGGCACGGCGTCAGTCGCGCCGTCCGCCGTGAGGATCTCGGCCGGCCGGATGCGTTCGAGCGCGGCGCCGAGCTGCTCGGGTTCGATTTCGGCGAGCCGCAGCGCGCCGCTTGCGAGGTTCAGCCACGCGAGGCCGATGTTGACCGCCACGCCACGCTTGTTGTGCCCCGTGCACATCGCGAGCAGGTAGACGTCGTTCTTGTCGGACAGCAGTGCCGCGTCGGTCAGCGTGCCGGGCGTGACGACGCGCACGACCTTGCGTTCGACCGGCCCCTTCGACGTCGCAGGGTCGCCGATCTGCTCGCAGATCGCGACCGATTCGCCCATCTTCACGAGCTTCGCCAGATACTGTTCGACCGCGTGATGCGGGACGCCGGCCATCTTGATCGGCGTGCCGGCCGATGCGCCGCGTTGCGTGAGGGTCAGATCGAGCAGACGCGCCGCTTTCTCCGCATCCTCGAAGAACAGCTCGTAGAAGTCGCCCATCCGGTAAAAGACGAGCGTGTCGGGGTGATCGGCCTTGATGCGCAGGTACTGCTGCATCATCGGAGTGTGGTTGCTAAAAGCTGCTTCTGTAAGCTGCTGTTTTCGTTCCGTAATTTCCTGCACGTCCTTATCCATCAAGGCATTCCGTCAGTTTTGGGGGATTCAGTATCGAGTTTCCCCGTGTTGCGACATCTTGCTAAATTCTCGTTGCCAGCGTAGCTTTTCGTCCTTCACGAAATCTACGCCTACGCCGGTGCTGTCCTGTGTGTGGCGGAAACCTACGCCGAGGATTGAATGCGGTTTGACGCACGCACTGCAAAGCAACTTTTGCCCGGTGCACATTTGAATATCGACGGTTGTCCCGGTCTCAGGCTTGAGGCAACAGCCTCGCGTCGTAGCTGGACTTACCGGTACAAATCGCCCGTCGACGGGCGCATGCGACAAATCAAAATCGGCGAATGGCCTGCGCTGTCAATCGCAGCTGCGGCCGTTGAATGGGAGCGCTTGAGGGACCAGCGCAACGCAGGCAACGACCCGGCATTGTCTAAGCGGCAAGCACGCGGCACTGTCGCCGTAATGGTACAGCAAGGGGATTCGCCGACAGTGGGGGAAGTGTGTGCGGCGTACCTGAAAGGGCACGTGGAGCTCAATCGCAAACAGAAGGGCGCATCCGAAGTTGCCCGGATGTTTCTGACCATGATCGGTGACCTTGCTGAACTGCCTGCCGCCGAACTAACACGTGAGCGCGCGTTCGCCAAGATCGACGCATTCCGCCATATCCCGGTGCAGGCGTCGAAGCTGCGGCTGGAACTTGGCGCTGCGTGGGACTATGCACTCGACGCCGGCAAGCTCCCTGAATCTGCGCCGAACTGGTGGCGGCAGATCATGCGCGGCCGGCTGCGCAGCAATGGTAAGCGGATCGGTGGGCAGCCGGTCGGAACAGCTAAGCGATTCCTGAGCGATGCTGAGGCAGGCGCGCTCATCAACTGGCTGCCGAACTTCAGTCGAAACGTTGAAGATGCGCTGACGCTGTACCTCTGGACCGGGACGCGAGGTGCAGAGATTGGTGCGATGGAGGGAGTTGAAATCACCGACGAACCGGATGGGCTGTGGTGGACGATCCCTAAGGTCAAAACAAAAAATGCCCGGCACGAGAACGCAACAGACCTTCGGGTGCCATTGATCGGTCGCGCGGAGGCCATTGTTCGTCGACGCCTCGCACGTTATGGCAAGCGGTGGCTATTCCCGGCAGAGCGGGGAGGCTACATGGAGCAAAAGGTTTTCGGGCAGGCAGTCCATTTTCATATGCCCTACAGCGAAACGCGGCCGGAACAGACGCGGCCTCGCCTTCCCGTTACGCATTGGGCGCCACATGATCTTCGCCGTACGGTCCGCACTATGCTGGCTGCTTTGGGGTGTCCGTTCGAAATCGGTGAAGCAGTTCTCGGGCATATGCTCCGGGGCGTCGGCGGCGTTTACAACCGGCATGGATACGACAACGAACGTCGGTATTGGCTGGCAAAACTGAGTTCGAGGCTGGAAGACTTGGCCGTACTCGACTCGCAATCTGTCGCGCCAAGCGCGCTCTCAGCGTCGCGCTAGCAGCGGCTTTCGTACAAAAGAGCGTTCCCATTGGGGAACTAAAGGTGCGGCGCGAACGGTCGAGTCGTTGTCGCACTTGGTGCTCAAGTGCGGGCCAGTGTCTCCATGGGTCGCACTTGGGGTGCTGCGGCGAAAGGCATGGTCGCATTTTTGACTTATTTGGCCTGTCAAGAATGACAGCTTTCTTGTCAATATTTTTTGTCCTATTTTTTCAGAATAGTATTTATTCAATAGAATTTGAGAGCGTGATGATGTGGTGAGTTGGTAGTGCTACTTTGAGCGAGGGGTGACTGAAATGGCTGCACGTAGCGTGATCGCGAAGTTTACCAACAACACGAAATTTCTATTGACGCTAGATAAATCATCGGTTCAGTTGGAGCGCGGTGAGTGGGTAACCTCACCTCCCGATCAAATCCTTCCTGGTGATGTCGGGCAATGGGAGAGTGAGTCGGATAGCTACGACACTGGCACGCAGGGCAATCTTCGGTATCAATTCTTCGATCAATCGACGTACAACGTTTACGTCAATTGGATGGATCCGTTTTCTGCTGAAAGTCATTATTCGATTGAATGCGATGCAGATGGATTCAAGGTCGGTCACGACGGAAATGATGATCGTAATGCGACTGTTGATTATTACATTAATGAGGCTTGATGGGTTCGAATTGCTTGCGTTGATCCGGGTGCGGGAGTGTGGGCGTGTGATTCTTGTGAGGAGGGTGAGTTATTATGTCGCAAAAATACAGTGATCTGACTCCTGAGTTGCAGAATTTGTTTAATACATTGGAGGGGGCCGTCGATATGAGCGCGGTCCTCGGTGATAAGGTGCGGGATCAATTTGATGTCTTGTTCAATAATTTTATGTACGCGAGTTTAACCGTTGAAGAGTTCAATTCCAATCTGATCAGAGTAATGAACGCCAGCTGAGTGTTCGGCATCTCGATTATTCAATCGGCCATCCCGCGCCGAAGCATCTGTGCCCGTGGAATCGGGTGCAGATGCTTGCAGTGCTTGGGCGGTTCCTAACCCTCATCATTTCTTGCCCTGCTGCGGCCGGTCCCGCAGTTGGCAGGGGGCAAAAATTCCGACACGGTTCTCGCTTCGGCCCATGCTTCGATTTCGCGCGTGAGCCATCCAACGCGTCGACCAGAAAGTGCGCGTGGTTTCGGGAATTGCTCCTGACGCACTAGTTTGTGAATCACTGCGGGCGACAGTGAGATTGCGGCAGAAACCGACGTGATATCAAGGTAGATTGGTTTCATCGCTACCGTCATACGCAGAATTTTCCATATTGATCGAAAGGCATCGAGCGCGCGAGCTGCATCAAGCCAGTTTCCAGCGTGATGCCGGTGGTTTCTGCCCAGGTGCGCGTGTCCTGCGCGGCTTTATGGCGAGCGGACGAGCCGATCTCGCCGGCCATCAGGTCCAGCGGCTCGACGTCTGCCGCGTGCGAGATCTCGGTGATCAGCGCGCGGATCTCGATGCGAAGGGCGTTGAGTCGCGTGAGCCTGCCTTGGCGGATATCCGCCAAGGCGTCGTCCGTCTGTATAGGTTTGCGCCGCGCGAGCGGCGCTTCGTCTTTCTGGATCGCTTTTGCGGGTGTCAGCCCGTCGCAGTTCGACTGCATCGAAGTGCCGTTGACGCTCGCCAGTTTGATAGCCGCGAGGCTGTTCGCGTTTTCCCGCTTTCGCGGCAGCGGACGTGGGGTAGAAAGGGCCGGGCGCGGAGTCATTGGGGCGTCTCCAGCGCCATTTCCGGCCTCCAGTCGGGATCGGGCATCGCATACAGGTTGTCGAGCCATTTGCGTACGCTTGCGGTTTCCTTGGCCTTCGACATGGAGGTGCTCGTCTCGATGCGCAGGGTGAGGTCACGGACGGCCCCGCGAATTGCCTGCACGCGGGTCGGATAGGTCGCCATACCCGCGTGGTATGAGCAAGGCGAGGCACCGCCGGCAGTCCCGATCGTGTAATCCATCCCGTAGATCCAGACGCCTTTGGCAATCAGCGCGATCCGAATTTCTGCCGGGCTTCGGCCAGTGCGTTGTTGCTTCGGTGCGGACACGATGTCCGTCGGCGTATAGACGCCGTGATCATTTGCGGTCGCAATGGCGTAGGCAGTCTTGCTTGCGGGCGGAGTATCGAGCAGATCCGCGAGTGGCGTTAGCGCGGCATGTACTGCGTCGATGGTGCCCGCAGCAAGCTTGCCGAACACGGGGTCGTGCAGCACGGCCTGGAGCGCCTGCAAAAGTTGCTTTGACTGTTTCTCGCTGATCTTGGCGGACGCAGTCGTCCGGGCGGGCGTTTGCGCGGGCCCGTGTGTCTCGACTGCTGCGTCCGCGGTCGGCGACTGCGTGGGTGCCGCGTCGAGATGCTTCTTCGTCACGCGCGCCTTGCCAGACGCTGCTGCCTTCGTTGCGCCTTTCTGCAGCCGCTCGAGCGCTTTATCTGCCCCGTGTTCGCGGATCTGCTCGATCGCGAGCGTGCCGGCGACTGCGCCGTCACGAACCATGCGATGCAGTTCGAGCGGGGCGCGTTCGAGTAGACCGACGTCGCGGATCGTTTGGTCAGTGACATTAAGGCGCTCGCAGATGGCTGCGAGCGTCATGCCATGAATGTCGCGTAGCTCGGCAACAACGCCAGCCAGTTCGAGCGGCGACGATCGCTTGCTGTCGTTGCTGAGATAGCCGTCGATCACCATTTCGGCGCGGTTGACTGTCTTGGCGTCGCGGACGACGACCGGGATCTTCCCGATGTCCTTGCCAGCTTCGATCGCCTTGCCGGCAGCGAGGTAGCGGTGCTGCCCCTTGTACACGTACAGCAGATCCTTCCCGTCGACCTTTCGCGCATAGCAGTGGAGGGGTGACCCCTTGTCATACCCGTTCGCCGCGATGAGGGCGGTGAGGTGCGTCACCCATTCGGGATCAACCGGTCGGATATTGTCGGACGGGTCGTAGCGAAGCTGTTCGTAGGGGACCATCCACAGGTCTGCCGACGTTGCGCCGGCCGCTGCGGCTGCGGCCTTAATGTTTCCGGTCGGGATCGGCGCGGTGAGGTCGAGCTGTTGCGTGCGGTCGTCCATTACGCAACCTCCTGCGTTGCTGCCGTCCCCGTCTTGCCGCGCTTCTTCGCTCTATTGATCGCTTTCGACGCCTCGACGTCAGCTGCGCGCTTAGCGTCGCGCAGGCGCTTGATCGCGTCTGCGCAGTTGCCTTCGTCCGGAATCGAGATTTGCTTGCCGGCGATCTCAGTGCCGTCGAGGATCAAATACTCCGTATGCACGCTGTCCGCCAGCGGGCGGCGTCCGACAACGTACTTGCCGATCAGGATCGGTGTCGACGGACGGCGTGCGTTCCGGTCGTATCGCGTAATGGTGCGAAGTGAGAGGGTGTCGCGACGCTCGACGTCGACGAGGGGAAGGGTTTGGCCTTTGATTCGCGGCATGGTGGTCTCCATGACGCCGGGGGCGTTCGCCCCGGCAGGATCGGGGCGGTTTAGACGGTGACGTGATAGGCGGTCGTCGGTGCGACGACAGGGTCGTCCTGGAACACGTTTACGACGACAAACAGCAATGCGGCGACGACCGTCCAGCGGAAGACTTTCGACTTCTCAAAGTTGCTTTGGCGGGCAGGCTCGGACGGCGTGACGCGGGGCGTCTGCTCGTCGCGGAGCCATTCCTTACGTGTGGCGGAATGTTGATCGACAAATTTCATGCAGGTTCTCCGTTACGCGTCACCTGACGCAGCAAACGGATTAAACACTATGTTTAGTCTTAAGGCAAACATAGTGTTTAATTTGTGGGCGTGCCTGTGCCCTCGCGTCAAGTTCGCGTGAGGGGCGGATATAAACGTGTGGTTAGGTCAAGCGGTGGCGTCTAGATAGGAATCTAAGACCAGTGCAGATAGGTTCTGGCACCACGAAAGCACTGCGAGAAGATGGTTGTCGGCGAAGCGCGGCGGGGACGTCACGATGTCGCCCCCGCGAGTGATTGAAAAGTGAATTTCTGTTACGAATTCCGATTCGTCTGGATCGATTCGGAGACGCTGCTGGCGAGCTATCCGGTACGTAGCAAAGTCGATGACGTTATCGCGTTGATCCCCGTTTCTGTCCTTCATTTTCAGCCTGGCCCTCGGGCTGCACGGCCGCGCGAATGGCGGCACGTGAGCGTTTTGCAAACGCCGCTGCGTTGGAGTTTGCAATTCCGGCCTCTAGCATGCCTTCCAGCGCTTGCATCAGTTGAGGGGTGACGAGGTGCTGTTCCGCTGCTTTGGTCAGGGCGGAATTGAACGACCGTGTGCGTTCGATGATGTCGAGGTTGTCTGTTGGCAGCGGCTTCGATTTCCGGCTCGTTGTTAGATCGCCGGAAACCTTACTGTCTCGTAATGTCTCTCTCGCTGCACCGGTGTCAGCCATTTCACCGATGCCAGACCTGAGCCATTCCGCCCTGCATCCAATTGCGGCTGCGGCTTTGATGATGCCGGCTGCGGACATACCTCGGCGCTCCCAATTGTTCAGAAGCTGAGGGGAGTCATTCAGCAGGCGCGCGACATTTGCGGGACCGTCAACGTCCCGAAGTTCTCGCGCCGCAATGTAAAGGCGCTGCGCTGTTTCATGTATGGCTCGCATGGGGCCAATGGTCGTTGAAGTAAACGTCTTGTTGTTAAACGCTGTGTTTGCTTCTTGTATAAACATAGTGTTTAATATTGTCCCATGGACAAATCAGCTCACATCCAATCGGATCGGCGGACGATCGAACGACTTGGCGGACCCGCGAGGGTCGCCGAATTGCTTGGCTACGAAAAGCAACTTGGCGGGACGCAGCGGGTTTGCAATTGGCTTGTGCGTGGCATCCCGGCGGCGGTGAAGGTGGAGCACCCCGATCTGTTCATGGCGAACTCCGTAGTAGCAATTCCTCAAGATCCGACGCGTTGAACTGCCCATCCAACTGGCCTCGCATCGTAGCGGCCGATTTGGTGAGGCGACAGCATGAAACGCGGCCTCTCTCAAATATTCCGACTATGACTTGCCGATACGACAGCACTGAATGGCTGGATGCGCACCCCAGCCCGTGCGCCCCGGAAGAGCGATTCTCAGGTTTCGCCCTTGGCCCTGGCTTGGATGTCTCCCTTGCGGTCAGTGCGCGAAAGACGCGCTGCATCGTCAAGCGCACACGCAATGGCGCTCGCATCAAGCTCATTCACCTTCTTGAGGTCTACGAGACGGTCGAGCAGGACAAGGTGGTAAACCAAGTAGCGACTAAACGCCGCTATCGGTCGGTTGGCGCCGCGTTGTCCCTCGATCTTCGCGATCTCAAGGTGCGCGAGATGCTCCGCTCGCGCAGCGTCATACGCTCGCTCGACAAGGTGCTCTCTCTGTCTCTGTCGAATGGTCTGCCGAGTAGTGACCAACGTCGTGAGCGCACCGCAAACAGCGCCGATGATCACGCCAATCGTGCTCGAGAGCGCGGCGACGGTAGTTGTGTCCATGGTGAAAAACAAGCGATGGCTAAGGAAGGTGTGAATGCGATTCTCGCACGCTCGCCATTCCCATTTCTCACGAAACTAATTCGCACGGGCTGCGCATGACTTGCCGATACGACAGCACCGAATGGCTGGACGTGCTGTACACATCCGTTCGCAACACGCCGGGCGGAGTCGCCGATGCCGCCAACTATCTGACCGTGCGACGCGGCAAGAACGTCACGACGGAGTCTCTGCGTCTGCGCCTGCGCGGAGTCGGCGACAGTCGTTTGTCGATGGAAATGTTCGAGCTACTGGTCGAGTGGATGCAGGAAAAGACCGAAGGCAGCGCGCATGCGCTCGACGCGCTGCACGCACTGAATGCGCGTTTCGGTTTGGTTGCCGAGCATGTCGGCGATCACGGAGCTGATGAGGCGCTCGAGCAGGGCACGATGCATCTCGTCTCGACGACGCTGCACTTGCAGGCGCACGTCGGCCGCGTTGCCGACGACGTGACCCGCGCTCTCGAAGATCAACGAATCGATGACCGGGAGGCCGAGCAAATCATCGCGACGGGGCGAAAGGGACAGCGCCTGTTCCAGAGGTTGATCCACGCGGCCCGCAACCTCGCTGCAAAACGTCGGAATCGCTGACATGGAGCGATTCAAGCACGGCATGGGGTGCTGTCGGCCTGAGCGTGAACGGATCGATCTCTGCTGCTCAATTCAGCAGCAGCTGGCGTGCGCTATCACGAAGCTTGCATCCAATTTTGAGTGCGCCCCTGATGAAGCAGGGCGCCTGCTCTCAGAACTGATCTCTACCTTCCCCGATCGTCTCGCTCCGATTCTTGCGGAAGCGTGCGCAGCGGGGCAGGTGCGTCCGTTCGTCGACCGAGCTGCGCGCGCATGCGCCGCGCTCGCAACCAAGGCGGAACGGCACGCGTTTCGCAATCAGCTTACCGATCGTCTCTGCGCGCTGGACCTAGCCGCGTTCGACGATCTCATGTCGGCGGAATGGCGTCGACTACGCGGCAAATAACAGGAGACCCCCGTGAACGTGAACGGAAACAGTAGCGCATTGCGACGCGGCGCTTCGCAGTACAGCCGGTCGCCGAGTGGGCGGCAGTGCTATGCAGCCGGACTGGCAGCGTGGCGCAGCTTCGCTCACAAGGTCGCACGCGACCGTCGCCTTGCCGAGCTGGATGCGGCTCGGCGTGCGAGCTAACGGGTGCTGCTCAACGGATTGTGATCTGGCCGCGAGGCGCGGCCAAAGTAACTTTGATCGAGGGAATTTTTGTATGGCGACACTGGACCAGATCATTCAGCAATTGCGTGCGGCCGGACATCCCGACCTGCCCGCCGGGCATCCCGTCGCGGACGGCAAGCATCACCGGTACGGGCCACGCAAGAAATACTGGTATCAGCTTCGAGAGGTTGTCAGCAAGGGCGCTGTAATCGGCTATGGCGGTACGTTCGGTCACTTCTCGGGTGACGATCCGGGCACCGAGCGATTCGAATGGAGCGGTGCACCACTGAGCGAGGAAGTGCTCGCCGAGACGCGTCGCCGTCAGGAAGCGGCCGAACGCGAGCAGGCTGAACGCGACGCCCGGCAGGCGAAGCTCGCCGCAAACCGTGCGCGTGATCAGTGGAACCGGGCGTCTGAACAGGGCACGTCCGCGTACCTGGAGCGAAAGCAGATCATGGCCGAAGGCGTGCGCTTTGATACCGGCGGCACGATGTTCGTGCCGATGTACCAGTACGGCGACGAGGCTCGTCTCGTCGGCCTGCAGAAGATCACGCCTGACGGCGCGAAGCGCTTCAACAAGGGCATGGAGAAGAAGGGCGCATCGTGCTTGCTCGGCGTGGTGGGTGCTGACGATCAGATCGTCTTGGTCGCCGAAGGCTACGCGACCGCCCGCTCGATCCGAATGGCGCTGGACCGTGCCTTCGCCGTCGACGTCTGCTTCGACGCAGGCGGCATCCTGCCGACCGTGCGCCGCTTGCGTGCAACGCACCCGGACGTGCACGTGTTGATCTGCGCAGATGATGACTGGAAGATCGAGCAACGCATGCGCGAGTGGCTGGCCGACGAGTTCGGCTTCCGTGGCGAGCTGGTATTCGGTGCGGAGCCGGTTCGGATCGAGGCGAAGAATACGTGGTACATGGTCGCGGCAGCACGTCGCCGTGACGACAACGGCGTGCCCTACGTCGAAGTGAGCTACGGCAATGATGTGATGCCGGTGCGCCGCAAGCGTTTCGAGAACACCGGCCTTAAACGTGCGTACGAGGTGGCAGCCGAGGTCGACGACGTCAGCGTCGTCTATCCGGTATTCGCCAATCGTGGCGAGCGCAAGCTGACGGACTTCAACGACCTGCATGTCGAGGACGGTCTCGAATCCGTCGTCGGGCAGATGCAAGCGGCAATCTTGCGCGTCATCGCGCCAGCGAACGAAGACATCCGGCCGGCGACGGTGGCACCGTCGTCCGTAGACACGCCACAAACGCAACCGCACGCGGCGTCCGCTGCCGCAGAACAGCCCGAATGGGATGGCCGCGAAGCGGAGAACGGTGCTCATACGTGGGAGCAGGATCTCGCGCGCTCCGATAAGGGCACGCTTCTGCCGACGCTCGGCAATGTGCACATGATCCTGTCGAACCACAAGGCGTGGAAGGGCGTGATCGAGCAGGACGACTTCGGCGGGCGCGTCATGAAGCGCAAGGCGCCGCCGTTCCCGCAGGGCGTGACGGGCGAATGGACGGACATGGACGATCAACGCTGCGCGTTGTGGTTGTCGCAGCGGTATGGCCTGTCGGTGCGCACCGACATCGTGATGAACGCGGTGCTGCTGGTAGCAGACGCGACCCACTTCCACGATGTACGCGAATACCTCGAAGGGCTCAAATGGGACGGCGTGCCGCGTGTGCGGTCGATGCCGTCGACGTACCTGAGAGTGGCCGACAGCGAGTATGTACAGCTCGCCTTCATGAAGTGGATGATCGCGGCCGTCGCACGCGTGATGGAGCCCGGTTGCAAGGTCGACAACGTGCTGATCCTCGAAGGCAAGCAGGGGCACCGCAAATCGACCGCACTGAAGGTGCTGGCGGGTGCGTCGTGGTTCACCGACACGCCGATCCAGATCGGCAACAAGGATACGTACGCTGTTCTGGCGGGCAAGTGGGTGATCGAGCTGGCCGAACTGGATTCGCTGAACAAGGCTGACTCGTCGGCGGTGAAGAGCTTTTTCGCGACGGCCGTCGACCGGTTTCGCAACTTCTACGGCAAGCGGGCGACGGACGTGCCACGCCAGTGCGTGTTCGCCGGCTCGGTCAACTTCGACACGTACCTGAAAGACGAATCCGGCAACCGGCGTTACTGGCCGCTGCGTGTCGGAGGTCTGGTCGACATTGACGGCATCGTGGCCGTTCGTGACCAACTATGGGCCGAAGCCGTTCACCTGTACCGCTCGGGCGTCGTATGGCACGTGACCGAGCAGGAACGGCCGCTGTTCGAGATCGAGCAGGCAGAGCGCTACGAGGGCGACGTGTACGAGGACAAGATCGCCAAGGCTCTGGAATACGTGCCCCGCACGACGATGGAAGAGATCCTCGCCGACGTCCTGAAGCTCGACACGTCGAAATGGACGCTACCGGAGCAGCGCCGCATCGGCAAGGCGCTGAAGTCGCTCGGTTGGGTGCGCAAGCGCGAATCGACTGGATCGCGCGGCTGGTACTACGTGCGCGAAGAGCAAGAGCCCGAAGCCGAGCGCGAACTGGTCGCAGCGGGTGATGACGACAGTCCGTTGTGATTGCGTGGCGCGCTGTGCCTGCACGGCAAGCGCGCCACTGGCCCCGTCTTGGCGCGCTGCGGACGTCCCATGTCCCAATGTCCCAAGGCGCGGTCTCGGGCGCGGGTGCAGGGGCGCGACATGCGCGACGTGAGCGGCGCATGTCGCGCATGTCGCAGGCGCGCACCCCTGCAAGCCTTTTCCCTTGGGACATTGAGACATTAGGACGATAAGGAGAGGATGATGATCGATTTGATGGAGCGGGCAGGCATCGCAATGAGCGTTCGTGGTCAGTTCACCGACCCGATTGCCGATCCTAAAGTTACTTTGGGCGCACTCGCCTTTGCTAACGATCTCGGTCGCTTGCTGGTCCGGATCAAGGCAGGGCAAGAGACGAAGCCAGAGACGATCCGAAAAGCGACGTTGCTGTTTGCGCAGATGATCCGTTTGTCGGGCCGTTTCAAGCGCAGTCGCTTCACGGGCCTGAAGCGCGACGAGCGACGCGATCAGCGTGCCGGACATGAAGTCGAGCGTGCAAAGGCAGATATCGTCGAGCGCTTCGCACTGCGCGTCCTGGACGAGTGGATCAACGATCAGTGCGCGCGGTGCGAAGGGCGCGGCATCGTGCGGCGAGACGGTCGCTACATTTGCCCGGATTGCGCTGGCTCCGGCAAGCGCCCGATCGACGAAGCAGCGCGCGCGCTGGCGATCGGTGTGCCGCTCGATGAATACCGTCGCCACTGGTCGCGCCGCTTCCATGACATGCACGCGCTGCTCGATCATGTGAACGGATCGGTGTCCGACACAATGCGTCGACAGTTGCGAGAATGAAATGGCTTCCATTCCAAGAGCGGATCGCTTAAACTGCGCATATCCTTTACCGCGTCACTGGATATTCGCTGGCACCGCGCGTTAGTCGTGCAAACCTCTCGGGACATAAGAACAATTAAGGGTGCCCATTAGGTCGGTGGGAGGCGTTCGCCCTCGCGAAATAGAATTATCGAAGCCTCGAGTGCGAAAGCCTCGGGGCTTTTTGCTTCTCGTCGCGCGGATACGTTGCTCCAGCAACATCAATTGATGTTGGGCACCGGCAACTTCGATAGACGGAGTAGGTCTCGATTCGATATCATCGGAACATAAATATTGGGTTCACATCCTGAAACGGTGATCAAATTGGTGCCTACCTTGCTAGATGAGTATGACAAGTCCAAAGAAATGTACGCTTCCTTTGGCAAGGCGTTAGAAGGATTGGTGCGTCAACTCTTGGAGCATGCTGGGATCCGAGTGCTGGATGTCACGCATCGAATTAAGGATCGCGAAAGCGTAAAAAATAAGATTGCTCGAAAAAGCCAGGGTAAATATCGCGGCCTAAGGGATATGACCGATGTCTGTGGCCTTAGAGTTATTACTTACTTTGAGGATGATGTGAAGCGGGTGTGTGACATCATCGAGTCGGAATTCGAGATTGATCGAGATAATTCTATAGATAAATCCGCGACTCTTGAGCATGATCAATTTGGTTACCGTTCTGTTCATTATGTCGTATCAAACGGGCGTGTGAGAAGTGGGCTCGTCGAATATAGTAAATTTAACTTACTGTCGGCAGAGATTCAAGTTCGATCAATTCTCCAGCATGCGTGGGCTGAAATTGAGCACGATCTCGGTTATAAAACCGCTGAGGCGGTTCCTCTGCCTGTAAAGAGGCAATTTTCTCGATTGGCCGGATTGCTTGAGCTTGGTGATCAAGAGTTTACTGCAATTCGTGACCTAGTTAAGGATTATGTCGGTCAGTTGCCGTCAAAGTTGAATGAAACTCCTTCGCGTGTTGAGATCGATGCAGAATCGCTGTTGGTATTCGTGAATACCGATCCGCTGGTTAATATTATAGATATGAACATCGCGGCACTGCTTGGGGTGAAATTGGTAAATTCAGCCAGTGAGACTGCTGGCAGGAGGGTCGCGCCACTCAGAATGTTGTCTATCGTGACAATCGAGCAGTTGAGTGAGGCGCTTCGTGAGAATGAAGATATTGTTCCAATTTTCGCTAAAAGATGGGTTAGTTTTCGCAAGAATAACTATAAAGACGAGGAGCCGAGCGTCGATTTTACGGTTAGGGGCATATCAATATTCTATTTGCTGTATTTACTTTTCCTGCGAGACGATAGGCCGGGGGTTCTCGCTGAGTATCTGAAAGGAAATTTTTTCCCCAATGATGCGTTGGAGGATGATTTAAAGAAAGTTTACTCAGAGTTACCCAAGTCGCAAGCTTAGAGGAGCGGACTTTTGAAGCCCTGAGTGCGAAAGCCCTCAGGGCTTTTTGCATTGGGGCGCTGAAATGCGAATCGAGTCGACGAGCGCCGGGCCGAGCGAGGTCTGGTCGACGTGGGATGAAGATCGAAGCATGGGGCGCGTTACCGCGCGGTGCTTCGTGTGTGACGATGCGATGGACCGCGCAGGCGACGGAGCGACGGCCGATGTCGCGATCGGTGCCGGTCTGCCTACTTTTTGAGCAGGCGGGGACCCTCAGGGCATCGCCACACGCGGGGGCTCACACCCGCGTTTTTTCTCTACTGTCGAATCTCCATAGGGGGTCATATTCATGCCGACCCAACAACAGATTGCCGAGCATCTCGACCTCGACCAGTCGGCCGTTTCGCGCTTTGTCGACAAGGTCCAGCTCGACTATCGCGAGGCGACGCTCGATGCGATCCGCATCGCATATATCCGGCACCTGCGCGAGATGGCAGCGGGCCGCGCGAGCGGCACCGGCATCGATCTGGTCGCCGAGCGCGCGAAGACCGAGATCGTCGAGCGCGAGATCAAGCTGCTGACGCTGGCCGAGAAGAAAGGCCAGCTCGTGAACGTCGCGCAGCTGGAACAGGCGTTCGGCCAGATGGTCGGCGCATTTCAAACGGAACTGCTGGCGCTGCCCGACAAGCTGGTGCAGGAGCTGCGCGCACTCTACGACGTCGAGGTCGACGTCGAGTGGTTGAACGAGCATATGTATGGATGCCTTGAGCAGCTATCTCAATACGATCCAGACCGTCCAGGCGGTGATCCGAAGGATCGCGCAGCTGCTGCGCCCGCCGGAGAGGATTGGCACGACGGATTGGGCGCGTCAGTACCGGCGCATGAGTGCGAAGGCGACCGCGAGTCCCGGCCGTTATAACCCGAACATCACGCCGTGGGTGTTCGGCATGCATGCTGCGCTCGACGATCCTCGCGTGCAGAAAGTCGTCTGCATGAAGTCAGCGCAGGTCGCGTGGACTGACGGCGTGCTGTTGAACTACATCGGCCGGCGCATCGACGTCGATCCGTGCCCGATGATCGTGATGTTCGCCAAAGAGAAGTCGGCGAAGAAGTTCAACCTGGAGAAGTTCGAGCCTATGGTCGAGGTTACACCGCGCCTCGCTTCGAAGGTGCCGGTGCACGCCGGCCGCGACAAGAACAACCTGTGGGATCACAAGACCTTCCCGCGCGGCTTTCTGAAGTTCATCACGTCGAACGCGCCGGACGATGTGAAGTCGACACCGGCCCCGGTCGTCGCGGTCGAGGAGCCAGACGACGCGAACACCAACGTGCGCGATCAGGGCGATTCGATCACGCTGCTCGAGGAGCGCAACAAGAGTTACTCGGATAGCCGCCGCAAGGTGATTTTCGGCGGCACGCCGACAGTCGACGGCTTCTCGCGGATCCAGCAGGCGTTCGAGTCGTCGGATCAGCGCGTCTATCTGGTGCCGTGTCCGGACTGCGGTGAAGAGCATGAGCTTGCGTGGGAGAACGTGACCTGGTCGGAGGGGGCCGAGGTCGAGCACGAGGTGTTCGGCCGGGCGCAGCCCGAGACCGCGCGATACACGTGCCCGCACTGCGGCAGCCTGTGGGACGACAACGCCCGTATTCGCGCTGTGCGACGCGGCCGGTGGGTCGCGACCGCGCCGTTCTACGGTGTGGCCGGCTTCCGGCTGAACGAGCTGGTGTCGCCGTTTCCAGGCTCGCGCATGGGCGAGCTGGTCAAGAAGTGGCTGACCGCAGAGCGGGCGCTGCGTGCGGGTGACGACACGAAGATGCGCTCGTTCGTGAACAACACGCAGGGCCGACCGTACAAGTACAAGTCGGATCTGCCGGAGCTGGACCTGCTGGCCGAGCGGGCGCTGCCGTATGCGCCGTTCAGCGTGCCATCGCGTGGCCTGCTGCTCACCATCGGCGTCGACGTCCAGCACGATCGCATCGCGGTCGTCATCCGTGCGTGGGGCCGGGGCGAGGAAAGCTGGCTGGTGTTGTGGGACGAGTTGCACGGCAACGTACTGGAGCAGGGCGAGAATCCGCTGACCGGCGGCGTATGGGGCGCTCTGACCGAACTGCTGACGCAGGCATACCGACACGAATCCGGCGGACTTGCCCGGATTCGTGCGGCATCGATCGACTCGTCGGACGGCTCGACGTCGGACGCCGTGTACAAATATGTGCGGGCCGCTCAGCGGGCCGGCCTGAACGTGATGGCGATCAAGGGCGGTACCGATGTCGGTGCGGAGATTTTCAGCGTGCCGAAGGCGTCAATCGACTCGACGCGTAACAACAGCAAGGCCGCGAAATACGGCCTGCGACCGTTCATGGTCGGCGTCAGCAAGGCGAAAGACCTGATCCTGGACAACCGGCTCAAGCTGGACGGCGACGGGCCGGGGCGAATGCACTGGTACGTCGGCGTACGTTCCGACTACCTCACGCAGGTCACGGCCGAGGTGAAGGTGCCGGGGCGCGTCGGCGGCAAGCGGGTCTGGCAGAAGAAGGCGGGTGCGCGAAACGAAGCGCTCGACTGCGAAGCATATGCGTTGCATGCGGCGCGTAGCCTCAAGACGCACTTGCTGACCGAGCAGCACTGGTTGTTGGAGCAGCATCGCATTTCGCAGGTAACGCTGTTCGACGCGGTGCCGGTGATCGAGGCATTGCCGCTTGCTCAACCGTTCGAGCAACCACCCGATCCGCCGGACGAACCGATCGAAGTCGCCACGATGGCACCGAAACCACCCGAAACCCCGCCACCGAGCGGGGTTTCGCGCATTCAGGGCCGGCGTGTCGGTCGCTCGACGTACCTGAAACGCCGATAGGAGAAACACATGGCTTACACGATGAGGGACCTGCAGCGCATCCAGTCGGCGATCGCGAAGGGCGAACTGGAGGTCCAGTACGCAGATCGGAAGGTGCGTTACCGCTCGATTGCCGAGTTGCGCGATGCGCAGACCGAGATCATCCGGGCGCTGGACGGAGCGACTGGCCGCTCGCGGCTGGTTCGCCTGCGCCACGCCGGCAAGGGGGTGCGATGAGCCGCACGTATCCGGTTCTCGCGCAGCGCGGCTTTGTCGTGCCGACCCGGCTGAAGGCTGCTGCGTACGAATCGGCAGGCACGCGCGGGGCGCGGGCAAAGTCGTGGCAGGCATCGAGCGCGGGGCCGAACGCTTCGGTCGTGCAGAACCTGCCGCTGATGCGTCACCGTGCACGGGACGCGATCCGTAACGACCCGTGGGCGAAGACGGCGATCGCGCGTCTGGTGTCGAACACCATCGGCACCGGCATTCAGGCGCATCCGCAGCATCCGGACGCGGACGTGCGTCGCGCGCAAAAGCAACTTTGGGATGACAGCTCGGGGGAATTGGACGCCGACGGTGTGCACGACCTGTACGGCTTACAGACGCTCGCGGCGCGGGCGTTCTTCAGCGACGGCGAGGTGCTAGTGCGTCGTCGTCTACGCCCACTGCATGCCGCGCTGGCCGTGCCGATGCAGATTCAGCTGCTCGAAGGCGACATGCTGCCGGTCACGAAGAACGAGCCGATTCCAGGCGGCGAGATCATCAACGGTGTCGAGTTCAACGAAGACGGCGAGCGCGTCGCGTATCACCTGCTGCGCCGGCACCCGGGCGAGTACAACCGATATGCGGGTGACACGGTGCAGACGGTGCGCGTGCCGGCCGACGAGATCGCGCACGTCTTCCACGGGCTGCGGCCCGGTCAGGTGCGTGGCGTGCCGGAGCTATCGACGGTGCTGCTGCGGTTGCATTCGCTCGACAACTTCGACGACGCAGTGCTGTTCCGGCAGGAGGTGAGCAACCTCTTTGCCGGCTTCATCGTGAAGCCGCAGGCGGAGGTCGGCCCGCTCGGCGATCCAGTCTCCGGTGCGCCGATCGACTTCGACGTCGACGGGTTCTCGCCGGTGGTGTCGCTGGAGCCAGGTGCGATGCAGGAGCTGGCGCCGGGGGAAGACGTGAAGTTCGCGACGCCGCCCGGCGCGGGGGCCGATTACGCGCCGTTCATGCGCCAGCAGCTGATGGCGGCAGCGGCATCGGTCGGCATGCCCTACGAGGTGCTGACAGGCGATCTGCGCGATGTCAGCGACCGTGTCCTGCGCGTATTGCTCAACGAGTTCCGGCGCTCGATCGAGCAGCTGCAGCAGAACGTGTTCATCCATCAGTTCTGTCGGCGGATCTGGTCCTGGTGGGTCGACGCCTGTGCGCTGTCCGGTGCGATGCCGATGCCGAACTATCACCGCACCAGGCGCGAGTACGTGCGCGTGCGGTGGGTGCCGCAGGGTTGGCCGTATATCCATCCGGTGCAGGACGTGTCGGCCAAGCGCGCGGAAATTCGGGCGGGGCTGACCAGTCGCACCGGCGCAATTCTCGCGAAGGGCGAAGATCCGGAGCAGGTCGACGACGAGAACGCGGCCGACCAGCAGCGCGCGCAACGGCTCGGATTGCAGTACGACACGCACGCGACGGACGACACCGATCCGCTCGCGCACACGAATGGGGAGTGAGATGAAACGCAATCTTAAGTGGTGGGATATCCGGGCGCAGGCGAACGCGGCCGGCGAGGTCGAGATCCGGATCTACAACGAGATCGGCTTCTGGGGCACCGACGCACAGACGTTCGTGACGCAGCTCGATGCCGCAGCGGCCAACGCATCGGCGATCGTGGTCGCGATCAACTCGATGGGCGGTGATGTGTTCGATGCGTTCGCGATCTACAACGCGTTGCGTCGGCATGCGGGCAAGGTGAAGGTGCGGGTCGACGGCATTGCGGCATCGGCCGCATCGCTGATCGCGATGGCCGGCGACGAGATCGTGATGCCGGAAAACGCGATGTTGATGATCCACAACGCGCACACGGTGACGGCGGGCGAGGCGAAAGACCTGCGGCGCATTGCCGACCTGCTCGATAACGCAGGCGACGGGATTCTCGCGGCGTACGCAGCCAAGAGCGGTCAGTCGGTCGACGACATCCGGGCAATGATGGATGCCGAGACGTGGCTGACGGCCGCGCAGGCGAAGGAAAAGGGATTCTGCGACACGATCGAGGCAGCCGTGAAGCTGTCCGCGTCTGCAAGTTCGACGGCGCTGCTCGCGCGCTTCTCGGCGTTGCCCGACGTTGTGCGGGCGCTGGTCGACGAGACGGAGCCGAGCGACCCACCGCAGCCTCAGACCCCGCCGGATACGCCGCCCGAGCCGAGGCCCGATCCGGAGCAACCCGCTCCGCAGCCCGCGCCAGCGGCTCCGGACGTCTCGGCGCTGGCGTCGCATGTATTCGCGGCCTGCCGCGACGCGCGCCTGCCGCACTGCGCGGAGGCGATCGTGACGGCGACTGGCTTGAAGGACCGGGCAACGGTCGATGCGGCGATCCAGCAGGCGGCTGACATCGCCGGAATCTGCCTTGCGGCGAACGTGCCGGAGCTGACCGCGCAGTTCGTCGCTGACGGTCTGACGCCGGATCACGTACGTGCGCGGTTGTTCGAGCGCGTGACGGCATCGCAATCGCGCATCAATCCGCGTGCGCAGCCGACGGTGCAGAACGAGCCGCCGGTGGTGGCGAATGCGCCGCGTGCGGCGTCCATCTACGCGGCTCGCAAGAGCGGCAAGTAACTTTGACGATACCCGAGGAGGGAATACTCATGTCGAACGTGAAGGTACAGGGCAGCCAGACGGCGGAATTTCTGGTGTCGGAGGGCAACGGGCAGATTTCGCGCGAGCACATCATCGTGAAGGCCGGGCCGGCGCTGTCGGCCGGGCAGGTGCTCGGGGTGACGAGCACCGGCGAGTATGCGCCGTACGACAACGCGGCGAACGACGGGGCCGAAGTCGCTGCGGCGGTGCTGTATGCACCGCTGGCAGCGTCCGAGGCACCGCGCTCGGCGACCGGCATTGTGCGACTCGCCGAGGTCGCCGCCGCACGCCTGACCGGTCTGAATGCGGCAGCGCGCACCGATCTCGCGGAACGCCATGTGATCGTCCGCTGATCGCAGCACAACTGATTCCGAAGGCCACGCATCGCGCGTGGCCTTTTTTGTGTCCATTTCCTTGTTGGAGGTTGTATGGCGGACATCGCCCTGTTTCAAGATGAAGCGTTCTCGCTGTCGTCGCTCACCGCAGCGATCAACGACCAGCCGCACGTGCCGGGCCGCGTCGGTGCGCTCGGCCTGTTCGAAGAGGATGGCATCACCACGACGACGATCCAGATCGAGCGCGACGGCGACACGCTGTCCCTCGTCTCGGCCGGTGAGCGCGGCTCGCCGTCGGCGATCGTGGTTGGCAGCAAGCGCAGCATGATTCCGTTCAATACCGTGCACCTGCCGCAGCGTGCCTTCGTGAAGGCCGACGAGATCCAGAACCTGCGTGCGTTCGGTTCCGAAACGGAGCTGGAGGCGCTGCAGACCGTCGTGAACCGGCGGCTCGCGAAACTGCGTCGCCAGCTCGACGCGACGCACGAGTTCCACCGCATCGGCGCGATCAAGGGCGCGGTGCTCGACGCCGACGGCAAGACGGTACTGATCGATCTTCTGCAGTACTTCGGCATCGAGCAGACTGTGATTCCGTTCGAGCTGGGCAAGGCTGAAACAGAGATCCGCGTGAAGTGCGTCGACGTGCAGGACGCGATCGAAGATGCGCTGGGCGCGACGACCTACACGGGCGTGCGCGTGCTTTGCGGCCGGGCATTCTGGAACAAGCTGATCGTCGCGAAGACCGTGAAGGAAACGTATCTCGCGACCGCGATGGCGGCGTCCCTGCGGGGCGATGCGCGCGACGCATTCGACTTCGGCGGTTGCACGTTCGAGCGCTATCGCGGTCGTGTCGGCGACATCGGCTATGTGGCCGACGACGAAGCGTATGCGGTGCCCGAAGGCGTGCCGGAGCTGTTCATTACGCGCTTCGCGCCGGCTGACTATGTCGAAGCAGTGAACACGACGGGCCTGCCGTACTACGCGAAACAGGAACTGGCGCAGTTCGGCAAGGGCGTCGACCTCGAGGCGCAGTCGAACCCGGTGCACCTGTGCACGCGCCCGAAGGCGATCGTCAAGCTGAAGGCGTGATATGGCGTTCCGGGATCTGATCGCGGACGTCGATGCGGCAGTGCTGCGTGATCTCGGCGACGCGGATATCACGATCGACGGTCGGCCCGTCGACGGGATGTTCACGTCGCCGTGGCTCGGTCCGGATCTCGGAACGCAGCGCACGCAGCTCGTGGCGCCCGTCCTGCATATCACCGACGCCGATGCGGTCGACGTGACCGAGGGCAGCATCGTCGTGACGCCGAGCGGGCGTTACCGCGTGTTCGAGCTGCACCCCGATGGGACTGGCTGGACGATCCTGATTCTGAGGTGACGATGGATTTGCTGAAGGTCGAGATCGACGTGAAGGGGGCGCTCGAAGCGCTCGCGGGCCTGCCGCCTGCAGCGATGCAGGTGGCATGGCGGCGCACGCTGCGCAAGACAGGCGCGTGGATCCGGAGCCAGACGGCGAAGGAGGTCGGTAATGCGACTGGCATCCAGCAGAAGCTGCTGCGGCAGCGGATGTATTTCTTCATGCGGTCGGCCGATACCGGGAAGGTGTGGCTCGGTTTGAATCCGATCGAGGCGCACCGCCTAGGTTCGGTTCGACGCACGAAGAAGGGCATGCGGGCCGGTAAATCGTTGTTCGAGAGCGCGTGGCGCAAGACGAATCGACAGCCGGACGGGCCGATCTACCGACGTATCGGGAAAGAGCGGACGCCGTTCGAGGTGGTGAAGGTCGAGTGGTCGCAGACCGGCGATCCGGCGTTTCGCCGGGCCGCACAGGCATGTGAGGCCCGGCTGATGACGGTGCTGCGGCAGGAGGTCAACTATGAACTGCAGAAGGCGATGAATCGTGCTCGATAACCTGAAGCAACTGCATGACGGGATCGAGGCGGGGCTACGGCAACGCCTCCCGGACCTCGAACGCATTCATGCGTATCCGAAGATCGGCAAGGCGATCGAAACGCCTTTCGTCGCAATCGAGCTTGCAGAGCTGGAGCCGGGACACGACGACGGCACGGGCCGCGTGCCGCTAATCGCGCGTATGCAGGCCCGCGTGATCGTCGACCCGCTGGTGCCTGATGCCGAGTTGCAGGTGCGCGAGCTGTCCGCTCGCGTGCTGCAAACGGTGCACGGGGCGACGTGGGGGCTGCCCGTGACGCCGGGTAGGCAGGTCGGGTCGGCGGGCGTTGATCCGTTTCGCCCGGAGCTGGACACGTATCTCGTCTGGCTCGTTGAATGGGTGCACGAATTCGACCTGGGCGACGTGTTCGAGCCGCCGACGAAAGGCCGCTCGGTGCTGTGGGGTCTCGATCCGGAGACGGGTCCGGGACACGAAGACCAGTACTGGAGTGCGGCCGATCAGGATGCGAGGTGACCTGTGAGCGACTTCGAGCTTGGTGAGATGGATCGCCGCATGGCATGTCTGACACAGTCCGCGGTCGTCGAGGCGGTCACGTACGATCCGCCGCGCGTGAAGGTGCGCATCGGCGATTGGGTGAGCGACTGGCTCAAATGGCAGGCGGGTGCCGCTGGCAAGGTTCGACAGTGGCGTCCGCCGTCCGTCGACGAAGAGGTCGCACTGTGGGCGCCGTCCGGTGATCTCGCGGGCGCATTCGTCGCGCCCGGTTACTACACCGAGCAGCACGGCGGGTCTGGCCGGTCGAATCCCGACGAGACTGCAACCGACTTCCCGGATGGCGCATTCGAACAGTACAACCATGCGAGCCATGAATACGTGCTGTCGGTGCCGGCCGGTGGCCGGATCGTGTTCCGTATCGGCGAAACCGAGTTCGAGCTGAAGGCGGACGGCGCGATGCTGCGCAGCGCGAAGCTGCTCGCCGATGTGCCGGACTCGACGTTCACCGGCAACACGACGACCGAGCAACTGTTGACGTTCAACGGCGGCATGCAGGGCAAGTCGGGTAAGGGCGGCGGTGTCGCGATGAAGATCGTGGGCGGTGCTGAATATACCGACGACGTCGTTGCGGACGGTAAGTCGCTCATTAGACACCGGCACCGCGAGCAAGATGACGGCGAGCTGGTCGGGCCGCCGGTTTGATCAATTCAAAGTGACTTTGGACCCCGCGCGTGCGGGGTCTTTCGTTTGTGGAGGTGGTTATGGCGAAAGACGCACGGCAAGGTAGCGGCACGGTCCCCGTGACGTTCATCGATACCGAGTTTCACAGCCGAATCGTTGTGTTTCCCGATGGTTCACACATCGCCGTGCTGGCGGGCAAGGCAACTGTAACGGAGCCGCAGCACATCAAATATCTCGACTCTCGCGCGGACTTCAAGCGCGTTGACGTGCAGGTGCAGTGATGGTCGCGCTGGTCGGTATGTGTCGCCGCACGGGCCGATTGATCGGCGGCGTCGAGCATCTTGTGCAGAGCGTCGCGGACATTCTCGGCACGCGCAAAGGAACGCGGCGCGAGCGTCCCGAGTACGGTTCGGATCTCCCGGCGATGGTCGACATGCCGATCACGCGCGGCTGGATCTCGGCGGCGCAGGCTGAATCTGCGCGCGCAATCGTCCGCTGGGAGCCGCGCCTTCAACTGGATCGCGTGAACGTGCTGTCTGTCGTGGATGGCAAAGTAACTTTTCGAATCGCCGGGCAATACAACGGCGATGACGTCGTATTCGAGGTGACGACATGACAGTAATCGATCTGTCGGCGCTTGATCCGCCCGATCTCGTCGAAACGCTGGACTTCGAGGCCGCGTATCAGTTCAAGCTGCAGCATTTCAAGAGCATCTATCCGGACTGGACGGCCGCGCTTGAATCCGATCCGGTCGTGAAGCTGATCGAGCTGGCCGCGTACGACGAAGTTCGGTTTCGTGCGCGCGTGAACGACGGGGGGCGTGCCGTGTTGCTGGCCTACGCGACGGGCGCCGATCTCGAACATCTGGCGGTGCTCTGGAATCTGCAGCGGGAGACGGTCGACCCCGGAGATCCGGAAGCGCACCCGCCGGTGCCGGCGACGGTCGAGCGCGACGACCGCCTGCGTTTGCGCACACAGATGGGGATCGAGCGATCGTCGACGGCAGGCCCGTTTGGCGCGTATCGATCGCTCGCGATGGACGCGTCGCCGGACGTTGCCGACGTGCGCGTCGATCGCCCGGAGGGTGGTGTGGTGCGCGTGGTCGTGAAGTCGTATTCGAACGGTGGAGTAGCGAGTGCGGCATTGCTCGACACGGTACGCCGCGCACTTTCGCCGGAAGACCGTCGACCGCTGAACGACACGCTCCTGGTCGTCGCGGCCCGCCCCGTCAATTACACGATCGTCGCCGACGTGTACGTCGGGCGGGGACCGGATCCGGGTGTCGTGATCGCCGCACGTCGACAGGATCTGGATATCGCGGTCGCCGCAGGCGAAGCGCTGCGTGTGGGTATGCCGCGTTCGGCCGTGACCGGGGCACTGCATCCGAAGGCATCGGGTGTCGTGCGCGTCGACCTGAAGTCGCCGGTCGCCGACGTCGTATGCGCGATCGACCAGTTCGCGCGTTGCACGTCGATCGTACTCAATCCAAAGGTGGCCGATGACGATTGAAGCGTTGTTGCCAACAAACCAGACGAGTCTCGAAGCTGCGCTCGCACAGGTGATGCGCCCGAGCGTCGACCCGGACGTGATCAGGACGCTATGGGATGCGGATCGCTGCCCGGCTGCGTTCCTGCCGTGGCTCGCATGGTCGCTCGCGGTCGACGGGTGGGAACTGGCCGAGTCCGAAGACGCACGCCGAGCGCTGATCAAATCGTCGCTGGCGATCTACCAGAAGAAGGGCACGCCGTGGGCAATCCGCGAGATCGTGCGGCGGCTCGGCTTCGGCGAGATCGATATTCAGGAAGGGCGGCAGGTCAAGCGCCGCGACGGATCGGTGAAGCGCAATGGTCGATATCTGTATGGCGGGTCCGCCGCCTGGGCCGAATACATCGTCACATTGAAGCAGCCGGTGACGCGCGATCAAGGCGAAAACCTGAAGCGCGCGATTGAGCGCTACGCGCCAGCGCGCAGCTTGCTCGCATGGCTCGATTTTTCTGAGGTTGCGATCCGACACAACGGCGTCGCAACGCGCAACGGTCAATATACGCGAGGGGTAATCGGAACATGGCCGATTTGAAGGAAGAGAGTAAGTGGGAGCCGGGAATTCGACAGTTCGAGACGTCGGATCAAGTGCTGGGTGGCCCGGACGGGGTCGACAACATCGCAATCAGGCAGCTTGGAAACCGCACGCGCTACCTCAAGGACCGAGCGGATGCAGCCGACAAAGTTGCTTTGGGACTTGGGACGCGGGCGGACGCGACGGACAGGAAGGTCGCCGACCTCGGGACGCGTGCGGATGCGACGGACAAGAAGGTCGCCGATCTCGGGACGCGCGCCGATGTGGCCGACAAGAAGGTCGCAGACCTCGGCACGCGCGCCGATGCGGCTGACAAGAAGATCGGTGATCTCGGCAACGACAAGGTTGCCAAGGCCGGCGATGCGCTGAAGGGTAAGCTGCTCGGGAAGGTCGGTGCAATCACGCCGAACAACACGAACAATGCAGGCTTCGCGTTTGACGGAGATCCCGACACGGGGATGTTTTCGCCGGCAGACGGACACCTGCAGCTCGGTGCGCAGGGCGTACCGTACGTCGTGATGCAGGCCAACAATCTGACGCTCGGAGCGGCCGGGTCGCTGTCGTTCATCGCCGGCAAGACCGAGCGCGGCCGCATCACGGCGGAGGGGCGATGGTTGGTCGGAGGAGCGGCGGATGACGGTTCCAGCACAATGCTCGTCCAGAATCCCGCGACAGGCTATGCCATCGCCGCGAGGCGGCCTGATATCGGTGCGCAGTATCTCGCGCTCGGTGCCGCTGCGGGTGTCGGCAACAACCCGAAAGACAACACGCTCGCGAGCTATTCCGATCCGGGGGCGGCCAAGTCGCTGATCATTGCTGCGTCGACAGACGCCGCAAACACGGCTCCGACGAACGGTGCGCTCGGTATTCGGTTCACGATTCTCGACATCACGCGAGCGCAGATCGGGCAAACGGGGAACATGATCGTCGGCACGTCGGCGGCAGATCGGGAGACGGGGCGGCTTCAGGTAGTCGCGGATGCGACGGGCTACGCTGTTGTGGCGTACCGCACCGGAAATGCCGCTCAGTACATCGGCATCGGCGCTGCACCGGACGGACCCGGTGGCGTGATCGACAACTACATCGATGCGTACTCGCAGACGGCGGCCGGCAAGATCCTGTATTTGAACTCGACGACCGACGCGAATAACACCGTGCCGACCGGCGGACGACTCGGGATCGGATTCAACATCCTCGGTCAAACGAAGATGATGCTGAATCAGGCCGGGCGATTGCTGATCGGTGAGGTCGCTGACGACGGCTCGTCGTTGGTTCGGGTCGGGGGCACGGTGAGGGCGACGGCACCCCCTGCTGGCGACAGTTCGGACAAGCTGATCACGTCGGCGTGGTTTGCGGCGGCCGTCGCCAATGTCCAGATCGGGCAGATCGTGTGGGAGGCCCGAACTGCGCCGCGTGCGGGATTCCTGAAGCTGAACGGCACCGAGCTGAAGCGGACGGACTACCCGCTGCTGTGGGCGTACGCGCAGGCGAGCGGAGCAATCGTCGCAGATGCGGACTGGGGCAAGGGGCGTCACGGTTGCTTTTCAACCGGAGACGGAAATACAACGTTCCGACTGCCGGATCTTCGCGGCGAGTTTATCCGCTGCTGGGACGATGCGCGCGGTGCCGATGCGCAGCGCCAGATCGGCAGCTGGCAGGACAGCTTGAACCGCGCGCATGCGCACGGCGCATCTGCCGCCGCCGTGGGTGATCACTCCCACAGCGCATGGACCGATTCACAGGGTTGGCACGGTCACAACGTCAGTCAGCAGCCGCACGCGCACGGCTTCGGTCTTGGATCGAACGGAGCGTATTCGACCTCGACCGGCCGTGGCTACGGGATGGACAACGGTCGCGCCAACAATCTCGGCACCGATGGCGCGACGATCGCGATTGGCATTGAAGGGTCCGGTGCACACGGCCACAACGTCGGAATCGGCGGGGCCGGCGCCCACTCGCACACGATCAGCGTCGCGGCTGACGGTGGCAACGAAAGCCGTCCGCGCAACATTGCGCTACTCGCGATGATTCGGGCTTACTAAGAATTCGAGGACAAACATGCTTTGCAATCAATACGACAATCAAACCGGGCGCTACATCGCGAGCTTTCTCGCGGAACGCGACCCGATGGACGCGAATCGCTATCTCGTGCCGGCCTTCTGCACGCTCACGCCTTTGCCGGAAGTGCCGACGCGCTCCTGGCCGTTCTGGCAGGACGGCAAATGGAAGATGCAGCCGGACTATCGCGGGGTGCGCCTGTATCGAACCGATACGGGTGAAGCGGGCGAGATCACGGTCGCGGGTGTGACGCCCGACGACGCGGGATTGACCGAGGTGCCGCGTCCGTCCGATGAATACATCTGGAAAGACGGCGCTTGGGTGCTCGATGAGGCTGTCGTTGCGGAGCGCGTACGTGAAGCCGCGATGGAGGATTTCTACGCGCGCATGGAAAAAGCGCGTCAGCAGAATCTCGGGAAGTCGGACGCGCGTGTGACGGGTTTGCTGTCGGATATCGAGTCGGCGACGTTCGACGCGTGGGCCGCGTATCAGGTCGCACTGGTCGGCGTGGTCGATTCGCCGACCTTCCCGAGCGACGTTGCATGGCCGGCCGAGCCGGACCCTGCGGCGTTGCTCGCCAAGGTCGAGGCGCAGCGGGCGGAGAAGGCTGCACGTGAGGCCGAGGAAGCCGCTCGGCGCGAGGAGGAGGCGGCGCACCGCAATGAGGCGGGCGAGACACCCCCTGACGCGGAATTCGCGGCGCCGGCTGACAGTGACGGCGCGAGCGACACCGAGCCGCCCACCGAGGTCGACGCAAAGTAACTTTCCCGGCGCGTTCGTGCGCCGTCCTGTTTCGTAAGCCGCTCACTCGAGCGGCTTTTTTCATTTCTGGAGATCCGCATGGCAGCGACTTCGTTTTTTCACGGTATCACGACGACCATCGTCGACAGCGGCCCGCGCACGATTGCGGTGCCGTCGTCGTCGGTCGTCGGCCTGACCGACACCTACACGCCTGGCGCGGGTCTGGCGCAGCCGAATATGCCGGTTCAACTGACGAGCTACGGCGACGCGGTGCGGGCGTTCGGCGAAAAGAGCGCGATCGCCCGCTCGGCGCGTGCGATCTATGCGCAGAGTAGTGCGGTCGTCGTTGCGGTCGGTGTCGCATCCGTCACCGACGCGGCGCAGCTCACGTCCGCGATTGTGGGCGGTGTCACCGCAGGCGGTGCCCGCACCGGCATGCAAGCGCTGCTCGACGCAAAGTCGCTTTTCAACACGCAGCCGCGTCTGCTGATCGCGCCGGGCCACACGTCGAAGCAACCGGTCGCAACAGCCGCTGATTCGCTGGCCGGCAAGCTGCGCGCGGTCGCCGTGATCGACGGCCCGAACAGCGACGATGCGGCGGCGATTGCGTACGCGAAGAATTTCGGCAGCAAGCGCCTCTACATGGTCGACCCCGGCGCGAAGGCGTGGGACAACGCGACGAACGGCGAGATCTCGCTGCCGGCGTCGACGTACGCAGCGGGGCTGTTCTGCCAGACCGACGCGAAGATCGGTTTCTGGGCGTCGCCGTCGAACAAGGAGATCGTCGAGATCACGGGCACGGGCCGGCCGATCGAATACCTCGACGGCGACGAGACGTGCCGCGCGAACCTGCTCAACAACGCGAACATCGCGACGATCATTCGTGACGGCGGCTTTCGCCTGTGGGGCAACCGCACGCTGTCGGCCGATCCGAAATGGAAGTTCGTCACGCGCGTGCGCACGCTCGACATCGTCATGGATGCGGTGCAGGCCGGCCACAAGTGGGCGGTCGACCGTGGCATCACGGCGACGTACGTCAGTGACGTGACCGAGGGGCTGCAGGCGTTCATGCGCGACCTGAAGCGTCAGGGCGCAGTGATCAATTTCGAGGTCTACCCGGACCCGCAGCTGAACACGGCGAGCCAACTCGAAGACGGCAAGGTGTACTGGAACATTCGCTTTACGGACGTGCCGCCGGCCGAGAACCCGATTTTCCGCTTCGAGGTCACGAACCAGTGGCTGACCGAAGTGCTCGATAACCAGATCTAAGGGGGAGCGATGATTCCGGAAACTCTGTACAACTGCAACACGTTCGTCGATGGCCGTAGCTATGCTGGTCGTGCGACGAGCATGACGCCGCCGAAGCTGAAACTCAAGACGGACGACTTCCGCGCGGCCGGCATGGATGCGGCGGTCAAGGTCGATCAAGGCATGGAAGCGCTCGAAGCGTCGTTCGCGATGGCGACGATGGAGTACGACGTGCTGAAGTTCTTCGGGCTGGTGGATCAGGGCGCGTTCAACGGCGTGTTTCGCGCGGTATTCAAGGATCGCAGCGGCAATTCGAAGAGCGTCGTGGTGTACCTGCGCGGCATGCTCTACGAAGTCGATCCGGGCGAGTGGAAGCCGGGCGACAAGGTCGACGCGAAGTTCAACGTATCGTGCGACTACTACAAGCTGGAGATCGACGGCGCGGTCGTGCACGAGATCGACATCTTCGCATGCAAGCGCGTCATCAACGGCGTGGATCAGCTCGCCGACATTCGCAAGAAGCTCGGCATGGCGTAACCGTCATTCGACGGACATGTTGCAAAGTTACTTTATTCAATCAATGGCGAGCCGGCGGCTCGCCATTTTTCATTTCAGGAACCGCAATGGACAAGGTCACGGTCAAGCTCGACTATCCGATCAAGCTCAACGGTGTCGAGTGCGACACCTTCACGATGCGTCGGCCGAAGGTGCGCGACATGCGTGGCGCGCAGAAGCTCGCGCCAAACGATGCCGAAGAGCAGGAGCTGATCCTGTTCGCGTCGCTCGCCGAGATCGCGCCGAGCGATCTCGATGCGATGGATATGGCTGATTACGAGCGCGTGCAGGACGCCTACTACTCCTTTCGATCCGTACGCAAAGCTGGACCGAAAGACGCTCAAGGCGCTGGCGAATCGGCTGCTGCGTGAACTGGGCATGTCGCCGGCATCGATCGACGAGATGACGATCGACGACATGCTCTGGTGGCTCACCGACTGAAGGGACCGATATGGCGAAAGACCTGGCACTTGGCATCGTGATCGGCGGGGCGGTGTCGGCGACGTTCGGGAAAGCGATCACCGACACGTCGTCGAAGATCGACGCGATGAAAAAGCGGGCGAACGACTCGCGGCTCTGGCAGCGCCAGATCGGCGAAACGATGCGCCTGCAGGATGAGTTCCGCCGGCTGCACTTGGCGGGCGACAGCGCGGCGGACGGCATCCGCCGCAAGCTCGATAGCAATCTGAAGTCGCTGCGGGATGCCGGCATCGAGGTCGACCGGCTCGATCGCGCGTATGCGCGGCTCGGCCGGACGACGCGGGGGCTGGATCTGAAGGTCGCGGGACACGAGCGGCTGGCAGCCGGTCAGGAGGCCGGGCGCGGCGTGATCGGTGACGCAGTGAAGCTGACGGCGGCGGTCGCGGTGCCTGCGACGATTGCTGCGAACTATCAGGCGATCATTCGCGACATCGCAATCAAGGCCGGCATCGCGCGCACGAAGGAAGAGGCCGCGATGGGCTCGCGTATCCGGCGCGACGCTGCGGCGAACGGCATCGGCCGCAACGAGCTGGCCGACGCCGTCAACCAGATGGTTGCGGGCGGGATGGATCTGAATCGGGCGCTGGATTTTGCTCCGCTGGTTGCGCAGTTCGCGATCGGACAGGGCGCGACCTCCGTTGAGACTGCGAAGATGATTCAGGCGCTGCAGCAGAACGCGGATATCGTCGACCGGAAGGAGATGGGGAAGGCGCTCGAATCGATTGCGTATCTTGGCAAGGAGGGGTCGTTCGAGTCCGTCGACATGGCGCGATGGTTCCCGGTTCTGCTCGCCGAGATGAAGAAGCTCGGCATCACGGGGCAGGACTCGGTGAACCAGCTCGGCGCGATGCTCCAGGTGCAGATGAAGACGGCGGGCAGCTCCGACGAAGCGGCGAACAACCTCAAGAACTGGTTTTCGAAGATCGGTTCCGGGGAGACCGAGCGCAACTACGCGAAGGCCGGCGTCGACTATCAGGCGAAGATGCGCGAGGCGATCAACAAGGGATGGTCGCCGCTGGAAGCGTCGTTCGTGCTCGCCAAGGCATATATCGAGCGCGTCGATCCGGCCAAGGCAAAGCAGCTGGCGACGGCGGCGAAGCAATTCAACTCGGAGATGGACCCGGCCAAGCGTCAGGCGCAGATGAACGCGTTTGCCGAGACGATGAAGACCGGCGACCTGTTCAACGACATGCAGGTCAAGGCTGCGCTGACGGCATACATGCAGAACGATGAGCTGTATGCGCAGTTGAAGCGTAATGCGGCGCAGGCGAGCGGCGAGATCCAGAAGGATCTGGAGGCGCGTCGTGAGACGTCCAAGCAGATCTGGAGCGAGGTCGGGCAGCGCTGGGACGACGCGATGCGCAGCATCGGCGACGCGCTGCGTCCGATCACGGATCGCATCGGCGAGGGCGCGAAGGGACTCGGGAGCGGTATCCAGTCCGTTGCGGACGCCGCACCGAAGGCGACAGCCGCCGTCGTTGGCATCGCGGGCGCAACGCTTGCGTTCCGTGGTGCAAAGGCACTTTGGAACATCGGCCGTGGCGCAGTCGACATCGCGCGCGGCACGGTGCTCGCGCGAGGCGGTCGCCTTGCGGCGGGACGTGCTGCTGGTGCCGGCGGTGTCGCGGGCCGCGCGCTCGATGCACTCGGCGGGGCTGCCGGTGCTGCCGGCGGGGTGCAGCGGGTGTTCGTCGTCAACTTGCCCGGCGGTGGGGTGGGAGGGGGCGGCCTTGGCGATCTGCTCGGCGGTGGGCGGGCCGGTCGTGCTGCTCGCGGCGCGGCTCGGGCAGGCCGGATCGGGCGAGTCTTCAGCGCCGGCAGGGCGCTGTTCGGTCGGGTCGCGCCGTATGCCGGCAAGCTCGCCGTGGCCGGCACGGTGCTGAAGCTCGGATTCGCGGCGCGTGACGCGTATGCCGTTGCGTCGAGTACCGATACGAACACGCAGAAAGCGAACCGCTTTGCAGGCATCGCGGGCAGCCTTGCCGGTGGTGTGGCGGGAGCGAAGCTCGGCGCGATGGCTGGTGCGTTTGTCGGGCCAATCGGTGCTGCGGTGCTGGGCGTGATCGGTGGCGCTGTCGGTACGTTTGCAGGCGACAAGCTGTTCAGTGCTGTCTCGCGCAGGGTATTGGGGCGCAAGAGAGACGAGACGCCGCCGAGCGTCGCGGCGCTCGTGAAAGCGAAGGCGATAGCGTCCGATGGCGCGGGTGCCGGCGCTCGACCGGGGCCGCGCATCGAGCAACAGAACAGTTTCGCGCCGGTCTTCCACGTGAAGATCGAAGGGACTGATGCCGACATGGCGAACAAGTTTCTCGCGCAGGTTAGTCCAATGTTGACGCGAATGATGGACGAGCATCAACGCAAGACGAACGCGCGAACGGCAATGTTCGACGCGCCGCATATGTAAGGGGATGGCTATGAATGTGATTCAGCAGATCACGGGGGCGGCGACGCAGGCGGGTATCGCGACCGAGCGGGTGCGTCAGATGGTCCGCATTTTCGACCGGAATCGCGCGGCGAGCATGGCGACGGTCGACGTGCTGCAGCGACTCGCGAGCGGCAATCTCAGCAGCGCGGCCGAGCTGCTGACCGGCGCGTCGGGTGCGCTGTCGGTGGCCGGCGATCTGCTTCCGCAAGTCGGCACGGTGCTGCGCAGCTTCAACGCGACGCAGGCGTCGATCGGCTCGATTCTGAAGGCCGTCGACGGGTCGAATTTCCCCCTTGTGCGGGCTGCCGCCGACAGCGTGAAGTCGGCGCTGGGCGGGGCGTGGAATCAGTTCAACGCGGCGGTCGGCATCAAGGACTCGGCGGTAGTCAAGGTGATCCAGTCGACGGGCGTCGGCTCGATGCTGTCCGGGCTGGTCGGCGGGGCGACGTCGAGCACGCCGCACCTGATGTCGATGACGAGCGAAGCGGGTGATGCATTCCACTTCAACTTGTCGACGGCCGCGTACGACAAGCTGCGACGAGCGACGCGTTATCGCGTCGCGTCGCAGGAGCGTCTGAACCGGCAGGAGGCGCTGCAGCCGGTCAGCGAGGGCGGCGAGACGATTACGCTGTCGGGCGTCGTGTTTCCGGCGCTTGGGGCCGGCACAAAGCAGATCCACCGCCTGCGCGAGATCGGCGGCCGCATGAAGCCCGTGCAGCTCACGACGGGCGACGGCGATGTGCTCGGCCGCTGGCTCCTGCAGTCGATTGAGGAGGAGCAGGACGCGCTGCTCGTGGATGGCGCGCCGCGCAAGCAAACATTCTCGGTGGAGTTCGGCCGCTATGGCGAAGACTTTAAGAACGTCTGACGGCGACGTGCTCGACACGCTCTGCTTTCGGTACTACGGAACATTGCGGGGCACGGTCGAGGCCGTGTACGAAGCGAATCCGGGGCTTGCAGCTCGGCCGCAGCCGTTCCCGGCCGGCGTCGAGATCCTGCTGCCGGATCTCGATGCGCCGCGTGTTGAATCGGTCCAGCTCTGGACATAGCGAGGTGCGATGGAAGCGATTTTTCAGGTCGTCGCGAACGGCTCGGACGTGACCAAGGTGATACAGGATCGTGTGCTGGAGATCCGCGCGATCGACAAACCCGGTCTAGACGCCGACGAGTGCACGATCACGCTCGATGATCGCGACGGCCGCATCGAGTTTCCGCCGAAGGGCGCAACGTTGAAGGTGTCGATCGGATGGGACGAGCAGGGACTGTCGATGCTCGGCGAGTACGCGGTCGACGAGGTCGGTGTGCGCGGGCCGCCGGCCAGCGTCGTGATCCGGGGCAAGCCCGCGAACATGCGTGCGACGTCGAAAACGCAGCGATACGGGAGCTGGTCGAATGCGAAGCTGGCCGACATCGTGGGCGACGTCGCGCGTCGTAATAAATGGTCGGCCGCGTGCGACGTCGACGCCGTCGTGCCGCGTATCGACCAGTTCGGCGAGAGCGACCTGCATTTCATCACGCGCGTGGCTCGCCAGTATGGTGCGACGGCGACGGTCAAGGCAGGGAAGCTGATCGTGTTGCCGCGTGGCGGCGGCAAGAGCGCGAGCGGCAAACCGCTGCCGGTCGTCACGCTCACGCCGGGCGATCTGCTTGATTACGACATCAATTTCCCGGATCGCGCGAGCTTTGCGGCCGTGCGCACGAAGGTGCACGACCGCAAGACCGGGAAGAAGATCGACCTGACGATTCCGAATCCGGATGCTCCGCCAGGTGCGTCCGCGGTGCATACGGAACGGCATGCGTTCGCGAGTCCGGAGGCCGCGAAAGCGGGTGCGACGTCGCGACTGACGACGCTCAATCGGCACACGTCGACGAGCCGGCTCACGATGCGCGGCCGGGCCGATCTGTCGGCAGAGAAAACGATCGCGCTCAAGGGTTTCAAGACCGGCGTAGACGGTGAGTTTCTGATCGAGTCGGTCGAGCATACGTACGCATCACGCGGATGGATCACGGTTGTGACATTGAATGGAGGGAACAAGGGGAAAGCGAAGGTCGGGCACGGGAAGAAGAAGGGCAAGAAGATCGATCTGGTGGTGCCGGCGCCGAAGTAGCGCGAGTTGCGCGTCACGCACTGTATTTGCAGGTCGCTTACGGGAAACCGGAGCGGCCTTTCTTTTTATCGGGACAAGGGGAACCGATGCAAGAGCATGAAAAGACGATTGTGGAGCTGATCGTGATGGGCGGATTGATCGGGGTCGCGAAGGTCTTGGTGGGTAGCGAGCATTTGACGTTTCGGCTGGTCGCTGGCCGGGCCGTGCTGGGGTCGGCGACGTCGATGGTCGCGGGCATTGCGCTGTTGCAGATCCCGGACCTCCCGCCGATTGCGCTGCTCGGAATCGGCAGCGCGTTCGGCATCGTCGGATCGCAGTACCTGGAGGTGCTGCTGCGCAGGAAGGCAAAGCAACTTTTTGGGGGAAGCAAAAATGGGTAAGTACGACGGGGTCAAGCTGAAGGCGGAACTGACGCGCGATGAGGACCGGCGGTATCGGATCTACACCGACACGGTCGGCAAGGTGTCGGGCGGAATCGGCCGCAATCTGACGGACAAGGGGTTCCGCGATAACGAGATCGACCTGATGTACCAGAACGACATCGCCGAGACCGAGGCATGGCTCGATCGCAATCTGTCGTGGTGGTCGTCGCTCGATCCGGTGCGCCAGCGCGTGATGATGAACATGGCGTTCAACATGCAGGGCAAGTTGCTCGGGTTCCGCAAGTTTCTCGCGGCGACGCAGCGGGGCGACTGGAGCGCGGCGGCAGCCGAGATGCTCGACAGCCTGTGGGCGCGACAGGTCGGCGATCGCGCGAAGCGGCTCGCATCGATGATGCGGAGCGGCGCATGACGTGGTTCGATCCTCGACTCTGGCTCGCGCTCATCGCAGCCGTTTTCGTCGGCGCTGCTGCCGGCTATTCGAAGGGGCACCGTGATGCGGATCAGTCCGCGACGGTCGCCGATCAGACACGGCAGATCGACCATCTGCGCGCTGTACGTGATGAATTTGGCCGCCGATTGGCGGCGCAACAGGAGGTCGCAACCGATGCTGCGAAAGAACGTGATCAGGCACGCGCTGATGCTGCTGTTGCCGATGGTGTTGCTGACGGGCTGCGCAAGCAGGTCGCCGCGCTCGTTGCCGACGCTCGACGTGCCGGCGCTGCGGCCGGAGGCGCGGCAACCGGCGACGCCCTCGATCTGCTTGCCGACCTGTTCGGCCGGGCTGACGAGCGCGCGGGAGAGCTGGCGAAGATCGCTGACGAGCGAGGCATCGCCGGCCAGCAGTGCGAGCGTAGTTACGACGCGTTGATCGCCGACGCATCAACCAATCTGTCGCAGTAACGCGGCAATCGAGGCCGCGCGGTCTCGAAAGAAACAGGGCGACCGGTGGAATGTTCGCGCATTTTCCCGGTCGCCTTTCCACTGCTTGTGCCAGTGAATCGGCCAAGGCCCTGCTTACCTACGTAGGCGGGCCGGATTCTACACCAAGTTTAAAAACGGCTTTCACAATGGCAAATCCCATCATTCCTTGGATCGGCGGCAAGCGCCGTCTGGCAGACCACATCATCCCGCGTTTCCCGGCGCACGACTGCTATGTCGAGGTGTTCGCTGGCGGAGCGGCGCTGTATTTCTTGCGCCCGCCGGCCAAGGTCGAAGTCATTAACGACGTGAACGGCGAACTGATTAACCTGTATCGCGTCGTGCAACATCACCTGGAGGAGTTCGTGCGCCAGTTCAAATGGGCGCTGACGAGCCGGCAGGTGTTCGAATGGCTGAAGCAGACGCTCCCGGAAACCCTCACCGATATCCAGCGGGCGGCCCGGTTCTACTACCTGCAGAAAAGTTGCTTTGGCGGGAAGCTGGAAGGGCAGACGTTCGGTACCGCGACGACAACGCCGCCCGGCCTGAATCTGTTGCGGATCGAGGAGGAACTGTCGGCGGCCCACCTTCGGCTCGCGAACACGTTCGTGGAGCGGCTGGATTGGGCTGCATGTATCGATCGTTACGATCGGCCGCATACGCTCTTCTACCTCGATCCTCCGTATTACGAGACGGAGGGGTACGGCGTGGCATTCCCGTTCGGCGAGTACGAGAAGATGGCGCGGCGTCTGCGATCGCTGAAGGGACGTGCGATCGTCAGCCTGAATGATCATCCAGATATTCGGCGTGCGTTCGACGGGTTCCACATCGAGACCGTGCCGATTCAATACACGGTCGGTGGCGGGAAGGGGGTCGAGCGCAACGAGCTGATCATCTTCAGTTGGGATGACGCGGCCGAGCCTGTCGGACTGTTCTAAAGACAGATGATCGGTGGGGCGGTCGCCCCACCTCCGTCAAATACTCGCGTAGGTCGGCAGGAGATCCTGATCAACGAGGCGGATCTCGATGCGATTTGCGACCTCGACGTGCTCGGGATTGCCGACGGAGAACGTGCCATCGATCACGCTGACGATGATCGTGCCAGTCTGCGTTCCAGAAGCCGGGACCGGAATAATGGCGCGTGCCTCCGGTACCTGTTGTTGCGTGATGATCTTCGGTAGGTACAGCATCCAGCCGACGCCCGGCTTGTCATCGAAAACCTGCTTCGATGCGTATTTCCGTGGGGCGACGGTTACGTACGCTGGAGCATAAGCGGTGGCTATAGAGGCAACGATTCGCCCGATCGACTCGAAATCCCCAAGGCGGGATGACGTCGTGCTTTCTTCGCCAACTGATAGATCAAAATCGCACGGCATCGAACCGGTGTCGAAGCCGACGGAAAGAGACGCCCCATCTTTCTTCGCGCTTTGACCGTTCCATATCCCGATGGTCTTCGCAAGACTGTCTTCGCCTCGATACTGTTCGCGTAGCACCGCGAGCACAGCGGTCGAGGGCGTTCCCGGTGCCTCATAAACCGAATACAGGCGTGCCTCTTCTTCCGAATGCCCCTGTAGGAACCATTCGGCCAAGCGTGCATCTTTCGCGGCAAGCGATTCGATGACGGGCCATAGTCGAGTCAGCTGGTGAGCGTAGTCGGAATGCTCGACGTTCGCTATTTCACGGTATTGAGCGATGAATTGCATGGCGTTACGGTTGGTAGACGGATGGCACGCGAGCCCGGCGCAAGTCAGGCAGCAGATACTCCCTTGCGCGCGGGGTCATGAAATACCACATCAACTGAGTCGGTGGGTTGGCGTTCACGGCGGCGGACTGCCGGAGAATTTGTCTGCGAGTGTCAGTGAAGCCCGTGAAGAAGAATTTTGGATCGCCTTCCTCGTCCAGGAACTGATCATAGTTCCCCTTCGTCTCCTGTAGCAGACACGCTTCACGTTGGAATCCATCGAAATCGACGTTCTGCCAATTCCACTCGTCACTCCAGCGGCACTCGGCGGTATCGAATGCAAAGCCAGTGATGCGTGCCTGATAACGGTACGACGTCCAGTTTACGCCGTGATTCATCCGCTGAAGGCGACCGCCTTCCGGTGGGCATTTCTTGCAGCTTTCGCCGGTTCGCGGAATCGCGCGGACGTCAGGCTTTGCGTCACTTTTGTCCTGCGGTGTATCACCCGACAGACTCCCCGTTCCCGCCACTGCCGCCCCGCCCAACAAGGCTACGCCAGCGCGCACCAATAGTGGCCCAAGCTCCACCGCCGCCGCTTCTATCACCGGTACTACCAATCCCGCCATCTCGAGATCCCCCGTTGTCTTGTGGATGTTCGATGCGCCATTTGATGACGCGAAGGTAATCGTGAAAACGTTCGTCGGCCGAGCGGCCGGGCCGAGTCAGCCACGCGCGTGTGGCCGGCTTTTCGTAAAATTTCGGCGCGTATGCCTCGATCCGAAGAAACGCGGCGACATTCTCGTCGGACTGGATGCCGAGTCGCCGAGCGGCGACGTACGCGTTCCAGAGCCGCGTCGGCAGCGTGCCGTCATCGGCCAGTTTCGGATCCGCTTTGATGAGATCTAGCCGGGTGCGTTCGACATATCCACGTGCATCGATCTCGGCAAGGCCGGCGATCTGTTCGCCTGTCAGTTCAAGCATGCGGGTGCACTCCCTTTAATTTCCCGTTCACCTCCACGAGCCAGTTGAATGTCGGGACGAAGAACTGCATGCGTTGTGTGAGTTCCATCAGCGATGCCATGTCGGCCATGATGCGGGCATCGTAGAAGCGTAGGAGCGCCGTGCGCCCGTCGGGCAGGCGCACGTCGAGCCGGCGACGCAGCTCGTCCGCGAGCGATTCGATCGGATAGGCACTGATGAGCCATGACACACCGGTCGAGCTGCCGGCCATCGCCGAAAGCGCACGCCGAACACTCCCGGACGCCCGTTCCCAATCGAGCAGCCACGGTCCGGCGTCGGCGAGCGATGCGTCCGGTGTGCCGTCAAATAGGGCGACTGTCACTTGCGAGCGCTCAGGGGGCGATCCGCCGGCCGCGTCCTCGAACAGAAGACCGTCGACGAGGGCGTACAGGTGCACCTGCATGGTCAACTGCTGTTGACGCGTAGCGAAGAAGGATTCGATCGAGATGTCCGCCATGAGCCTACCCGCGCGCGATCATGGTCGCGGCGTTCTCGGCCGCCGACTTCAGGCATTCGAGGCAAAGCGTCGGCGATGGTGCGAGCGCTGCTGCTGCGGCTGCTACTGCACCGCCTGTGGTCGCCTCGCCGTCCCCGACGTCGTCGAGCGTCGCTGACGACTGCGAGGCAATCAGCGTTGCGCCGCACGCGGTTTTCATGCCTTCGATGGCCGTTTCCCGGCCCGCGATTTGGTGCGGGTAGTGTCGTCCAGTGGCGGGCAGGATTGGAAAGACTCCCTTGCACTGCGGGCAAAGTACCTTGTGCCCGACGCCGGCAATGGGTTTTCCGTCAATCGTTGCGTTCGCGCTGCCCTCCAGCACGCGGCCGCCGTGCGTCGTCGTGTCGCCGACGCAGATCATGGCTCGGGCCATATGTTCTCTCGTAGGTGTGGTTTTCGTATGAATTTACCATTTCCGGGAGAACGGCCGGCGCATCGGCTATCGTGCTGTCGGTCAACTATTGTCAATCGATCTGGGCGGCATCGGCGTCACGGCATCCCGGCGCGACCCTTCTCGGCGCGCAGGAGATGGCGGAGGCGCTGAAATTCACCTTGCCCGCCGGCGAGCGCACCCCGGTCGGGGACGTTCTTGTCAACATAATCGAACCATGCTTGAATGCGATTGATCGACTGTCGAAGCGCCAAAATTTCGAGGATAAGCCAGCGCACTTGTAGGTCGGTGTGGTCGCGCCATATTGCCCTCAGCTCGGCATCGGTTGGCGCATCGAACTCAGGCATCTTCGGTTTCATTTTTACCCTGGAATCCCTGAGCGGGACGCGATTGCGATCTATCCGCGTGCGTTCGATAGGCCTCCTTTCGGGCATTTCGAGCGGATCATAGACCGCCTCAATCCACCACTCCAGCTCGTGCTCAGTCAGCTCGCTGGGCGTGCGTTTCCACTCCGTTTCCCCGGAGAAACGAAACTCCCAAATGAACGCCCACTGAGGTTTGATCACGGTAGCGATACTGTATAAAAACACAGTGTATCGCGAGGTAAGATGGTCCGGTCAAGCACGAAAGGCGGGGGGCGGCGATGTGCACCTATATGAACGCCGCGATTTAGCAAGCTGTCTTTGCTGGCAACGGCTCTTGGGGCAAACCAATCGCCCCAGAATCGGTGACGGACTGACCGACCAGGCTGTCTGCAATCGGCAGCCATAATGCGCCGTTCACCTGCACGCTTTCATCGACGGTCAAATGTCGATGCCGCGCGGGACAGCGGACTTTCGTGACCGAGAGATATTGAATGAGTCGCAAGCTGATTCGAACGTTCGTCACCAAAGTTGGCCACTTCGCGTGCGAACGGCCTGTCTGCCTCTGACGACGGACGTTCGGCAGAAGTCCACCTGGCGACGGGCGGCCCATCATTTCGCCATCTGGGCCGGCCCTGATCGCGGGCTGCGTTGGCAGATCGACTATGCGAGGCTATCGGGAGCAAGTTGTAAAACCCATGCCGGTGCCGCCCTGAAGGTCGGGCTATATGCATCGGCCGCAATCATGTGAGGCGTTACGTCGTGTGCCGCCAATGCTTCAGTTGACGCCCAGCGTTCGATCAAGACAAATCTATTTTCGTCGCCGACGACAGAATGGAGATCGTACTGGAGACAGCCTTGCTCCGCACGTACAAGCGGCGCTAACTTTTCATATGCCGCGATTTGCTCGTGGCCTTTCCCGGGAAGGGTTTGAATCGAGATAACAAGCATCACCTCTCGTTCGCTATTTCGGCTGTGATGATCTACTTTGCTCATGACGACTCCGTGCTGGTGTGATACCGACGAAAGACGATCAGCCGTAAACGCGAAAGGCCCCGTCTTTTGCCGGCGGGGCCCCTGAAAATATGCAACGACGAAGATTACCGCGTGCGCATCAAGGACGACCCACCGTTGCCGGTGGTCGTCGTTGTAATGACGGTCACGAAAGGAATCAGATTGCGTTGCATATCGCTACGCTAACTCACTCGCCGCAGGCGAGTCAACTCCACTGAAACCTACACACATTTCTCCAACGTTCCTCGAACGGCGGTTGCACATTTGAAAGCCGCCGTCGACTCCGAGCGGATTCGAGAGGCAGATGTGGGTCGGAAGCGGTTAAGACGAATTGCAGATGCGTCGAGACGCCGCGATCAGGAAAGGCATTTTCGCAATGCGCACTCCACCCGATCTGCCCGAAGCACGTGCAGATGAGCAAGACCTGCTTGAGCTTGCAAAGCGCTCCTTGTCTTCGATAGAACTCCGGAAAAATGGAGAAGGGCGGTGACAGAAAAGGCGGATCGCGTACGTATATTCGGCCTTGTTGCGACGCGGAGGCTGTCGCGGGCCACGATGAGAACCGCTGACTCGCGCCTATACGAACTATCGCGCTCGAGGCGCCAGTGCACACTCAGGTTTAGCGAGTCACGGTCCAACCTGTCCAGTCATCTCCTTCTGTTACGCCTAGCGATCGGATGAGATTCACTCCTCTGTCGTTGAAGATTCGCGCCGGACTATGCAGGCTTTGTGCTGACGAAGTCCTGCTGATATGGTCTGCCGCGAGCGAGCACTGCCCAAATTACACGCGCCAGCTTGTTGGCCAGTGCGACAACTGCGACGTTATAAGGTCGTCGCTTCAGCAGTTGTTCAATCCAGGGGTGTCGAGATCGGAGTTGAACGGAGATGACTCTCGCGCAGTGCACGAGCAACGTGCGTAGATAAGCGTCGCCGCGTTTGCTAATTCCCAGCAGCGTTGTTCTACCACCTGAGCCGACTTGCTTAGGCACCAGGCCAATGGATGCCGCGAACTCGCGGCCAGATTTGAAGGCTTTCGCGTCGCCGATCGTGGCAACTGCGGCGGTGGCGGTAAGAAGGCCGACGCCCGGAATAGCGCCGATCGCTTGCGCGCTCAAGTCGGTGCTCATCCACTGTTTGAGCCGCTCCTCGATGCGCGCGATCTGCTCGTCCAGGTGAGCTAGGGCCGCCCACTGCTCCCGGAGGGTGTCGATCAGCGGAGCCGCGATGTGGTCGCCGACCCGATCGAGAACTGCGGCGATATTCGCGTTAAAGGCGCGCCGGCTCGCCGGCATGACTTCGCCGTATTCGCCCAAGAGTCCACGGATGCAGTTGATCTGGGAGGTGCGGAACTTCACGAGCTGTTGGCGCAGCCGATGCAGCGCCAGCACGGCTTGCTGCGCCTCGCTTTTCACCGCGACCGTATTGCCAGGCTGCTGCACTGCCAGCCAGATTGCCCGTGCGTCCGCTGCATCGTTTTTGTTACCGATGTTGAACGCTTTGGCGAAGCGCGGAGCCATCAGGCGGACCTTGTGCCCGAGCCGGCTGAGTGATCGAGCCCAGTGCTGCGAGCCGCCACATGCTTCCATGCCGATCATGCACGGCTCAAGGTTCGCGAAATATTCGAGGAAGTTCGCTCGTTTGAGCGATTTGTTGATAATTTCTCCGCTGTTTGGTGCAATGTAGTGGATCTGGAAGACGTTCTTGCCGATGTCGACTCCCACGGGAATGGGATTCATAGCTGCCTCCGTTCAGAAGTACCGCACGCGTATGATGTGCTCAGTGCGCAGCGGCGTTCATCCCATCGAACTATAAAGCGCCGGGCGAAGATCCGGGCATCAATGAGCTGAGGATTGGCATCGGCGATTTGTACCGCCGCGACCCGTGGGAGCCGGACGTGTATCCGGACTATGCAGCTCCGATCGCTTGGGCTGCAGGCGACGGTCTTGGCGTGGTCAAGGCCGTGTTCGGGTTCTGGCCGAAGTTCATGCAACCGGAGCGCGTCGACGCGCGCGGTCGGAAGCGGAGGAAGCTCGATACGATGAACGCCCGTTCCGAGACGGTCGCAGAGTCGCGGCTGTATAGCAAGGCGTGGCGCGCTGGCCAGCGCTGCTTGATTCCGGCCCGCTGGATATATGAGCCGTGTTACGAAACGGGCCGAAACGTATGGCAGCGAATCGGTCTTACCGAGTGGCAATCATATTGCGTTGCTGGCATCTGGCGGCGCTACGAGGGGGACGACGGCCGAACGCTGGTCGGCATGAGCATGCTGACCGTCAACGCTGGGGATCATCCTGTGATGAGCCGTATGCATAAGCCCGGTGACGAGAAGCGGTCCGTGGTGATATTGCGGCCGAGCGACTATGACGAATGGTTGCACACGTCGAATGTCGAGGCCGCCCGCGCAATGCTGCAGCTCTATCCGGCAGACCAGATGATCGCCGAGTCAAAGTAACTGTGGGCGACGCATGGAGGGCCGCCGCATGCGAGCGGCTGGCGACGTAATCGCCTTCGATCGTTGGTATTCGCGTGATATCGTTTGGTACGAAAGGAGCAGCCACCGTTCATTCCATGATGTGGGGCGACATGCGACTAGCTGATTTCATCGTTCGGAACATGGAACCAATCCTAGTGCCGTGGGAGGCGTTCGCGGCCACGCTGCTACCGGCCTCGAGCAGCATGGACTCGCGCGGACTACGCGACCATGCGCGTCAGATTCTGGAGGCCGTGGCCAAGGACATAGACACACCGCAAACAAGGGACGAGCAACGCGAAAAATCGCTTGGACATGCACCCGAGCCGGCGAACGCCACGGAAACCGCCGCGCAGACGCATGCTGTACTGCGCGCCCGGAGAGGCTTCAACATCAATCAGTTAGCGGCCGAGTATCGGGCGCTGCGTGCCAGTGTCCTGCGCTTGTGGATCGACGAGAGTCAGCCGAGTCCACCTCATCTGAACGACATGATTCGCTTCAATGAGGCGATCGATCAGGCGCTGGCGGAATCAGTTGCTTTTTTTACCGAACAGGTCGAACAGGCGCGCAACTTGTTGTTGGGCATGCTGGGTCACGACATGCGCACGCCGCTGCAGACCATCCAGTTAACGGCGACCTATCTTGCGGCGCTCAATGCGGGAGAGGAAGTATCGGAGGCCGCCGGTCGACTGATCAGAAGCGGGGGCCGGTCAGAAGAGGGCGACAGCCCCCGCGTCAGTCGTCCTTGTCGTCGCATCCGAATGCCCGGTCATGGCGCATATCCCGACTGGTGATTTCTTCCGGTGGCCCCAAGTATCCGTCAAGCGGACCACATCAGCGTTTTCGCACCAAGATTGTGCGTGGTCGACATGCTGCACCGCAAGAAAGAGCTATTTAGCCGACTAGATATTGCGCATGCGCCCCCTTATCCATAACATTGCACTTAAATTGAGGACAAGTGTGCCGCGCAGTCGCCGCTCCTGCTGCAGATAGGCGCTGGCATGGACATGCAAGAATAAAATGACCATAGATTCTCTCCATCCCTTTGCTGGGGATCACGCCGTTCAGAACGTTGCGTTCGTCCTCGAGTGGGCCACACCCTTGGACCGGTCAGCGCTCGAAGCTGTCAAACGACTCGCGCCCCAATTTCGTAGTAGCTTCCCCGTTGTACAAGAGCAGCAACTCATCACGGTCAACGTAGACGCGCCAAAGCAAGCGATTACCAAACATCACAAGCCAAGGCTGCCTCCTACGCCCGCCACGCAACTCGGCGGGATTCAGTTCTTGCACACCAGTGGTGGTGCGCCGGGATCGTTTACTCGGATGATCCAAGTGCAGCGAGAGAGCTGCCTGGTCGCCTTGAATGAATACTCGCGATGGGACGCAGTCTGGCCGAAAGTTAGCGGCTGGCTTGAGATCGTTTTGCCGGTCATTTTGACCGGTCGTTCACTTAATTCTTTCACGCTCCAATATCAGGATCTTTTCTTTTGGCGAGATGATCCTGCGAATCTACAGTTGCGCGAGGTCTTTGCCGCCGAATCACCCTACATTCCGTCGAACATCTACGACTTGAAATCGGCATGGCATTCGCATCACGGCTACATCGAGCCGTACGATGGTGAATGGTCCGGCCATTTGCTGAACAATGTGAATGTCAATGTTGGCGACTTGAACGGGGTGCGTCAAATTGGAACCATGCTGACGCACAAAGTTACTTTTGGGACACCAATTTGGTCACTGGAGCGTGCAATGACCGCTCTTCGTGCCGTGATGCCAGAACTTCATCAGGCAAATAAATCGATTCTGCATCGCTTGTTTACTGATGCGGTCAGAGACAAAATTGGGTTGACCCTTCAGAAGGGGGAGTGAATGAACATTGCTACCGTGGCGAGCGTTGCGTTCAACATGGCTGTGCTTGCTCATCCCAGCGTAACGGAAGCGCCGAATTGGTTGGCCTTCGGGTATGAAGCGCCTGTAAGCAGTCCTTCAGAGTTTAATTCGTCGTTTGCGTACTCGTACATCGACGTTCAGGGCGATCTCTTACAGACCAATATCAAGCCAGCTTTTGAGAAAGCGGGGATCCAAGTGGATCGACTCACATTGGTCAGGGAGGAGCTTGCCAGCTACTCGAGGCTCGGCGAGGACTGGGATGGTAACGGCGCCTCGACTGCCAATAAGGAACATCTGAACGATGCGCTTAGCTTCCTCGATCAGCTACCTGGCGGAATCGCTATACCCACGCCAATGATCGGATCATCTGGTGATATCGGTCTTTATTGGGATCTTCCAGAGTTTTACGCCGACATCGCCTTCGAAGGAGGCGGTGCATTTTCTCTTTTTGCAAAGAACAAGGTCTCCGGCGCGGAAGCTTTCGACTGGATTGATGATGTCCGGAATTTAAGTCAAGACCAGCTTTTCCAAATGCTTGGCCGCAAACATAACGCTTAGGGACGCTATGGCGGGGAACGCATGTAAAGATTTCTTTACGCAACACATGGGTGACACTCAGAAAGTGAAGGCGTTGCAGAAAATTCCGGAAGCCCTTGCTTGGGAAGGTGAAACTGCATCTGATCACTCTCCCGGCCCCGTGGCAAACGATGAGTCAATCGTCCGTCAGGTGACGCATCCGAATTTTGTGGACGCTGAAAATAAGATTAAGCCTATATGGTTTGACGACGTGACTAACAAGGGCTTTTCGAGTGATCGACTCACCCTCACCACAATCGATGAGGTCGTCGAGAGAGCGCAGAGACGAGCCGACGAGCGGAATGCCAAACCAGAGAATGCCGAAAAGCAAGTGACGGTCCATTCGCTTGGAAAACTAAGCGTAGAGCAGATTCGACGCGTGCGGTGCGACAATACTCAAGCATTCGGCGTATACGATACCGGTCTGCCTGATAATCGCGCCCACGCGGATGTGTGTCAGTTGGTTCATAGTACGCAGGCTGCCAGGAGCGTGCGTTATGAGCTGTTCGCCATGACTGAACTCGTTCTCGCTTAAGACGCATCGGGGGGGGAGGCAATGCTTGCAGCACAGTCTCAATTTGCCAGTGGCTCGTCTGCGATTGACCGAAATTGGCCATCCCGCAATTTGTCGGCGATGGCGAACCGCAGCGATCGGCCGGCGTCATCCGGTCGGCGGATTCGCTCCATGCCGTTCGTTTGACTGCTATCCTTGCACTCTCTTAATACCAATGATGCTAGGGGAAGCCGTGAGTACGATCAAAGAAGAGCAGACAGAAAAAAACAGTCCGCAAGTACTGCAATGCGGGATCGTGATGCCGATTGCAGCGATGGACGGAGTTACCGCTGATCACTGGGCAGAAGTTAAAACGGTCATCATCGAGGCGATGAATACTCTCGACTCGCCACGATTTAACACTGCGTTGGTAAGCGATGCCGACGATGTTGGTGTAATCCAGAAGCGCATTGTCCAAGGAGTCTACGCATCAGATGTCGTTGTATGTGATGTCAGTGGGAAAAATCCTAACGTTATGTTTGAATTGGGCATGCGGTTGGCCTTCGATAAACCGACCGTTATCATCAAAGATGACAAGACGGACTATATGTTCGATACGGGCGTTATTGAGCATTTGACGTATCCGCGCGACTTGCGTTTTACACGTATCGTGGAATTTAAGCAACTCTTAGCAAAGAAGGTTCTTGCGACATATCAGGCGTCACAGCGGGATCCGGAGCACTCCACGTTCCTGAAGAATTTTGGCACATTTAAGGTTGCGCATCTCAGCGAAAAAGAAGCATCTGCTGAACAAGTCATACTCGAATCGCTCGCAGAACTACAACGAGAAGTCAGGGGCTTGCGAAACTTCACAGCCCCAGGGTATCCAATACCACTCGATCTGATCGATGAAAGGCCCCTCAGCCTCGACGAAGTCGAAACAGTTTTGAGGCAGGCCGAAAAGCTCTGGAATTACGGAGGTCCGGATGCCATGAAGGAACTCTCGACGATGAGGGCGATGTTGAAGAGAATAGTCGAGACACCGTCACTGCCCAACGTGTACACCGATAGAGCCAAGATGTTGCTTCGAAAAAATCGAATTACGGCGGCGGACATTGCTCGAAACGGTATCGGACATCAACCGCGTTCAGACGCGTCGTAGTATTGCCTCCCCGTTCAATCCCTGCCGCGCCGAAGAAGAGATCAGAGGCTGTGGCAGCTCGACCGGCCGTCGTGGGTCGGTCGGCCCCTTGCTGAAAGGGGGCGCGTGTTAGATAAGGCGCAGGTACTGCTGCATCATTGGGGTGACGGTTGCAGGTGCTGCGGTGGGTTGCGTGCTCATGTGACCGGGAAAAGTTGCTTTGGCTGCCCGAGTTTACCAGTGGCCCGCACGGGACTGCTCGCAGTTCGCCGTTCGGCCAGTTGCTGGAGATCACGACCGGCGGCTGCCGGTCAGTTGTCGCTGATGGGGAGGGACAGCTACCGGCCAGCAACCGTCGCTCAAGTCGGGCATAAGCCAGACATTCGGGTGCCGACTCCTGGTTAGCTAACGGTCATTCACGCTCGGTTCTTTGCGTCGAGCCTTTTTGTTTGTATGCTCCGAATACTTTAACCAGCAATTACTGCCCCTGGAGCTAACGATATGCCAATTACGGTGACATTCGACATAGATGACGCGTCCGTACTCGATGGCAACGACCGCACCCGAATTCTCGCGTGCTTTACCAGACTAGGATGGGAACGTGTCGGCGGTTCCGCGTGGCGATACCCCGCGCTGGGTACGGCTAATGTCTCCGAAGATTGGATGAACCATGTTATTCCTGCGCTGATGTATCTGCGGAGTATCGCTTGTCACGCCAACCTAGACGTTTACAACTTCACGATTGACGCGCACTCCGAGGCTGGGCATCGAGGGCAGGCAAATCCTCCTTTAGGAGAGCCGATAACACAGGCCGCACAGATAACGATGTACCCTACCAACGCGGCCTACAACGGAGTACTTTCCGAACAACGTCTAAGGGATTTCATCCAAGCGTCGACGGACAACCTGTAAATCGGCCGTAGACAAAGAAGTTGCAGGCGGTTGGGTCTTGCGGCTTCCCTATGCCTCCAGTCAATAATCGTTGCCGGGCTGAACGCTTGCGAACCGTGGGACCGTTGCACCTCGAAAAACGGACCAAGGTAACGTCTCGTATCGAACGACGGGCTTGGGTCGGTAACGACTCCCCGCTGAAAGGGGAGGCGTAGGTCTCGGCGAAGGTTTGTGACCTGTGTCCTGTCAGATAAGGCGCAGGTACTGCTGCATCATTGGAGTGACGGGTGCAGGTGCTGCGGTGGGTTGGGTGCTCATGTGACCGGGAAAAGTTGCTTTGGCCGCCCGAGTTTACCAGTGGGCCTGACGGGACCGCTCGAAGTTTGCCATCCGGCCAGTTGTCGCCGGCGATGGCGAGAGACAGCTACCGGCCAGAAACGGCCGTTCGACACAGCTTTTTAGATCGTCGACAATCGGTGCAGATAAGGGTGTAGCCTTTAGCGGTTACCGTCGATCAGATCGTTCAGCAGCGCATCGAACGCGGCCTGTGCGTCTTCAAGTTCCTGCAGGGCGGCATCAAAGGTTTGCAGCGCGAACGACGAAGGCTCGCCGCTGCCTTGCGGCGGGAATTGCTTCTGCATCGAGGCGAACGTACTCTGCACGCGCAGCGTGGCGGCCACCATGCGCTCCATCGCCTGGGTTTCTTCGGCTCGGGCCTGTTCCGGATTCATTCCACTCTCCTTGGATGGTTTTCTTGAAGACCAGATCGTACACGCTGTGTCCGTTCTTGCCGCCCTTGGCAGAACGACTCCGTTGAAGGTTCCAACGGCACGCTGCGCGAGAAGCGATTTAATCGGGAATGATTCCGCAGTCGCGCCGAGGCCAAGATACTCATCGAGCGTGGCTACAAAATCCCGCCGCAGGTCACAACGATTGACCGCTTTGGATGAATCTGAAGGGCCGTTCAGGGTCGATAACGGCCTGTCGCTGAAAGGGTAGGGGTTCAAGATATTGTTGACGAAGGTCTCACTGGGGCGGCACTGGGCAAACGAGGTCCGGCGAAGACCCCGGATGGCGTGGCGAGAGGAATCCAGCAACCGTATATGGCTCACCTGACTGCTATGTCACCCCGTGAATGACCGAACCGGCGAGGTGGTGCAGGTGAGCGACAAGACCGGTGCGGCCGGCGCGTTGACTCTCGGATTGCGGGGAAATGAAAGAATGAACATTGATCGTGGTCGTCTATATCATTCGTCGGATGACTTCTTCGCCCTCGGTGAAAATCCGGCGATGAAGCTCTCGACAGCCGCTGCAATCGATGTCTGTGAGCGCGCGGCCCAATATGGCTTGGTCGTCGCTCGAATTGAAGGTGGCATCTGGCATTTGGATCCCCCCCAATTCGAGGCGCGGTACGATTGCATTTGGGACGGCGCAGATCCGCCCATCGACGTGAATTCAGCGGATCAGAATAACCATGCGGGAGCTGAATTTATTCGACGAATGAGTCCGCCCAACGATGTTTTCGTGCTGATGACCCTGCCGATAACAGGGTGAAGGCAGTATGTGGATTCTTGGCTTCGAGAGGCTTATAGAAATTCGTGTGACCGTTGATAGCGAAGTTGATCAAGAGAAGCAGCCGTCCGGTCAATTGAACGACTTCTTCCCAAAATGCTGAAGGCTCACTTCGGGTCGGTAACGGCCGGTCCCTAAAAGGGCAGGCGTAGGTCTTGGCGTAGCTTTGGGCGTCAGGCTTTGTCAGATAAAGCGCAGGTACTGCTGCATCATTGGAGTGTGGCCTGCAAAGGCCTCGGGCGACAGCGTGGTCATAGATCCGGCATGAATTTGTTGCTTGAGTTGCCCCGAGTTTACCAGTGGCTTCGACGAATACGATCGAAGTTGGCCGATAGGCCAGCAGATCGCGCGATACGACTCCATGTCCGGCATCGATTCCTGGCCGCTCGGATGGTCCCAAGGGATGGCACCGGTGTTCGTCTTACCGGCGTGACACTGATGAATCAGCCAAGGCGGGCAGGCGGCCTATCGACCAACCGGATCTCAATACGATTTGCGGCATCGTGCTGAAACCTTCTCCGGGCACTCGTTCCGAGACGGCCGCGCTGTTGACCTGAATCAATCGGGGGCGATCGACTCCGCTTAAAGTGAATTCACGTCGGAATCGATGGACGCGCGGCAAGGGATACGATGTGCGGTCCGCTACTGACGGAGACGGCTCGGCAAATCGAGCTTCTGCAGAGAAAACGTCGTGAAAGAGGCATCATGAGATCCCCATCGTTTGCCATGCTCGCCGCATTATTCGCGGGGTACGCCGTGTCGATGACTGCCAATGCGCAGACGTTAGACAAAATCTCCCGGTCCAATCAAATCGTTGTTTCGTACAGGGAAGCCGCCGTGCCGTTCAGCTATCTGCTGACGCCGCATAAAGCCGTCGGCTTTTCGATGGACGTAACGGAAGCAATCGTCGACGACGTTCGCAAGGCACTTCGCAGACCGGATCTGAAGGTCGCTTACGTGCCGGTCACAGGTCAAAATCGAATTCCGCTGCTCGTCAATGGCACCTACGATCTGGAGTGCGGGTCGACGACAAATACGTCGGCGCGTGGCAAGGACGTCGCGTTTTCGATCAATTACTTTTATGCCGGCACGCGGCTGATGGCCAAACGGGCGTCGGGCATTGGCGACTATGCCGACCTCGCGCATAAGTCCGTCGCGACGGTCGGCGGGAGTACGAACGAAAAAACGCTGCGGCGCCAGCTCGAAGCGCAGCACATCGATGCCGAAGTCGTGCTGACAAAGGACTATGCCGACGCACTAAAAATCGTCGCGGACGACAAAGCGGCAGCGCTCGCCCTCGATGACGTGCTGCTTTACGGGCTCAGGGCCAACGCGGACGACCCGAGTACGTGGGCCGTGGCAGGAGACGCGCTGCAGGTGGAGCCGTACGCATGCATGGTGCGCAAGGACGATCCGGCGTTCAAGCGACTCGTCGATGGCACGCTCACTCGGCTCATGAAGAGCGGCGAATTCACTCGCCTGTACGCAAAGTGGTTTGAATCGCCGATTCCGCCACGCGGCGCGAATCTCGACATGCCGATGAGCGCGGCACTAAAGGGAAATCTGGTCACGCGCAGCGATCGACCTGCACAGTGACGATCCATCGGCCGGGCGCAGGTCGTGGCGGAGCTTCGTGCGCCAGGACTTGTCGAATCATGCCGGAGAACGAGGAAATACCCGCTTGCGAAAGCGGGGCGTCGCTCATGCGATCCTCAAGCGTTGTCCGTGCGCCAACGACGCGGTGTCACGCCGGTGACGCGCGTGAATGTTCTCGTGAAGTGGCTCTGGTCGGCGAAGCCGCATGCGTCCGAGATCATTTGCAGGGGCATGGAGGACGTGCGCATGTACATCATCGCTCGCTCAATACGCTGGTTGATCAGCCAGCGATGGGGCGGTAACCCGGTGGTTTGATGAAAGGCTTTGACGAAATGGCCGCGAGACAGGCCGCATGCTCTCGCCACATCGGCAATCGAGATGTTCCCGGTAAGGTGTTCGAGAAGAAGTCCCTTCGCCATTCGCTCCTGCCACGCAGTGAGTTTGCAGGTCGACTTCTCCCGGCGCTCGCTGACGCCGCCATACAGGCGCGCGACATGCGCCTGGAAGGCAAGCGCGACGTGGTCGATAAAGAGCTGAGACGCATGCTCGGGCCGCGCTAAAGCGGGGAGCAGAGCCTGGCCCAGGCGGTGGATGATCGGATCCGTCGCGCTCAAGTGCGGCGGCAAGTAGAGCTGTGGTCGCTGTCTGCCGCCGATTTCATCGACTGTCTCCTCCAGCGTTCGGCGAGGGAGGTGAAAATGGATGCAGTCGAACGCCCCCTTGAGGTCGGAAACCCATCTGCGATCAAGGTCATGAATCGTGACGGTCCCCGCATCGTAGGGGACGAAACGGGCAACACGTCCATCAAGCCACAATTCCTGTTCGCCGAACGCGCGCAATTGCAGCACGATGAGATCGGCGTCTTCAAGTTCATATGGCGCAGTTCGGCCAATATTTCTACGAGATGTCTTCAGTCGGCTGATGCCGACCTGGGAATGCGGCAACGTCTGCGTGACCACGCTTTGCCTGAGGTCAGCCGGCATGAAATCAGATGACGCGTTGTCCGACTGTGCGGCGGCCATGGATGCGGGGAAACGTAGAGGGCTTGGCCGCGAAGTATACCAAAGCGAAATTTGGCTCGGCGTCAGTCGTGTCCGGCACATCGGCCTCTGAATGGCCGCGGTGCATCGCAAAGGCGGGGCGATCGAGATCGGAGAGCGTCGGTCCGATGCGGCGATTCGAGCTCGCCCCGGGCGGGCATTGAAAATGCCGGCTTCACTCGGCGCACGGGCGTACGTGCGCCGAGTCCGTCCTGCAATATCAGGACGTGTGCGCCGACATCAGATCGAGCGCCACCGCCTGCGCGACTTCGATACCGTCGATCGCTGCCGAATAGATGCCGCCCGCATACCCGGCGCCTTCGCCGGCCGGATACAGCCCTTCGACGTTCACGCTCTGGTAATCGTCCTTGCGCCGGATCCGGATCGGGGACGACGTGCGCGTCTCCACGCCGGTGAGCACCGCGTCGTGCATCGCGAAGCCGGCGATCTTCTTGTCGATCTGCGGCAGTGCTTCACGAATGGCTTCGATCACGTAGTCGGGCAGCGCGGTGCTGAGATCGGTCGGGCGCACACCCGGTTTGTACGACGGCACCACGGAGCCGAGCGACGTCGACGGCCGGCCCGCGATGAAATCGCCGACCAGCTGCCCGGGCGCGCTGTAATCGCCGCCGCCGAGCTCGAACGCGCGTTCTTCCCATTTGCGCTGGAACGCGATGCCCGCCAGCGGGCCGCCCGGATAGTCTTCCGGCGTGATGCCGACGACGATGCCCGCATTCGCGTTGCGCTCGGCGCGGGAATACTGGCTCATGCCGTTGGTGACCACGCGGCCCGGCTCGGAGGTCGCCGCGACCACCGTGCCGCCGGGGCACATGCAGAAGCTGTAGACCGCGCGTCCGTTGCTGCAGTGGTGAACCACCTTGTAGTCGGCCGCGCCGAGTTGCTTGTGACCGGCGAACTTGCCGAAGCGGCTGCGATCGATCAGCCCCTGCGGATGTTCGATCCGGAAACCCAGCGAGAACGGCTTCGCTTCGACATACACGCCGCGGTCGTGCAGCATCTGGAACGTGTCGCGCGCGCTGTGGCCCACGGCCAGCACCACGTGATCGCACCGGAGCGTTTCGCCGTTCGACAGCGTCAGCGAGCGCACCTTGCCCTGGTCGATTTCGATGTCCTCGACCCGGGTTTCGAAGCGCACTTCACCGCCCAGTTCGTGGATGGTCGCACGCATCTTTTCCACCATGCTGACGAGGCGGAACGTGCCGATGTGCGGCCGGCTCAGGTACAGGATGTCTTCCGGTGCACCGGCCTTGACGAATTCGTCGAGCACCTTGCGGCCGTAGTGGTGGGGATCCTTGATCTGGCTGTAAAGCTTGCCGTCGGAAAACGTCCCGGCGCCGCCTTCGCCGAACTGCACGTTGGACTCGGGATTGAGGACGCTCTTGCGCCACAGGCCGAAGGTGTCCTTGGTGCGCTCGCGCACGGCCTTGCCGCGCTCGAGGATGATGGGGCGGAAACCCATCTGCGCGAGGATCAGGCCGGCAAACAGGCCGCACGGCCCCATGCCGATGACGACCGGGCGCAGGAAGTCGGCGTGCTCGGGCGCCTTCGTGACGAAGTGGTACGCCATGTCGGGCGTCACGCCGCAATGCGGCGTGCCGGCGAGTCGCGGAAGCACGGCCGCTTCGTCCTTGACTTCGACGTCGACGATATACGTGAGCTTGATGTCGGCGCGCTTGCGCGCATCGTGCGCACGGCGGAACACCGTGTAACGGAGGAGCCCGTCTGCCGGCACGCCAAGCTCCGCGAGGCGCGCGCGGATCGCGGCCTCGAGGGCGCTCTCGGGGTGGTCGAGCGGGAGTTTAAGTTCGCTTAGCCGTAACATGAGTATTCGGATACGGTCGCCACGAAGTCGTGGCGGTGTTGAGACGGGCGGGGCGGCGCGCTGGCGGCAGGGGGCTGCGTCAGCCGCGCCGCGCGGGCGCGGCCCGGATTTACTCCGCTGCCGGATGCACGCGGCTGTAGCGGTTCAGGATCGGGATCATCTGCGCGTAGATCTTCGGGTTCGCCGCGACGATCTCATGACGATGCAGGAAGTCGGCGTCGCCCGTGTAGTTGCCGACGAGGCCGCCGGCTTCGGTGATCAGTAGGCTGCCCGCCGCCATGTCCCACACGTTGATGCCTTGCTCGAAGAACGCGTCGAGACGGCCGGCCGCGACGTTCGCGAGATCGAGCGCGGCCGCGCCCGGACGGCGCAGCCCCGTGCAGGCCTGCGTCATTTCGGTGAACAGGCGCGCATATGCGTCGAGGCCGTCCTTCTCGCGGAACGGGAAGCCAGTGCCGACCAGCGCGTCCGCCAGGCGGTCGCGACGGCCGACGCGGATGCGGCGGTCGTTCAGGTACGCGCCGCGGCCGCGGGTGGCCGTGAACAGGTCGTTCTTGTTCGGATCGTAGACGACGGCCTGCGTGACGACACCCTTGTGCTCGAGCGCGATCGACACGCAGTAGTACGGGAAGCCGTGGATGAAGTTGGTCGTGCCGTCGAGCGGATCGATGATCCACTTGAATTCGGATTCGTTCTCGGATTCGCCCGATTCTTCCGCGAGGATCGCGTGGTCGGGGTAGGCGGTCTTCAGCGTCTCGATGATCGCCTCTTCGGCGGCCTTGTCCACTTCGGTGACGAAGTCGTTCTGCTGTTTCTTGCGGATCTCGATCAGGTCGAGGTCGAGCGAGGCACGGTTGATGATCTGTCCGGCGCGGCGCGCAGCCTTGACAGCGATGTTGAGCATGGGATGCATGAGCCTGGATCCTGTAGCCGGCGGCACGGGCCGCCACGAAGTGGAACACACCGCCCGGAACGGCGCAAACGTGCCGGGCGAGATGAGACGCGAATTGACAAAGAGCAGGGTACGACCCGTGTCGCACGGGATGCGACACGTAAACGCATGATTTTACCCGATTTTCGAGAGTTTCAGGTGGCCGGAATGCGGGGAAACCCCACTGGCCGTCCGGACGAGTGGGTTTGCCGGGGCGATGGCGATACCATACTGCCATTCTGATGAACCGAGTCGTATGTAGTGGAAACCCCGCAGAACCCTGCCGCGCCGTCCGAATCGGGCGCGGCCTCGTCCCCGCCGCCGTCCGGCGGCTTCACGTCCACCCGCTTCGTGCTCGTCGAGCCGAGCCATCCCGGCAATGTCGGGGCGGCCGCCCGCGCGCTGAAGACGATGGGTTTCTCCAGGCTCGTACTGGTCGCGCCGCGCGTGCCGCACGTGCAGAGCGACCCCGAGGCGATCGCGATGGCGAGCGGCGCGGATGACGTCCTCGCGTCCGCGCATGTCGTGCCGACGCTCGGCGACGCGCTGTCCGGCGTCCAGTGGTCGATCGCGCTGACTGCCCGCGCGCGCGAATACGGGCCGCCGCGCCTTGCGCCGCGTGCGGCCGCCGAACAGGCGCGCGCGCAGGTCGGCACCGGCGACATCGCGCTCGTGTTCGGCAACGAGCGCACGGGCCTCGCGAACGAGCACGTCGAGCAGTGCAGCGCGCTCGCGCACATCCCGGCAAATCCGGCTTACAGTTCGCTGAACCTCGCACAGGCCGTGCAGGTGCTCGCGTATGAACTGCGCGTCGCGCTCCTGGAGCAGGGGAGCGGGCCGTCGCATCAAGCGCAGGCCGAAGTAGGCACGCTCGCGCAGAGCGATGAGATCGAGCGGATGTACGCGCACCTCGAGAACGCGCTGATCGCGCTCGATTTTCTCGATCCGCGCAACCCGAAGAAGCTGATGCCGCGGCTGCGGCGCCTGTTCGCACGCACCGGTCTCGAGCGCGAGGAAGTCAACATCTTGCGCGGCATCGCGAAGCACATCCTGCTGAAATCCGGCACGCCTGACGGCGACGCGTAAGCGGCCCGGCACGCCGGCTGCCGGGCGCTCGCGCGCTGCACGGCTGCGTCCCCGCCCGCCAACGCCGCATTGCATCGACCGCTCGATGTCGGTGACCTTGCGCGCGCCGATCCATCGGAAGGCCGTGTCGATCCGCCGCGACGGGTATTCCGCGCGAATACCCGTGCCGCCGGCGGGGTGAACGCGCGACGCCGTGCGGCCGCGCGCGAGTGGCCCTACAATCGCCGGACGTCATAAGCAAATTACCCGGTGCGATAACGGCCGGCCTTTGCCGGCGGGGCACGCCGGCCTTTTCCCCAGCCCAGACCAGATCATGTTCACTAGACTGCGCGAAGACGTTGCGACGATTCGCGAGCGGGATCCCGCCGCTCGCAGTGCCTGGGAAGTGCTGACCTGTTATCCGGGGTTGCACGCGCTCGTGCTGCATCGCTTCGCGCATGCGTGCTGGCGCGCGAAGCGCTACTGGCTCGCACGCTTCGCGTCGCAAGCCGGGCGCTTCCTGACGGGTATCGAGATTCACCCGGGCGCGACGATCGGCCGGCGCGTGTTCATCGATCACGGGATGGGTGTCGTGATCGGCGAAACCGCGGTCGTCGGCGACGACTGCACGATCTATCAGGGCGTGACGCTCGGCGGCACGTCGCTCACGCGCGGCGCGAAGCGCCATCCGACGCTCGAGGCCGGCGTGATCGTCGGCGCGGGCGCGAAGGTGCTCGGCGGTTTCACGGTCGGCGCGGGTGCGAAGATCGGTTCCAACGCGGTTGTCGTGAAGCCGGTGCCGGCAGGCGGTACCGCGGTGGGCAATCCGGCGCGCATCGTGATGCCGGCGCAATCGAAGCCGCAGCCCGAGCGCGCCGCGTTCTGCGCGTACGGGATCACGCCGAACGCGGACGACCCGATGTCGCTCGCGATTCACGGCCTGATCGACCACGCGGCGAAGGAAAGTCGGCGCGTGGACGAGATCGTCGCGGCGCTCGAGCAACTCGGCACGCATCTGGAAACGCTGCAGGGCGCGGACGCGGCGCGTCTCGACCTGCGCAGGCTGTCGGCGGTGCTGGAAGGCAAGGCGCTCGAGCGCCAGTCGTAACGCGGCGCATGCCGGCGGCCGCCGGCAGCGCCGATCGCGTCAGTCGAGCGGCATCGCGTGGATGCCTTCGGCGTCGACGCGCAGATAGCCGCCGCGCGGCATGCCGTGGTCGAGATCCCAGTCGGGCAGTACCCAGCGAATCCCGCCCGGTTCGGCGTGGCTTGCGGGGCGATGCGTGTGGCCGTGAATGATCACGCTCGCGCGGCTCTTCCGGAACAGCGCGGCGATGCCTTCACGCGTGACGTCGTAGAGCGGCGAGGCGGGGCGCATCCGGCCCGCTTCGCTGTTCGAGCGCATCCGTTGCGCGAGCGCGCGGCGCCAGCGGAACGGCCACGCGAGAAACAGCGCCTGCGCGATGCCATTGCGGGCAAACCGCCGAAATATCTGGTAGCCGCGATCGGCCGTGCATTGCGCGTCGCCGTGGGCGAGCACGATGCGCTGGCCGAACGACGTGATCAGCGCCGGATCGGGCAGCAGCATCGCGCCGGCCGCCTTCATGAAGCGCCGGCCGAGCAGGAAATCGCGATTGCCGTGCATCACGTAGAGCGCGATCCCGCGTTCCGAGAACGTATGCATCAGCGCGGCCATGCGCGCCGCGAACGGATCGTGGTCGAGCACGTCGTCGCCGATCCAGTATTCGAACAGGTCGCCGAGGATGAACACCGAGTCGGCGCTGTCGGCCGTGTATTTCACGAAATGCTCGAACGCGGCGACCGTCTTCGGAATCGCCTCGCTCAGGTGCAGATCGGAGAGAAACAGGAACGGGCGTGCGGCTTGCGCGTATTCGCGCTCGCCCGGCACGCCCGCGGAGACGCTTCGCGGCGGACTCTCCTGCAACATCGAAGTGCCTCCGTAACGGACTATGCGTCAGACCACCACGGCCTTTTCGATCACGACGTCGTCGGTCGGGACGTCCTGGTGGAAGCCCGCGTTGCCCGTCTTGACGCCCTTGATCTTGTCGACCACGTCCTGGCCTTCGACGACCTTGCCGAACACGGCGTAACCCCAGCCCTGCGGCGTCGGCGACGAGTGGTTCAGGAAGTCGTTGTCGTTCACGTTGATGAAGAACTGGGCGGTCGCCGAGTGCGGATCGTTCGTGCGCGCCATCGCGATCGTGTAGTTGTCGTTCTTCAGGCCGTTGTTCGCTTCGTTGTCGATCGGCGCGTCGGTCGGCTTCTGCTTCAGGCCCGGCTCGAAGCCGCCGCCTTGAATCATGAAGCCGTTGATCACGCGGTGGAACACCGTGCCGTCATAGTGACCCTTCTTCACGTAGTTGAGGAAGTTCTCGACCGTCTTCGGTGCCTTGGCGGCGTCCAGCTCGAGCTTGATCACGCCGTGGTTCGTGTGCAGTTCAACCATGATGAAATTCCTTCGGTGAGGCGGTTTAAATGGCACGCGGCCGGTCGTGCGACGCGGCCGCGTGTGGCGCCGGACGTGCCGGCAGGTGCTTATTTCGAGACGATGCTGGCCGATTCGATCAGGACCGGCTGAGCCGGCACGTCCTGCATCGGGCCGCGCGAGGTCGTCGCCACGCCTTCGATCTTCTTCACGACGTCGAGGCCCGACACGACCTTGCCGAACACCGCATAGCCGTTGCCGTCCGGGTTCGGGTAGTCGAGGCCGCTGTTGTCGACCGTGTTGATGAAGAACTGCGCGGTGGCCGAATTCGGATCGCTGGTACGCGCCATCGCGATCGTGCCCGTCAGGTTCTTCAGACCATTGCGGCTTTCCAGCGGGATCGGCGCGCGGGTCGGCTTCTCCTCGAAGTTGGTCTTGTAGCCGCCGCCCTGAATCATGAAGCCCTTGATCACGCGATGGAAGATCGTACCGTTGTACTGGCCGGCCTTCACGTAATCGAGGAAGTTGGCGACCGTCTTCGGCGCCTTCTCCGGATAGAGCTCGACGCGGATGTCGCCCTGCGAGGTCTTCAGCTGCACGACGGGGTGCGCGGTGGCCGATTGCGCGAACGCGGGCGCGGTCGCGAGAAGGGCGGCGCCGCCAAGCGCCAGCAACAGACGTTTCATTGCGATCCTCAGATTGGGAGGGAAGAAAGGTTGCGCCGCTTACTGCGACGGCGCGACGTACGGCGCTGTCAGCGCGCCGGACGGACCGTTGAACTGGAACGTCGGCGACATCGGCAGCGTGGTGGTGCTCACGTTCGCGGCGGCGCGATCGGTGTACGCGCGCGTCGCAGGCGTGACGGCGCGTGCATTCGCCGCCGCCTTCGGCGGCGACACGATCTTCTGCAGGTCGGCGAGGCGCTGCGCGGTCGCGCCGCTCGTGCGGCCGAGCGATTGCGCGCGCTTGTACGATTCGGCCGCGAGGCGCAGATAAAGGTCGCCGAGGTTCTCGTACGCGAGCGAGTAGCTCGGGTTCGATTGCGTCGCGGTGACGAGCGCGCTGCGCGCTTCGTCGTAGCGGCCGTGCTTCGCGTAGAGCGCCGCGAGGTTGTTGTACGGTTCGGGCAGTTCGGGGTAGGCCTGCGTGATCGCGACGAACTGCTGGATCGCGTCGTCGTCGCGGTTCAGGCGGGCGAGCACGGTGCCGCGCTTGAACTGCGCCTGCACGTCGTGCGGATTCGACGCGATGCGCGCGTCGAGTTGCGCGAGCGCCTGTTTCCACTGCTTGCCGGCGATCGACCCGTCGATTTCGGGCGTGCCGTCGGCGGTGGCCGGGGCCTTTTGCGCGTATGCCGCGGGGGCCGCGAAAAGCGTCAGTGCGACGCCCATGACGGCGGTCGCAACGAGGGTCGCAGCGCTCGGCGCGCGGCCGCGATGAGGTTTCATAGGCGTAAATCGGAATGTTATACTCCGACCCATTCTAACAAAACGTCTGCGCGTTCCGGCGAGCCGCAGATAGTCTTTCTTTGCCTCTCGTGGCCGTCACCGCTGTGCTTGCAGCCTGACCGCCCCATGTGATACCGAGGACGCGCGGCGTCGTGCCGCGGCAGGTGGTCCGTCCGTTTCGCATGCTGGGCGAGCTTCGCCAGGGCGGTTTCCTTCGGCTCACGGTTCATCTCTATGGAATCACTGCGCATCTACAACACGCTCGCGCGTGACAAGCAAGTTTTCGTGCCGCGCCAGACAGGCGAAGTGCGGATGTACGTATGCGGGATCACCGTCTACGACTATTGTCACGTGGGCCACGCGCGCATGCTGGTCGTGTTCGACCTCGTCCAGCGCTGGCTGCGTGCGATCGGCTATCGGGTCACGTACGTGCGCAACATCACCGACATCGACGACAAGATCATCCGCCGCGCGGTCGAGAACGGCGAGACGATCAAGTCGTTGACCGACCGTTTCATCGGCGCGATGCACGAGGATGAAGCGGCGCTCGGCATCCAGCGGCCGGACATCGAGCCGCGCGCGACGCAGTTCATTCCGCAGATGCTCGGGATGATCGAGCAGCTCGAGGCGAACGGCTATGCGTACCAGGCGACCGACGGCGACGTCAATTATTCGGTGCGCAAGTTCGCGAACTACGGGAAGCTGTCGGGCAAGTCGCTTGACGATCTGCGCGCGGGCGAGCGCGTCGCCGCGAACGATGCGAAGGAAGATCCGCTCGATTTCGTGCTGTGGAAGCGCGCGAAGTCGGACGACCCGGAAGGCGCGTCGTGGGCATCGAAGTATGGGATGGGCCGGCCGGGCTGGCACATCGAGTGCTCCGCGATGGGCTGCACGCTGCTCGGCGAGCATTTCGACATCCACGGCGGCGGCCAGGACCTGCAATTCCCGCACCACGAGAACGAGATCGCGCAGAGCGAAGGCGCGACCGGCCAGACGTTCGTCAATTACTGGATGCACAACGGCTTCGTGCAGGTCGACAACGAGAAGATGTCGAAATCGCTCGGCAACTTCTTCACGATCCGAGAAGTGCTCGAGCGCTACGACGCCGAGGTCATGCGCTTCTTCATCGTGCGCACGCACTACCGGTCGCCGCTCAACTACAGCGACGTGCATCTCGACGATGCGCGCGCGTCGCTCACGCGCCTGTATACGGCGCTGAAGGATGTCGAGCCCGACGCGCTCGCGCTCGACTGGAACGAGCCGCATGCGCAGCGTTTCGCGGCCGCGATGAACGACGACATCAACACGCCGGTCGCGGTGGCGACGCTGTTCGAGCTGGCGGGCGAAGTCAACCGCACGCGCGATGCATCGCTCGCGCGGCAACTGAAACAGCTGGCTGGCCTGCTGGGCCTGCTTGGCCGCGAACCGCGCGCGTTCCTGCAGCAGGGCACGGGTGCCGCGCAGGCACGCGGGCTCGCAGCCGACGAAATCGAAGCGAAGATCGCCGCGCGTGTCGCGGCGAAGCAAGCGAAGGACTATGCCGAAGCGGACCGGATTCGGGCGGAACTGCTCGACGCCGGCATCGCACTTGAAGACAAACCGGGCGGATCGACCGAATGGCGTCGCGTATGAGCGCGGTGCGTTCCACTGACCGATCCGTCAGGTAGGAGGCAAGATGGCAACGGCCAGAAAAGCGCCGGTCAGGCGCGCGACTCCGCTCGCCGCGCGTCCGGCGGCCAAGCGCGCGCCAGCGGCGAAGGCGGACGCGACGCGCGCCGTGCCGAACGGCGCGCTCAACGGTCATGCGAAGCCCGCACGCGGGAAGGGCGCGGACGCGGCGCAGCCGGAGGTCGCGATGGCGGCCGCCGACGCGGCCCGCAAGGTGCGTGCTGCCGATGCGGCAGTCGACGGCGCCGATGGTGTCGTGCGCCCCGCATACTGGGACAAGGCGTGCGCCGATCTCGTCAAGCGCGACCGCATCCTGAAGAAACTGATCCCGAAGTTCGGCCCCGCGCATCTCGTGAAGCGCGGCGACCCGTTCGTCACGCTCGCGCGCTCGGTCGTCGGCCAGCAGATCTCGGTGCCGTCCGCGCAGGCGCTGTGGGCGCGCATCGAGGATGCGTGTCCGAAGCTCGCGCCGCAGCCGGTCATCCGGCTCGGGGCGGACAAGCTGATCGCGTGCGGACTGTCGAAGCGCAAGACGGAATATATTCTCGACCTCGCGCAACACTTCGTGTCCGGCGCGCTGCACGTCGACAAATGGACGTCGATGGACGACGAGGACGTGATCGCCGAACTCACGCAGATCCGCGGCATCAGCCGCTGGACGGCCGAGATGTTCCTGATCTTCAACCTGTCGCGGCCGGACGTGCTGCCGCTCGACGATCCGGGCCTGATCCGCGCGATCAGCGTCAATTACTTCAGCGGGGAGCCCGTCACGCGCAGCGAGGCGCGCGAAGTGGCCGCCAACTGGGAGCCGTGGCGTACCGTCGCGACCTGGTACATGTGGCGCAGCCTCGACACGCCGGACGCCGACGCCGATTGACGGCTATCGGGTTTTAAACATCAATAGTTGAGAGCCGGTCTTGCACGTCGCCCGCGCGGGTAGAATACGCGCTGCCGCAAGACCCAAGGATTCGAACACATGAAGACCACGTTTCTGGATTTCGAACAGCCGATCGCCGAACTCGAGGCCAAGATCGAAGAGCTGCGATTCGTGCAGGACGACTCGGCTGTCGATATTTCGGAAGAAATCGAGCGTCTGTCGAAGAAGAGCCAGCAACTGACGAAGGACCTCTACGCGAATCTGTCGCCGTGGCAGGTCTCGCAGATCGCGCGGCATCCGCAGCGTCCGTACACGCTCGATTACGTTGCGGAACTGTTTACCGATTTTCACGAACTGCATGGCGACCGCGCATTCGCGGACGATCTTTCGATCGTCGGCGGTCTCGCGCGCTTCGGCGGCCATCCGTGCATGGTGATCGGCCATCAGAAGGGGCGCGACACGAAGGAACGCGCGGCGCGCAACTTCGGGATGCCGCGTCCGGAAGGCTATCGCAAGGCCGAACGCCTGATGCGTCTCGCCGAGAAGTTCGGGCTGCCGATCTTCACGTTCGTCGACACGCCGGGCGCGTACCCGGGCATCGGCGCGGAAGAGCGCGGCCAGTCGGAGGCGATCGGCCGCAACCTGTACGTGATGGCCGAACTGAAGACGCCGATCATCACGACCGTGATCGGCGAGGGCGGTTCGGGCGGCGCGCTCGCGATCGCTGTGGCCGACACCGTGATGATGCTGCAGTTCTCGACCTATTCGGTGATCTCGCCGGAAGGCTGCGCGTCGATCCTGTGGAAGAGCGCGGCGAAGGCGCCCGAGGCGGCGGAAGCGCTGGGCCTGACCGCGCATCGCCTGAAGGCGCTCGGCCTGATCGACAAGATCATCAACGAGCCGCTCGGCGGCGCGCACCGCGATCCGAAGGGCATGGCCGCGCTGCTGCGCCGTGCGCTCGCCGATTCGCTGCGCCAGTTCCAGGGCATGAGCATCGATGCGCTGCGCGAGCGCCGCTTCGAGCGCCTGATGGCCTACGGCAAGTTCAAGGAAACCACGCCCGGCGCATGACCGGCGTGTTCGCATCGCGCGCCGTCCGGCGCGCGTCTGTCTCGTGATCCCCTCGACCGAATTCTCCGCCGACCGCGTCGTTCTCGACGCGGTCGGCGTTGCGCTTGCCGATCTGCCGGCCGATGCGCGCATCGCGATCGCGTACAGCGGCGGCCTCGACTCGACCGTGCTGCTCGACGCGGCCGTGCGCGTGGCGGGTGCATCGCGCTGCGTCGCGCTTCACGTGCATCACGGCCTGAGCGCGAATGCCGACGCATGGGTGGCGCATGCGCAGGCGGCGGCCGAGCGACTCGGCGTCGCGTTCGAATCGGAGCGTGTCGACGTGCCGCGCGACAGCGGCCTCGGCATCGAGGCGACCGCGCGCGAGCGCCGCTACGCGGCGCTCGACGCGATGTGCGAACGTCATGGCGTGGCCGCGCTCTGGGTCGCGCAGCATGCCGACGACCAGGCGGAGACCGTGCTGCTGCAGTTGCTGCGCGGTGCGGGGATCGCCGGCCTGGCCGCGATGGCGCCGCGATATCGCCCTGACGGCGCGAGCGTCGAGCGCGTGCGACCGCTGCTGCAATTGTTGCGCGCGCAACTGGAGCGCTACGCGGTGCAGCGTAAGCTGACGTGGATCGACGACGAATCGAACGCCGATACGCGCTATGCGCGCAATGCGCTGCGCCTTGACGTGCTGCCGGCGCTCGCCGTGCATTTCCCGGGCTTTCGCGATGCGCTGGGCCGCGCGGCCCAGCATGCGGCCGCCGCGCAGCGGCTGCTCGACGATCTCGCCGAACTGGATTTCGCCGGCGCCGCGCGTGACGACGGCCGCGCGCTGTCGCGCGATGCGCTGGTCGCGTTCGATGACACGCGCGGCGTGAACCTGCTGCGTTTCTGGATGCGCCGGCTCGGCTTGCCCGGCGCATCGGCAGGGCGGCTCGCGAACATGATGCGGCAACTGCGCGCCGCGCACGACGCGCATGCGCTGCGGGTCGATCATGCCGGGCAGTGTCTGCGGCTCTATCGCGACACCGTGTACTGGGAGGCGGGCGACAGCGCCGAGCCGGCCGACGACGGCACCGGAACACCGCATCCCGAATCCTCGCTTGCGTGGACCGGCCAGGAAGTCTGGCACGTACCGGCATGGCGCGGCACGTTCGTGTTCGCGCCGGCCGAAGCCGGCAGCGACGGTGCGGTGCCGGAGGCGCTGCTGCGAAGCGCCGCGCTCGCCGCGCGCGCCCGCGCGGGCGGCGAGCGGCTGCGGACGTCACCTGGCGGCCCGAGTCGCACGCTGAAGAATCTGTTCCAGGAGCGCGGCGTGCCGGCCTGGCAGCGCGACGTACCGCTGTTGTTCGCGGGCGACCGGCTCGTCTACGTGCCACGGCTCGGCGTGAATCATGGCGACGGGCTGTCCGGCGACGGCGGGTGGCGCCGGATCGAGTGGCGTCCCGATCTGCTGATCGCGTAGCGGCGGCACGCTTCCGGCCGCGCGATCGCGCGCCGGTTTTCACCATTTGGTAAACAGCGCCGGAACGCTTGCCAAACCGGCGGGCGGCTTGTCAAGCGGGCCTCTATCGGGTACGCTCGGTCGTTTGCTCGGCTCGATTTTTGAGCGATTTGTGCAGGTTTTCCGCGTGACGTACCCGGTTTGCGCGGCCTGATCGGCCTTCCGGGCAAAATCCGTCACGCTTGCGTGCTGCGTCCCAGCCGTCCCCCTCGTCGTCCGTCCACAGCCACAAGCCGCGTGACCGAACGGCAACTCGGCCTGCCCTGCGCGCCCGTGCGGCTTCTCCTTCAGTTCAGAACGACAATGGCACTCATCGTACACAAATACGGCGGCACTTCGATGGGCTCGGTCGAGCGCATCAAGAACGTCGCGAAACGCGTCGCAAAATGGCATCAGGCCGGGCACCAGATGGTTGTCGTGCCGTCCGCGATGTCCGGCGAAACCAACCGCCTGCTCGGTCTCGCGAAAGAGATTTCGAGCCAGCCGAGCCCGCGCGAGCTCGACATGATCGCGTCGACCGGCGAGCAGGTCAGCGTCGGCCTGCTGTCGATCGCGCTGCAGGAAATCGGCGTCGAAGCCGTGAGCTATGCCGGCTGGCAAGTGCCGATCAAGACCGACAGCGCGTTCACGAAGGCGCGTATCCACTCGATCGACGACGAGCGCGTGAAGGCCGATCTGAACGCCGGCAAGGTCGTGATCATCACGGGCTTCCAGGGCGTCGATCCGGATGGCCACATCACGACGCTGGGCCGTGGCGGCTCGGACACGTCGGCGGTGGCGGTGGCGGCCGCGCTGGATGCCGAAGAGTGCCTGATCTACACCGACGTCGACGGCGTCTACACGACCGACCCGCGCGTGGTCGAAGAGGCGCGTCGCCTCGATCGCGTGACGTTCGAGGAAATGCTGGAAATGGCCAGCCTCGGCTCGAAGGTCCTGCAGATCCGCTCGGTCGAATTCGCCGGCAAATACCAGGTGAAGACGCGCGTGCTGTCGAGCCTGACCGATCCGCTGATTTCGCTCGACGAAGAAATGCGCTCGGGCACCCTGATTACTTTTGAAGAAGACGAGACCATGGAAAAGGCAGTCATTTCCGGCATCGCGTTCCAGCGCGACGAAGCCCGCATTGCGGTGATGGGCGTGCCCGACAAGCCGGGCATCGCGTATCAGATCCTCGGCCCGGTCGCGGACGCGAACGTCGACGTCGACATGATCATCCAGAACCAGAGCGTCGAAGGGAAGACGGACTTCACGTTCACGGTCGGCCGCGGCGACTACCAGAAGGCAATGGACATCCTCACCAACCAGGTGCAGGGCCATGTGAGCGCCGAGCGCGTGCAGGGCGACCCGAAGGTGTCGAAGGTGTCGGTCGTCGGCGTCGGCATGCGTTCGCACGTGGGCGTCGCGAGCAAGATGTTCCGCACGCTGTCGGAAGAGGGCATCAACATCCAGATGATCTCGACGTCCGAAATCAAGATTTCGGTGCTGATCGACGAGAAATACATGGAGCTGGCCGTCCGCGCGCTGCACAAGGCATTCGAACTCGACCAGGCAGCGTGAATTTTTTGTGATGCATTAAAGAAAATGCATCACGGAAATTGACGCACGGTTCGAAACCCTATATTATTTCGTTCTCGTCGCACTGCCTCCCTGGTGCGAGCGAAAGTTTGGGAGACGTGGCCGAGAGGTCGAAGGCACTCCCCTGCTAAGGGAGCATCTGGGCCAAAACCTGGATCGAGGGTTCGAATCCCTCCGTCTCCGCCAAAAGCGGTGAGAAAGCCCCGTAAGTTCAAGGACTTGCGGGGCTTTTTCTTTTTCAGTCCCTCAGCAGGCCCATCTGTTTACGCCGACCGGAAATTGAGCCACTTGTAGGGATCGCGCCGACTGAAAACTGAGCCGGGCAATCAACCTATCCTGCTAGTTTTTCAGGCAGGGTGTTTGGGGATGATCCCGATGACCATGA
>NZ_CADFEF010000008.1:0-238256 GCF_902833125.1 Burkholderia sp. BCC1640 | reverse complement strand
CCGTGCAACAGCGCGTGTGCTTGCGAAACATCCGACACGTTGGCGGACGTGCCGACCACGCTGTGAACCAGCCCCGAATCGGCATCGACGCCGATGTGCGCCTTCATGCCGAAGTGCCACTCGTTGCCTTTCTTCGTTTGATGCATGTCCGGATCGCGACGCTTCTCGGCGTTCTTGGTCGACGGCGGCGCTTCGATGATCGTCGCATCGACCAGCGTGCCTTCCTTCATCATCAGCCCGCGTTCGCACAGCGAGATGCCAATCTCGTCGAACAGCTTGCGCGTCAGGTCATGTTCGAGAAGCAAGCGCCGGAACTTCAGCAGCGTGGTCGCATCCGGCACGTTCTCGACGGCCAGATCAATCCCGGCAAACGCCCGCATCGCAATGCTGTCGTACAGCGCATCCTCCAGCCCTTCGTCCGACAGGCTGTACCACTGCTGCAGGAAGTAGATTCGAAGCATCCGCTCCAGACCGATCGGCGGGCGGCCGCGAGTTCCTTTCGGGTAGTACGGCTCGATTGCCGTCAGCAATCGCGACCACGGCACGAGCTTCTCCATCTCTTCCAGGAAACGCTGGCGCCGAGTCATGCGCTTCTTGCCCGTGCTTTCCGCTTCCGCAAAGCTCATTTGCCGTTTCATCGTCGTGGACCCGTTCCGTGAACTATCTTCTACAACGTCCTCGGCTGCGTCAGCGATGACCACAGAGCCGGATAAATCAGTGTTTCCCTAGCCGCCGCGCGCATCGACGCAATCGCCCGGCGATCCTTCGCGGATCGCCTTTTTTCATCCGGCGCCTTGACGCCGATCGCCTTCCCCCGCCGCGCCTCGCTGCCGCCACGCGCGAGTGCCATAATCGAGCCTGCACATCATTCCAGACGTCCCCGGAGAATCCCCATGCAGAACCTCGACAATCCTTCCCACGATCGCGAGGTAGGCAGCGCCGACGCGACGCAGGACACCACGCGCATCGACGACGTCCGCATTGGCGCTGTGCGTCCGCTGATCTCGCCCGCGCTGCTGCAGGACGAGCTGCCGGTGCCGGCCGCCACGCAGACGCTCGTCGAGGACACGCGCCGCGCGATCGGCGACATCCTGCACGGCCGGGACGACCGGCTGCTGCTCGTCGTCGGCCCGTGCTCGATCCACGACCACGACCAGGCGCTCGACTACGCCCGTCGCCTGAAGGCGGCCGCCGATGCGCTGAAGGACGACCTGCTGATCACGATGCGCGTGTACTTCGAGAAGCCGCGCACGACCGTCGGCTGGAAGGGCTACATCAACGATCCGCGCCTGGACGGCAGCTTCCGCATCAACGAAGGGCTGCGCGCGGCGCGGCAACTGCTGCTCGACATCAACGCGCTCGGCTTGCCGGCGTCGACCGAATTCCTCGACCTGCTGAGCCCGCAGTACATCGCGGACCTGATCGCGTGGGGCGCGATCGGCGCGCGCACGACCGAGAGCCAGAGCCATCGGCAGCTCGCGTCGGGGCTCAGCTGCCCGATCGGCTTCAAGAACGGCACCGACGGCGGCGTGCAGGTCGCGTCGGACGCGATCGTCGCCGCGCGCGCGAGCCATGCGTTCATGGGGATGACGAAGATGGGCATGGCCGCGATCTTCGAGACGCGCGGCAACGACGACGCGCACGTGATCCTGCGCGGCGGCAAGAACGGGCCGAACTACGATGCCGAGCACGTCGAGGCGAGCTGCGCGGTGCTGCGCAAGAGCGGATTGCGCGAGCAGGTGATGGTCGATTGCTCGCACGCGAACTCGAACAAGTCGCATGAGCGGCAGATCGAAGTCGCGCAGGATCTTGCGCGGCAGCTGTCGCAGGGCGAGCACCGGATCGTCGGCGTGATGGTGGAGAGTCATCTCGAGGCGGGGCGTCAGGATCTGAAGCCCGGCGTGCCGTTGCAGTATGGCGTGTCGATTACGGATGCGTGTTTGAGCTGGACGCAGACGGAGCCGGTGCTCGACGTGCTGGCGGAGGCGGTGCGGCATCGGCGAGTGTATTCGCGCAATGCGTGAGGTGACGGCGGCGGGTTGATGCCCGCCGCCGTCAAAGTCGGCCCATCGACTAAGACTGGTGCCGAGCAAGTTGATTCATCTGTCTCGTGTGCCGCGCCACTCGGAAACTTCTCGCGCGCGTGTTCGGCCTGCGGCACGTCGCATATCGGCGGTATCCGAACTACAGGAATCGCGGCGACGCCGACGAGACATTCGTTCAGCCGCGTCGCAAATTGTCAGGCGCGTGCGCCCGAGGTGCCGTGCGGCGTGCGGCCGCGCCGTGGGCGATCCTGCTAATACGAATCCCATGGCCTCCGGCAAAATTTAGGCAAATTCCTAAGGCGTCTGTCCGAAATAGGATTGGATGGACGGCCGATTTGCGGATCGTCGGATAGAGTCGACACATCTGCAAACCTCAACCGACGGCGCATGCCGTGCATGGTCTCCGATGCACTTGCTCCGGCCGCCGTATCGTACATGGAAGGACGTCTTATCGCGTGCCGCGCCGCACCGCGCCTGCTCTTGCGCGCAATATTCCTTTGGCTCGTTGTCTCGTCGCTCCCTGCGAACGGCGCGACCGCCTCTTGGAAGCCCACCTTCACTGACGAGGAGCTTCAGTGGATGCGCGCGCACCCGGTCGTCAATATCGCAGTCGAGGCGAACTGGCATCCGATCGAATACATGCGCAACGGCAGCCATGCCGGCCTTGTCGCGGGGTACCTGAACGCAATCTCGAAAATGACCGGGCTGACGTTCGCAACGGTGCCGGGCACGGAATGGGGGCACGCGTACGAGGCGCTTGCATCGCACAAGGTTGATCTGCTGCCCGGCGTATGGCGCGACCTGGTGCCGGACCGCGTCGGCGCCGGTGCTCTCGTCAGTGCGCCCTACTTGGTCGGCCGGCTGACAGCCGTCACGCGCAACGACTCCGCGATGATCTTCAACCTGAAGCGGCTCGAAGGCCGGCGTGTCGCGATCAAGGGGCGAGGCGCGGTCGAGTATTTCACGCGCAACAGCGGCGTGATGCTCGACGTGCTTACGTTCGACACCGAGGAACTCGCGCTCGCCGCGGTTGCCAACGGCGAGGCGGATGCCGCGCTCGGCGTCGACGTCACGATTCTGCCGATCGTGCAGCGGCAGTTTCCCGGGCAGCTTTACATGTCGGGGATGCTTGCTGACCGCCCTGTATCGCTGGCGATGCTCACGCGGGCAGACTTGCCGATCCTGGCATCGATCATCGACAAGTCTCTCGCGGCCATTCCCGTGAGCAAGACGGCGGAGCTCACCCGCGACTGGGTCGAGATGGCCGATTACGGCAAGCCGACGATCCGTGCGATCCTGCATTACCGGGCGCCCCAGGTGCTCGCGATCGCTGCCGCGCTGGTGGCGTTCGCGATGCTCGCATTCCTGTCGTGGAAGTCGCGCGTGGCCGCGATCCGCAGCGAGCACGACAAGGCGACGTTTCTCGCGTTCGTTAGTCACGAAATCCGCACGCCGATGCATACGATCCTGTCGTCGCTGGAATTGCTGCAGCGCTCGCGGTTGACCGGGCGACAGGCGAATCGCGCGGATGCGGCGATCTCGGCATCGGAGACGCTTCTGACGCTGCTCGACGATATCCTCGAATATTCTCGCCTCGAATCGCGTAAGGTCGGGCTTGCCATGCAGACAGTCGAGCTCGAGTCGTGGGCGCGGCATACGGTCGACATGGTGCGCTGGCGTGCCGACGAGAAGATGCTCGAGCTGGTGCTCGACGTTGCTTGTCCGCCGGCGGTGCGTGTTTCAATCGATCCGGTCCGTGTGCGTCAGATCGTGCTGAACCTGCTCGTCAACGCAATCAAATTCACATCCGCAGGCTCGGTGACGCTGCGCGTCGAGCATGTTTCGGGGCGCCACGGGCAAAATGGCACGCTGACCCTCACGGTGCGCGATACCGGCATCGGCATCGCGCCCGAACGGCTCGAACACATTTTCGACGCATACTGGCAGGGGCCTGCCTCGCTTCACCAGGACGTCAACGGCAGCGGGCTTGGCCTCGCGATCTGCCGTGAACTGGTCGCATTGATGCACGGCACGATCACCGTCCAAAGCCTGCCGCGCGTCGAAACGACGATGACGGTGCGATTGCCGGTCACGGAAGTGGACGAGCCGTTGCCGGTGCGGTCTGCCGCATCGATGCCCGTGCTGGTCGACGCACTGCCTGGATATGCTCACCCTGACTCGCCGCGTATCCTGATTGTCGACGATCACGAAACCGTGCAGTTCGCGCTGCAGCAGCAATGCGACGAACTCGGCTGCGTCGGCATCGGCGCCGCTACCGGCGAGGACGCGCTGCGTCAACTGGCGCGCGGCCGTGTCGACCTCGTGCTGCTCGATAGCGATCTGCCGGACTTCGACGGTTATGCGCTCGCGAAGATGATCCGTCAGGACGAGTCGGCACGCGAAGCCAGACATGTTCCGATCATCGGGATTTCCGCGGTGTCCGGCGACGCGCATCGGGAGCGCTGCGTCGACAGCGGCATGGACGGTGTGCTGGGCAAGCCGCTGCGGCTCGAAACGTTGCGGCAGCTGATCGCGATGTGGTGCCCAGCGTATGCCGAGATGGAACAGGCGGCGCATACCGACGATGCCGCTGATCTCAACGCGGTCTATGACCGCGAAGTGGCGAAGGATCTCGACGTGCTTGTCAAGGGATTGCTATCGCGCGATTTCGCCGCAGCCGCACGGGCCTCGCACCGGATTGCGGGGGCGTCGCATCTGGCTAAACTGGGCGATATCGCCAATGTCGCGCTGCATGCCGAAACGCGGCTTCGCGAATTCCACGGCGTTCATCAAGTCGACCCGTTCGCGACGGATCGATAGCCCCGGTCCACTGTCGTTCACGCGACGGCTGCCCGGCGGCTCGATGCACTGGTAGGGCTCGAAAATGCGACGCTGGCGATCGGGCGGAATGCCGATACCGGTGTCACGGACTTCGATCGCGAGCGAGCTGGCATGGCCCGGTTTGCCGTCGAGATAAACGACGCGCAGTGCAACCGAGTCAGCCGGCGTGAACTTGATCGCGTTGGCAAGCAGGTTCAGCACGATCTGCCGCGTGCGCAGCGGATCGATCGGCGCGCACAGCTCAGTCTGGCGCGAGTTCGAGCTCCCGGCTCAGGTTTTTCTCGTCGACGCGCCAGCGTACCATGTCGGCGCTGTGCCAATGCGCGGACGTGCGTCGGCTCGGGCGCGAGCGTCACGTTTCGAGACTCGAGACTCGAATATTCCAGGACGTCGTCAAGCAACGTCAGCAGCGATTCCGAAGCAGCAACGCCGCGTCCGCGCGACCCGCCTGCTTCGGTGCTAGTTGCGAGCGCGGTAGCAGTTCGAGCAACGACGGGATCGAATGCACCGCCTTGCGGATCTCGTGGCTGGTGAACACGAGTTGCATCGCCTTGTCGAGTTCGCTGCGCACAGCCGCGACGCGCGAGCGCTACGAAACGAAGGGGACCGCGAACAGGATGGTGCCGGCCGCCGCGACTTGCCAGCGACGGTCACGGACGATCGATTGCGGGCTAGGCTTGCCGTAGTCGGCCGTTTCGATCCATTGACGCGGAATTTCGTCGGTGTCGTGTGCGGGAATGGCCGCACGCGCGTCGCGTTCGTCGTCGAAAGCCAGCAGGATCACCGGCACGCCGACATGCCGGATCGCATATTCGAGTCGCCGCTACCCTTGGTCGCGATTTGCTTGCCGGCCAGATTCTCAAGATCGACGAAGAGATTCAAGGGCTCCGGTGCGACAACAACCATCGTGCCGGCGAACTACGGCAGGCTGACAATGGTGCCACTGCGGTATCGCGAGATGTCGGCGCTTCTTGACGCGTCCGGCGCCATGTCGATCTTCCCCGACATGAAAGCCGGGTATGAATTGGCCCACGATACGTTGTCGACATATTCGACGCGCAGTCCGCCGATTCGCGGAATCGCATCGAGATATGACGACACGACGCCAACGACCTTCCCGCATTCGCGAAATTTGAACGGACGCTAATGTGGGGCGGCACAGGCACGCACGACCGGATGCGCGGCGATCCATGCCTTTGCCTCAAGCGTGAACTGCGCAGGTGGGATGATCTGTATCAGGCGCTGCAGCGGCGTGAGAAATGTGCGGAGCGAGATCGTCATCACAAATGGTCCGTTGCGCCGACGCAACGCGGTGCGGACGGGAGCACCGGCAGCAACAGTGCCTTTGGACGACGCGAGCGCCGTCGGCGATTCGTTGCGGGTCGCGCCAGCGCCTTACGCCGTTCTGATGGCTGAGACGGGGCGCGCGGGCCGTTTCCCATGCTGTCGCTGCTGCGGATGCCGAATCGGACTGCATGGCGTCCGCGACGACTACTCGCACCTCGGCTGTTTAGCCGGCGGGGTTAAAAATTATCCAGAAAGCCGGTAAGCTAATCCGGATCATCCGTTCCGGTTTGCCATGGCAAGAAATGGCCAACCGTTGATGGGCCGTATCGCCAGAATCAAAAGGGGTAGTAATGAGACCAGAACTCCAACCGATCCGCGTCGTGATCCTGGACGACCATGCCGTCGTCCAGCACGGGATCGCCAGTTATCTGACGGAGAGGACCGGCATCGAAGTGGCGGCGAGCTTTGCGAGGTCGCGCGATCTGATCGGCTGGCTCGAGTCGAATCACGCGGACGTCGTGCTGCTCGACTACACGCTGGGCCCGGACGAGATCGACGGCCTCAATCTCGTCAAGCTGGTGAGCACGCGCTTCCCGGATTGCAAGATCCTGATGACGTCGAGCAGCGATACGCCCGCGACCGTCAACATGACGATGCGCGCAGGCGCGCTCGGTTTCTTCGGCAAGAGCGAAAATCTTCGCGAACTGGTGCATGCGATCCGTGTGGTCGCAGATGGACGTTCGTATATCAGTGCCGAATTGGCAGGCAGGGTGATGGCGAGTGCGACGCCTGTCCAGAGTGTGACGGCGCCGAAACCGGCGGTCAGCGACGACGCGCCGGCGGCCGAATCGGAAGTGTCCGCCGACCTGCGCCTGAGCCCGCGCGAGCACGAGGTGCTGCGCTGTTATCTCGCGGGCATGTCGGTATCCGATATCGCATTGAAATTTTCCCGCAGCCGCAAGACGATCAGCGCGCAAAAGCAATCGGCGTATCGCAAGCTCGGCATCCGTAGCGATGCCGAATTGTTCGCGTCCCGCAAGCTGCTCGAGAAACATTGAGCGTCGTCTGATTCCGAATCTCCCTCGGCATTTTTCACGCCGACATTGATCTTCGTTCATCGCTGTGCAATGCAGCCTCATGGCAGCACTTCTCGACTGGCGCTACCATGACCCGTGTTGCGTTAACCGACGGGCCCGTCCGGGCCCGTTGCGCGCACACGCAGCGGCGGCGCGGCCGGCCGCTGCTGCATCGACGAAGCGCGGGGTGCTCATCGATTCGCCACCGCACCCGCGACGCTTCGCTCCCGGCACCAACAACAACCTAACCGGAGTGCAATCAGCATGGCTTTCACCAAGACAATCGTCGCAGCCGCCGTTCTCGTATCGAGCCTCAACGTGCATGCGCAGATCGCGGGCGCCCAGCCACTCAGCGTCACCGTCGAGCAATCGCAGGCGCTGCTCGAAGGCTGGAGCGTGAAGAAGAGCGTGCTCGGCAAGGCCGTGTACAACGACCAGAACCAGAAAGTCGGCACGGTGCGCGACCTGATCGTCGCGCCTGACGGCTCGGTGTCGGCCGCGATCGTGTCGGCTGGCGGTTTCCTGGGCGTCGCGGCGCATGACGTCGCGGTGCCGATCGCGTCGCTCGACGTGCGCAACGGCAACATCTATCTGCCGGGCGCGACGAAGGACGCGCTGAAGGCAACGCCCGCGTTCCAGTACGCGAAGGTGCCGTCGCCGCCGAAGCCGAAGAAGCTCGACGACAAGCACTGATGCAACCGACCCGGCGCGCAATGCGCCGGGCATGGCCAACCGCGGGGCATGTCCGGCCGCGCGTCGGTCGATCACGGCCGCAACCCGAGCTCTCACCCCTCGGCTACGTAATTCTACGTAGCTGCGCATACGTAGTTGTGCGCTTGTAAGCCTCCCCCGTCGCGCGGAATACTACGGCCCACCGCCGTGTCTTCCGCGAGACGCGGCATGACGCATCGACGTCACGCGGGTCCGGCGCCTCGCCGGATCCACTCAAAACCACATTGGAGACCAGGAGACGCCATGAATCGGGCTTCCAGTACCCTGCTCTGGATCGCGGTCGCGCTGCTCGGCGCGTTCGCGTTCGGGACGATCGCACTTGCTCACGGCGAACGCGTCAGCGCGCTCTGGATCGTGATCGCCGCAGTCTGCGTATATCTGATCGCATATCGCTTCTACAGCCGTTTCATCGCCAGCAAGGTCATGCAGCTGGACGGGCTGCGGATGACGCCGGCCGTTCGGCACAACGACGGCCTCGACTACGTGCCGACCAACAAGTACGTGCTGTTCGGCCATCACTTCGCCGCGATCGCCGGCGCCGGGCCGCTCGTCGGGCCCGTGCTCGCCGCGCAGATGGGCTACACGCCGGGCATGCTGTGGATCCTGGCCGGCGTCGTGTTCGCGGGCGCGGTGCAGGACTTCATCGTGCTGTTCATCTCGACGCGCCGCGACGGCCGCTCGCTCGGCGACCTCGTCAAGATGGAGCTCGGCACGGTGCCCGGCGTGATCGCGCTGTTCGGCGCATTCCTGATCATGGTGATCATCCTCGCGGTGCTCGCGCTGATCGTCGTGAAGGCGCTGACGAATTCGCCGTGGGGTACGTTCACCGTCGCCGCGACGATTCCGATCGCGCTGTTCATGGGTGTCTACACGCGCTACATTCGTCCGGGCCGCATCGGCGAAGTGTCGATCATCGGCTTCGTGTTGCTGATGGCGTCGATCGCGTTCGGCCAGACCGTGCACGATTCGCCGGCGCTTGCCGCATGGTTCACCTTCAGCGGCACGCAGCTTACGTGGATCCTGATCGGCTACGGCTTCGTCGCATCGGTGCTGCCGGTGTGGCTGCTGCTCGCGCCGCGCGACTACCTGTCCACGTTCCTGAAGATCGGCACGATCCTCGGCCTCGCGATCGGCATCCTGGTCGTCGCGCCGGAACTGAAGATGCCCGCGCTGACGAAGTTCGTCGACGGCACGGGCCCGGTGTGGTCGGGCAACCTGTTCCCGTTCTTGTTCATCACGATCGCATGCGGCGCGGTGTCGGGCTTCCACGCGCTGATCTCGTCGGGCACGACGCCGAAGCTGATCGACAACGAAACCAACGCGCGCTTCATCGGATACGGCGCGATGCTGATGGAATCGTTCGTCGCGATCATGGCGCTGGTCGCCGCGTGCGTGATCGAGCCGGGCATCTACTTCGCGATGAACGCGCCGGCGGCCGTGCTCGGCTCGACGCCTGAAGCCGTCGCGAATACGGTTACGCAATGGGGCTTCGTGCTGACGCCCGACATGCTCACGCAGACCGCGAAGGCCGTCGGCGAAACGACGATCATCGCGCGCGCGGGCGGCGCGCCGACGCTGGCCGTCGGCATGGCGCACATCCTGCACCAGGTGATCGGCGGCGAAGCGATGATGGCGTTCTGGTATCACTTCGCGATCCTGTTCGAGGCGCTGTTCATCCTGACGGCCGTCGATGCCGGCACGCGCGCGGGCCGCTTCATGCTGCAGGACCTGCTCGGCACGTTCCACCCCGCGCTCAAGCGCACCGAGTCGCTGCCGGCGAACCTTGTCGCCACCGCGCTGTGCGTGGCCGCGTGGGGCTATTTCCTGTATCAGGGCGTGGTCGATCCGCTCGGCGGCATCAACACGCTGTGGCCGCTGTTCGGCATCTCGAACCAGATGCTCGCCGCGATCGCACTGGTGCTCGGCACCGTCGTGCTGTTCAAGATGAAGCGCGAGCGCTACGCATGGGTGACGATCGTGCCGACCGCATGGCTGCTGATCTGCACGCTGACGGCCGGCTGGCAGAAGATCTTCGATTCGAATCCGAAGGTCAGCTTCCTCGCGCACGCGGCGAAGCTGCAGGCCGCGGTGGACGAAGGCAAGGTGCTCGCGCCGGCCAAGTCGATCGCGCAGATGCAGCGGATCATCTTCAACGACTACATCGATGCGGCGCTGGCCGGCCTGTTCATCTTCGTCGTCGTGGCGATCGCGGGGTACGGCCTGCTCGCCGTGCGGCGCGCGCGTCGCGAGTCGAAGCCGACCGTGCGCGAGACGCCGTACGAAGCGATGCCGGCCGCGCAGGCGCTCGGCAGCGGACGATAACGGGAGGCCGCGATGTTCACCGATCTCGGCAGCGACCTGCGCAGTGCGGGGCGTTACCTCGGGCAGGCGTTGCGGCTGATGGTCGGCCTGCCCGACTACGACACCTATGTCGCGCACATGCGCGAAACCCATCCGGACCGCGAGCCGATGACGTACGAGGAATTCTTCCGCGAGCGTCAGAATGCGCGGTACGGGTCGGGGGCAGGGAAGTGTTGCTGAACCGGGCCGGCGCAGCCGGCCGGTGAGGCGGTCAAGTGACGGACCGGGAAGCGCCGCGAAGACATTCGCGGCGCTTTTTCTTTGGCGTGCCGGTGCGGTGCGCGCGAGGCGCCCGTCACTGCGGCGTTTGACTTCGTCCAGCGCGGCAAAGTCCGGGCGTCGGTATCATATGAGGCATCCTCTTTCCCCGAAGAATCCGCGCAGGAGAACCCGTCGTGCATGTCGGTGAGCGTTTCAACAGCATTTCCCATCTCGTCGGCGCGGTGCTGTCGGTGGCAGGGTTGGTCGCGCTGGTGACGATGGGCGCGCTCGACCGCGATCCCTACAAGATCGTGAGCTTCAGCGTGTACGGTGCGATGCTGATCCTGCTCTACGGAATCTCGACGGCGTATCACAGCGTGCGCAACCCGCGCCTGAAGGCGATCCTGCAGAAGTGCGACCATTCGGCCATCTATCTGCTGATCGCGGGCAGCTACACGCCGTTTACGCTCGTCACGCTGCGCGGCCCGTGGGGCTGGTCGCTGTTCGGCGTGAGCTGGGGGCTCGCCGCGTTCGGGATCGCGCAGGAACTCACGCTCGGTCGACGCACGCGCATCGTGTCGATGGTGCTGTACGTGCTGATGGGCTGGCTCGCGCTCGTCGCGATCCGCCCGCTGATTCATGCGCTGCCGCCGGTGGGTGCCGCATGGCTCGTGGCCGGCGGCGTCATCTACAGCGCGGGGATCTACTTCTTCATCAACGACGAGCGCATCCGCCACGGGCACGGTATCTGGCATCTTTTCGTGCTGGCCGGCAGCCTGTGCCAGTTCGTCAGCGTCGCGATGTATGTCGCGTGAGCGTGAACGCGGGCGGCACGGCGCGCGTCATGCGTGCCCGGCCGCCTGTGCCGCGCCGCGCAGCGCCATGAACCCGACCCATCCCCAGTAGACGCGGTGATGCGCGATCAGCCCGTCGCGCAGATCCATCATCTCGACGAGATCGACCTGATCGCCTTCCGGCGTTTCGCGCGGATATTCCCATGTGAGTTGCCGGCCGTTCGAGAAGAACAGCCCGGTTCGATACCAGCGTCCGAGCTTGTTTCCCGGATTGCGCAGGCCCGCCGCGAAGAACGCACCGATCGCGGTCTTGCCGTGCAGCACGCCCGAGCCGTGATCGGGCAGTGCGACGACGATCAGCGGCGTTTCGAGTATCGCGTCGTCCGCGTACAGCGACATCAGTGCGTCGAGGTCGCGCGCGACGACGGCGGCGTGCCAGTCTTGATGGATGCGTTGCGCATCGGTGTCGGCTTGTGTCATGGCGGGTTCCGGCAAGCGTGGATAACGGAACCACTGTATCGACGCCGCGCCGCCGGACGTTTCAGTTCGGGCCGAAACGTGGATGTCGCGTATGTCGAACGCGACCGTGTGCGGCTCGTCAGCCCGCCAGCGCGCCGAGATTCAGTTCATGCGACTTGCCGATCCACACCGCGCTGTCGCGATGGTCGCGCAGATCGTCGCCGGTATTCGGATGCAGGAAGATGTCGAGCGCGCCGTGATTCAGGATGAGCCACGGCACGAGGGTGTCGAAGCGCGCGGCGTCGAACGCGATCTGGTACGACCAGGCCGGATGCGGGCCGACGAGGCGCTCGTGAAAGCGGCCGAGCTCGATGATCGCGCCGAATCGTTCTTCGACGACGAGGCGGAACGCCCAGGCTGCGTCGCGGCTCGCGGCGTCGAAGTAGACGTGTGCGTGCCAATTGTCGATGGCGGTGGTGTCGATGGCAGCCATGGCGGAACTCGAGAGAAGAATAGGGAACGGATAAGCGCCGTGACTGACGGCGCGATGCGCAATTATCGCGCGTCCGTGTCGCACACGTCTTCTCGCGGCGCGGTAAATCGGCGCGGAGGTTTTGTCGTATGTCAGGGAAACGAGCGCATTTGTCGAATCGTTTCCCGCTTGTGCCGGCGTGTGCGTCATCGCGCCGAAAGCCACGCCGGGCAGGGCTTTGGCCGAAATCGCATCGGCAATACGTCATTTCAAAAACTGCAAAAGCGATTCACACGGCACGTCGATTCGTCTGCAAAAACGCGATCAGGTAGTTGAATGAAATAAAGAAATTCCGCTCAGGCAGCATTGGCGAATCGCGTGGATCGCACCCCGTCCGTCGGTGCCGAAAGTATCAATTGCGGAATCGGCTATTCAAGCGCGTGGTCACGCGACATACGATGATTGCACCGCATCGACGACGACGATCGATGCGGAAACAACCATCTGGAGGCCATGATGCGATCCGTTGTTTCCCTTGCTGTCCTGTCCGGCGCGCTTGCCGTGCTGCCCGCCGCGAGCTTCGCGCAGTCCGTCGATACCGAGTGGCAGTCGAACGTCGCGCCGTTGAGCTGGTCGGCGGCGCGTGCCGAAACCGATGTGCAATTGAGGCAGATGACGCGCGCCGGCTATCGTGCGACGACAGCCGGCAACCAGAACTATCCGCTCGCGATGCAGCGTGCGCTCGAACGCGTGAGGTACCCGGTGCCTGACCGCTCGCGCGAGGAGAAGGCCGCGATGGAAGCGCGCGCGGCCAGCGCGGCGCAGAGCGGCCATCCGGTGAGGGCGTTCTTCGTGAAGACCGCGTACTACCTGAAGGGCGAGAACACGTTCTGATGCGGGAGCAGAGCATGGCATGCCTTGACCGACTCCCCGACGTGTTGCGCGCATCCGCGATCCGCCGGTTACCCCAGACGTGCGCGACGCGGCGACGGGACGACGTGTACGGCGGCGCGCGGCGCCGCGCGAACGGCGGTCGCGATGCTCGGCGCGGTGCCCGCGCGTGCCGCACCGCGTGGCCGGCATTCGACGTGGACGATGTCGCGGCAGGCGAGGGCGGATCATGAAGGCCGCCCGAAAAGGCCGTCGCCACCCGCCGTTGACGCGCGAGTGGCTGCTGCCGCTGCCGCCCGCGCATGTGCGCGATATCTCGCTGAAATGCCACATGGCGCTCGTCGCGCTGCGCGGCGAGCACGGCAGCGAAACGTTGCTGATGCGGCTGCGCACGAGCGTCTATCTGGTGTTCCTCGCGCTCGACGATGCGGTATCCCCGGATGCGAACGTCGACCTGTGCGTCGACGCGGAGCGCGTGCTCGACGCGAGCATGGCGCGCGCCGAGCAAAGCGGCGCATGGACGCTGCACGACGACGAGTGCGCGGCGCTCGAGCGTGTGCTCGCGGCGAACGACGCGTGCGTCGCGGCGCTCACGCGGCACCGGCTCGCCGAGCTGTGGCGCCACGTGTGCGCGTTCGCGTCCAGCGAGCAACCGGGGCTGGTCGCGCAGGCGGCGGCCCGGATGCGAGAAGCGGCCGTTCTGCATTGAGCGGTGGCAACGCGACCGAGCCCTGGCTGCATTTCATGCGCGTTCCGTTCCCCGGGGGCGACGCTCGCCGCCCAATGTCACGACAGGAGCCGAACGGGTTCGGTCGATGACCATCCATCCTCGCGTTCGCGGCGATCGTGCGTGTCGCCGCGAATGCATTCGTTTCAGTCAGGAGGCGCGATGGCGCTATACAGGATCGGTGGCTACTTCACGTGCGGAAGCGGCCGCGCATTCAACGAGAACCTGCCGCCGGGCAGCGAGACGCCGGTTGCGGGCATCTATCGATGCACCGTATGCGGCGACGAGATCGGCATCGCGAAGTCGCAGGCGCTGCCGTCCGACGACGCGCATCGTCACGATTTCGATCCGCCGTCCGATCCGCTGCTCGATCGCGGGCCGACCGCATGGCAACTGATCGCGGCGGCGGAGTCGAGACACTAGCGTGCGGGCATTTGCATGCTCATGCATGCGCGACTGCACGCGGCGTTACGACGACGCCCATCAAAACAAAAGCGCCACGGAGCGAACTCCGTGGCGCTTCTTCGATGCGGGCCGACGCGGAGGCGCGAACCTCCGCGTGGCGATACGTGCTTAAGCCGCCGTTGCCGGCTTCGCCGGCTTCTGCAGCTTGCCCTTGCCGGCGCGCTGGATTTCCTCGAGCTTGATCTCGACGTGGCGCGAGAACACATACTCGGCCGGGCGCTGCTTCGCGATCGAGATGTCCGGCGCGAATGCGCCTTCCGTCTTGATACCCTTCCGGCTCACGGCAAACGCCTTCAGCGGATGCGCGATCGTGTCCATCACGGCGGTGGCTTCGAAGCCGCAGTGGACCATGCAGTCCGCGCACTTCTCGTAGTTGCCGACGCCGTAGTTGTCCCAGTTCGTGTCTTCCATCAGTTCCTTGAAGGTCTTCACGTAACCTTCGCCGACCAGATAGCACGGCTTCTGCCAGCCGAACACGGTACGCGCCGGGTTGCCCCACGGCGTGCACTTGTACGTCTGGTTGCCGGCCAGGAAGTCGAGGAACAGCGACGACTGGCTGAACGACCAGCGCTTGCCGCCTTCGCCGCGCTTCAGGATCTCGCGGAACAGGTTCTTCGTCTTGTCGCGGTTCAGGAAGTGCTGCTGATCCGGCGCGCGCTCGTACGCATAGCCCGGCGACACGGTGATGCCGTCGACGCCGATCGGCCCCAGCGTGTCGAAGAACTTCGCGACGCGCTCAGGGATCGCATCGTTGAACAGCGTGCAGTTGATGTTCACGCGGAAGCCGCGGCGCTTCGCTTCCTTGATGGCCGCGACCGCCTTGTCGTACACGCCTTCCTGCGACACGGAATGGTCGTGCATGTCCTTGTCGCCGTCGAGGTGGACCGACCAGACGAAGTACGGATTCGGCTGGTAGTCGTCCATCTTCTTTTCCATCAGGAGCGCGTTCGTGCACAGGTACACGAATTTCTTGCGCTTCATGATGCCCTTGACGATCTCCGGCATCTCCTTGTGGAGCAGCGGCTCGCCGCCGGCGATCGACACGATGGGCGCGCCGCACTCGTCGACGGCTTCCAGGCATTCCTCGACGGACAGGCGCTGGTTCAGGATCGGGTCCGGATAGTCGATCTTGCCGCAGCCGTTACAGGCGAGGTTGCAGCGGAACAGCGGCTCGAGCATCAGCGCGAGCGGATAGCGTTTGTTGCCGGACAGGTGTTGGCGCATGATGTATGCGCCGACGCGGACTTGCTGGAGCAGCGGAATAGACAAGAGTTGTCCTCCTTAAACTTCGCGGGCGACAGCTTGCGTAAGCTTCGCCGGCAACTTGAATTCGACTTTTTCCTCACGGCCCGCCATCGTCGTGACATCGACGGGCCCCAGCGCGCGCAGCGCGCCGATTACATCCTCAACCATTTCCTCGGGTGCCGACGCGCCGGCGGTCAGGCCGACCGTCTGCACGCCCGCGAACCATTCGGGCTTCACTTCCGAGCCGTCGGCGACGAGATAGCTCGGCACACCGCTTTCGGTGCCGATCTCGCGCAGGCGGTTCGAGTTCGAGCTGTTCGTCGCACCGACGACCAGCAGCACGTCGACCTGGCCGCTCAGCTCGCGCACGGCGGCCTGGCGGTTCTGCGTCGCGTAGCAGATGTCGCGCGTGTCCGGGCCGACGATGTCGGTGAACCGACGCTGCAGCGCCTCGATGATGCCGCGCGTGTCGTCGACCGACAGCGTCGTCTGCGTGACGTACGCGACCGGCGTGTCGACCGGCAGCGTCAGCGTATCGACTTCTGCCTCGCTCTGCACGAGGATCACCTCGGCCGGAATCTGGCCGATCGTGCCCTCGACTTCCGGATGGCCCGCATGGCCGATCAGGATCAGCCGGCGGCCCGCCGTGACGTACTGGCGGCCCTGCACGTGCACTTTCGTGACGAGCGGGCAGGTTGCGTCCAGCACGTCGAGCCCGCGCGTTTCGGCGTCGCGTTCGACCGTCTGGGCGACACCGTGCGCGCTGAAGATCGCCACGGCGCCATGCGGCACCTCGTCGAGCTCCTCAACGAATCGTGCCCCTTTATTACGCAGATTTTCGACGACATGCCGGTTATGCACGATCTCATGACGCACATAGACCGGCGCGCCGTGCTGTTGCAGCGCGCGATCGACGATCTCGATCGCACGGACAACCCCCGCACAAAAGCCGCGGGGCTGGGCAAGGATGACTCGCATAAGTGAGCGAACTCCGACGACAGACGCCGGGGTTCGAGGAGCTGGCACTGCTCGCTCGCCCCGGCTTGATGTTATGAAGGCAGGAAACGAACCGGCCAGGCCAGGCCCCGGAACCCCGAATTAATCGCGCATTTTAACCCTATCGCGCCGTCCTTGCTCTGGTGCCGTATCGGCCGTGTTGCATCCGCCGCAGAGCCGCGTCGGCGCTCGCGCGCGCGGAACCCGGTAAACTGCGCGGTTTCGCGGGCAACCTGTCCGGCTGCCCGGCGTCGCGCTCATTTCAAGGCCATTCGATGACCGTCGATTCTTACGCGTATTGCCCTGCCGCCGATGCGGTCATGGGTGTTTTTACTCAGACCCCGATTATGACCGGACGATCCGATGCTGCTCACGCCGGCATCCGGCAGGAGGCGTGCCGATGATGCTGGCGATTACCTTCCTGGTATCTGGCCTGTCGCTGCTGATCTGGATCGTGCTGCTCGTCGCGCGCGGCGGCTTCTGGCGCGCACGCCCCGCGCGGGCGCTGCCGCCCGAGGCACGCGGCGCCGCAGCCGAGGCCGGCTGGCCGGCCGTGGTCGCGGTCGTGCCGGCGCGCAACGAGGTCGACGTGATCGCCCGGGCGGCGACGTCGCTGCTCGAGCAGGATTATCCGGGCGACTTTCATCTGATCATCGTCGACGACCACAGCGACGACGGCACCGCCGATGCGGCCCGCGCCGCCGCGCTCGCGATCAACCGCGCCGACCGCCTGACGGTGCTGGCCGCGAAACCGCTGCCGGCGGGGTGGTCGGGCAAGGTATGGGCGCAGTCGCAGGGCATCGCCGCGGTGCGCACGCTCGGGCTGCCGGCCGACTATCTGCTGCTGACCGATGCCGACATCGGCCATCCGCCGGACGCCGTCGCCCAGCTCGTCACACGCGCGCAGGCCGAACAACGCGATCTGGTGTCGCTGATGGTGCGGCTGCGTTGCGATTCGTTCTGGGAAAAGGCGCTGATCCCGGCGTTCGTGTTCTTCTTCGCGAAGCTCTATCCGTTCTCTTGGATCAACAATCCGCGCAACCGGACGGCCGGCGCCGCGGGCGGCTGCATGCTGGTCAAGCGCAGCGCGCTCGAGGAGGCGGGCGGCATCGAATCGATCCGCGGCGCGCTGATCGACGACTGCAGTCTCGCCGCGCAGATCAAGCATCGCGGCAGCGGCCGGCATCCGATCCGGCTCGATCTGGCCGACCGCAGCGTGTCGCTGCGTCCGTACGACAGCTGGCGCGACATCTGGAACATGATCGCGCGCACCGCGTTCACGCAGCTCCACTATTCGCCGCTGCTGCTCGCCGGCACGCTGCTCGGAATGACGATCATCTACCTCGTGCCGCCCGTGGCCGCGCTCGCGTACGGCGCGCGCGCGTGGCCGGCGTGGCTCGCATGGGCGTCGATGTGCACCGCATATGCGCCGATGCTGAGCTACTACCGCCGCTCGCCGCTGTGGGCGCCGGCGCTGCCGCTCGTCGCGCTGTTCTACGTCGGTGCGACGTTCGCGTCCGCGTGGCGCTACTGGCGCGGCAAGGGCGGCCAGTGGAAGGCGCGCGTGCAGGCGCCAGTGGAGCGCTGACAGACGCCGGCGAATGCCGGTCGTTGCTCCGGGTTCCGGAAAGCAAAAAGCCCGATCGATTGTGAATCGATCGGGCTTTGTCATATGCGGCGGCGCCGCACGTGCTTACCGCTGCGTCAGCATCATGTACATCTGGATCACGACGTCCGGCGAGAACGTGAACGGCACCCAGCCGTAGCCGGTGTGGCGCGCGACCAGCAGGCGGTCGCCGTTGGACTGCTTCTGCACGGCCATCATCGGGTTCTTCGTCGTCACGAAGCGCCAGCCGGCCGGGATGCCCGGCGGCGGTTCCGGCTGCATCGACGCGCGCGCATGCGCGAGTTCCTCGATCAACTGGCCGAGCTGTTCCGGGTGCAGCGTGATCGACTGGCCGTTGACGGTCAGCGTCAGTTCGTTCTGCGACGGGCGGGCGACGTGCAGCGTCGGCTTGTCCGCGACGGCGTTCGCTGTTTCGGCAGCGGGGGCGACTTCGATTGCGGTGTCGGCGGCCGGCGCGACGACGGCGGTGCCGGCATCGGCGGGCGCTGCCGCGGCTTCGTCGGCGGTCACCGCCACGGCTGCGTGCGCCACCGGCTCGACCATGGATTCGACAACCGGTTCGACGACTTCGGCCGCGACGGCCGGCGCGGCTGCCACAGCCGCCGCGTTCGTCGCGGCGTCCTTCACGACGGCTTCGACCAGCGCTTCCGCGTCGGCGATCGCCTTCGCGTGACGCTCGGCGGCCGCTTCGGCCTGCGCGATCGCTTCGGTGTGGCGCTGCGCGACGGCCTCGGCCTCGGCAGTCGCCGCCGCGTGGCGTTGCGCGGCCGCGTCGGCTTGCGCGATCGCTTCGGTGTGACGCTGCGTGACGGCTTGGGCTTCGGCGGTTGCCTCGACATGGCGCTGCGCGGCGGCTTCCGCTTCGGCGATCGCCTGCGTGTGACGCTGCGCGAGTGCCTCCGCCTCGGCGATCGCAGCCGCGTGACGCTGCGTCGCGGCCTCGGCCTCGGCGGTTGCTTCGGCATGGCGCTTCGCGGCGGCTTCGGCTTCCGTGGCGGCCGCTGCATGACGCTGCGCGGCTGCATCCGCTTCGGTCGCGGCGGCGTGATGACGCTGCGCGGCGGCCTCGGCTTCGGCGATCGCGGCCGCATGACGCTGCGACGCGGCTTCGGCATCCGCGTGACGCTGGGCGAGCGCTTCGGTCAGCGCGGTCGCCTCGGCGTGCCGCTGGACGGCGGCCTCGGCCTGGGCGGTGGCTTCGATGTGGCGTTGGGCGGCGGCTTCGGCCGCGGCGGTGGCGTCCGCATGGCGCTGCTGCGCGGCTTCGGCGTCGGCGGCTGCGGCCGTGTGGCGCTGCGCGGCGGCCTGTGCTTCGGTCTCGGCGGCGGCGTGACGGGCGGCGGCGGCTTGGGCTTCAGCCGCGGCGGCGCGCGCGAACGCTTCCGCGCTGCGTGCCGCCTGCTGCGCGGCGTGGTGATCGTGGAGGAGCCGATCGACGCCCGCGTTGAGCGAATCGATCTGTTCGTTCAGGTTCATGCGTGTCTTCTCTGCGTAAGACCCGCGATTTTAACCGCTGCGCCGGTGCCGGTCCGTCAGCGACGTGTAACAAAGTGCGCAAAGCGGCGTGAAGCACGCCGCTTTGTGTTACTTCAGATAGCCCGCCGAGCCGAACCAGTCGAGCGCGTCGCGCAGTCCTTCCCGGTACGGACGCGCGCGGTAGCCGAGCTCGCGCTCGGCCTTCGCGGACGTGAAATACATCTTGTTCTTCGACATCCGCAAGCCATCGACGGTCACGAACGGCTCCTTCTTCGTGAACTTCGCGACGGCCTCCGCACCGACCGCGAGCGGGTAGAGCGGCCAGCGCGGCAGCGCGATCGTCGGCGCCTTGCGGTTCGTCATCTGCGCGATGTCGGCCAGCATCTGCTGCAGCGGCAGGTTCTCGCCGCCGAGGATGTAGCGCTCGCCGATGCGGCCGCGCTCGAGCGCGAGGAAGTGGCCGTGCGCGACGTCGTCGACGTGCACGAGGTTCAGACCGGTATCGACGAACGCGGGAATCTTGCCGAGCGCGGCCTCGACGATGATGCGGCCGGTCGGCGTCGGCTTCACGTCGCGCGGGCCGATCGGCGTCGACGGGTTGACGATCACGGCCGGCAGCCCTTCGTCTGCGATCATCCGCTCGACCGCGCGCTCGGCCAGCACCTTGCTGCGCTTGTACACGCCGATCGCCTGCTCGGCGGTCAGCGGCCGGTTCTCGTCGGACGGATCGCCGGCGCTCGTGACCTTCAGCGTCGCGACGCTGCTCGTGTAGACGATCCGCTCGACGCCTTCGGCACGCGCGGCGCGCATCGTCGCGACCGCGCCTTCGAGGTTCGCGCGCTCGATCTCGTCCGGATCCGGCGCCCACAGCCGGTAGTCGGCCGCCACGTGCAGCAGATAGCGCACGCCGCGCAGCGCGGCGCGCATCGACGTCTCGTCGCGCATGTCGCCGGTGACGATTTCGGCGTCGAGATCCGCGACGTTCGTGCGCGGGCTGGTCGGGCGCACCAGCACGCGCACCGCATAGCCTTTCTGCTGCGCGATGCGTGCGACGGCCGAGCCGACGAAACCGGACGCGCCGGTGACGAGAACGAGATCGCGGGAGGTATCAGTCATGCGTTTCCTTCAGGGCCGCGCGCGGGCGGCGCGGCGGTTGTGCGTCGGCGAGATTGTACGTGGTCGGCGCGCCCGGCGACGCGAGCGCCGCGCGGCGGCCGCAGCGGGCGTCGGCGGCCGCGTGCGGCCCGCTTGCCGGGCGCGTGTGCGAAGCCGCCGACGCGACTACAATGCCGGGCTTGAATGCTACGGGAGGGCGACGCGATGAGCCGCAATGAACTGGACGAACGGATCGAGACCTACTACGTGCGGGTGCGCGGCGTCGTGCAGGGCGTCGGCTTCCGTCACGCAACGGTGCGCGAGGCGCATGCGCTGAAGCTGCGCGGCTGGGTCGCGAATCTCGAGGACGGCAGTGTCGAGGCGATGATCCAGGGCCCCGGCGCGCAGATCGACCGGATGCTCGCCTGGCTGCGGCACGGGCCGCCGTCCGCGCACGTGACCGAGGTGACGTTCGAGGAGCGTCAGGTCGAAAAGCGCTTCGAGCGCTTCCAGCAGCAGTAAGGCGAAAACAACATGACGGGGTATCCGGAGGCCGGTCGCGGCATCGCGCTGTCGGTGATGGCGTCGACGCTGTTCGCGCTGATGTCTGCCTACGCGAAACTGCTCGCGCCGCTCACCGGGCTCGACATCTTCGCGTGGCGCATCCTGTGGACCGCGCCGGGCGCGCTCGCGCTGATCGCGCTGCGCGGCCGCTGGCCGGCGCTCGTCGAACTCGTGCGGCGCGGCGTGCGCGACTGGCGCCTGCTGATCGCGCTGCCGGCGAGCGCGGCGCTGCTCGGCCTGCAGCTGTGGCTGTTCCTGTGGGCGCCGCTGCACGGGCGCATGCTCGAAGTGTCGCTCGGCTATTTCCTGCTGCCGCTGACGATGGTGCTCGTCGGCCGCTTCTACTATCACGAACGCCTCGATCCGCTGCAATGGGCGGCGGTCGCGTGCGCGGCGCTCGGCGTCGCGCACGAGGTGTGGGCGACGCGCGCGTTCGCGTGGCCGACGCTCGTCGTCGCGCTCGGCTATCCGCCGTATTTCGTGCTGCGTCGCCGGATCAACGCCGATTCGCTCGCCGCGTTCGCGCTCGAGATCGCGCTGCTGTGTCCGGTCGCGCTCGCGATGGTGTCGGCAAGCGCGACGCCGGTCGCCAGCCATCCGCTGCTGTGGGCCGTGCTGCTGCCGGGGCTCGGCGTGCTCAGCACGCTCGCGCTCGCGAGCTACCTGAAGGCGAGCCGGATGCTGCCGATGGCGCTGTTCGGGATCCTCGGCTACGTCGAGCCGGTGCTGCTCGTCGCGGTGTCGCTGCTGCTGCTCGGCGAGACGCTGAGCGTCGCGCAGCTCGCGACGTACGGGCCGATCTGGGCCGCCGTCGCGCTGACCGCGTGGCACAGCGCGATGCTGATGCGGCGCTTGCCGATGCGCGGCTGAGCGTCATCGCCCGGCGGCGCGACGGCGGCTGCGAACGTGCCGCGCATCGCGTGTGCGTTGCGTCGAATCTCGCGATGCCGGCGTCGAACTGGCAGCGCGCTGACGCCCGGCTGGCGGCCTTGCCAGCTTCGTATCGTCGACGTCACGCCTGTAATCGAACAGAAGATTCCGTTGCACTTTGTTACTTAGGGTATCCCCCGACCGGCCGCTAGACTGACCTGACCGTCTTCTCTTCGTATGCGGCTTTTCCATGAACGGTCATTTCCGTGCCGGGCCGGCCGGGTTGGCGCGATGCGAGCATACGCGCATCGCCGCTGATCGCGTTCGCCTTCTCTCTTCCGATTCTTCCACCGGTGCGTGCCGCGCCGTCGTCGCGCAGGTGCGGCCATGTCGTTGAGCATGCCGCCCGCCGTCTCGGTGCCGCCGGCGCGCGGCGGCCGCCTGATCGAAGTCGATTTCTTTCGCGGCATCGTGCTGCTGATGATCGTCGTCGATCACATCGGCGCGAGCATGCTGTCGCGCGTGACGCTCCACGCATTCGCGCTGTGCGACGCGGCCGAGGTGTTCGTGTTCCTCGGCGGCTTCGCGACCGCGAGCGCGTATGGCGCGATCGCCGACCGGCACGGCGCGCGCGCCGCGCAGCGGCGGTTCGTGCATCGCGCGATGCAGATCTATCGCGCGTTTCTCGCGACGTCGACGCTGATGCTCGTCGTGTCCGCCGTGCTCGACCATTACGGGATCGACGCGCCGAACCTCGCGCTCGACGACGTCAGCGTGATGCTCGCGTCGCCGCTCACGGGCGCGGCCGAGTTGCTCACGTTCCAGCGCCAGCCGTATCTCGCGTCGGTGCTGCCGATGTACGTGCTGTTCGCGCTCGCGTCGCCGGTGATCGTGCCGTTCGCGCGCCGCCATCCGTGGCTGCTCGTCGCGTCGAGCGCGGCGTCGTGGCTCGCGGCCGGCTGGCTCGGCCCCGAACTGCTGGACACCGACGGGTTTCGCTGGAGCTTCAACCCGTTTGCATGGCAACTGATGTTCGTCGCCGGCGTGCTCGCGCGCTGCCAGCCGTTCTACAGGCACGTCGCGCTCGGGCGCTGGAGCGCCGCGGCGACCGGTGTCGCGTGTGCGATCGTGCTCGGTTGCGCGAGCTACAAGCTGTTCTCGGGGCTGCCGGTGCCGGAAGGCGTGCTCAAGCGCGATCTCGCGCTGCCGCGCATCGTGAGCTTCGCGGCGATCGCGTGGCTGATGGCCGATTGCGTGCGCCGCGGCTGGATCGCGCGCATCGCGCAGGCCGTTCAGCCCGTCGTCGCGGTCGGCCGGCGCGGCCTGATCTGCTTCGTCGCGGGCGCGGCGATCTCGCTCGTCATCGATTCGCTGCTGCATCCGGTCGCGAACGGCGCCGAGCTGCGGCACATCGGCGTGGGCTTCGCGGCCGACGCATGCGCGGTCGGGCTGATGATGGCCGTGGCGGGTTCGGGAACGTGGTTCGCGCGCTGGCGCGGCGCGGCCGCATGAGCGGCACGGAAGCATCGATAACGCGGAAGCACGGAGGCGGCACGCGGGGTGCCGCGCGGCGTCGGTGCGGTCAGTGAGGTGAGCCGATGCGGGAGCGGGGGACGGCGGTCGCGTCGTCGGATTCGGCGTCGTCGCGTTCGTCGGACTTCGGATCGTCCTGCTCCGCGAGCACCGCGTCGGCTTCGGCCGCGGCCCGGGCGGCGCGCAACGCGGTGCAGCGCTGCGCGTGCCGGATATCCGACAGTATCCTCAAGAGCCGAGTCGTTTTGCTTTTCATGATCTTCTCCCGCCAGTGCGCATCGCGACGGAGCGGATGCGCCGTTGCAACCAGTGTAGGACGTGCTGGCCGCGCTGGCGGGAGAATGTGGCGTGCAGGCCGCACGCCGAGGGATAGTACTTACTGCGCCGAGGCCATCGCCTGCGCCTGAACCGCTTCTTCCTCGCGGCGTTCTTCCGCGCAGCGCTGATGCTGACGCGACAGGCGGTTCATCATCGGCAGCAGCAGAAGTGCGAGCAGCATGCCGATCGCGGCGAGCCAGCCGAGCTTCTCGAACAGCGACAGGTAGAGCGGCAGCGATTCGGTGGCCGGCAGGTCGTGCGACGGCATCTGCGCGAAGTTCGCGACGACGCTGCCCAGATACTGCGACACACCCGTCGCGACGAAATACGCGCCCATCATGAAGCCGCTCATGCGCGCCGGCACGTAGCGGGCGATCATCGCGAGGCCGAGACCGCTCACCAGCAGTTCGCCGAGCGAGTAGAGGCCGTAGCCCCACACCATGAACCACGACGACACGCGACCGTCCACCGCGTAGCGGCCGCTGATCGTGAACACCAGGTAGCCGGCCGCCACCGCGCCGAAGCCGAGTGCATACTTCGCCGCGACCGGCAGGTCACGGCCGCTCTTCGCGACCGCGTTGTAGACCCACACAAGCACCGGGCTCAGCATCATGATCCAGATCGGGTTCAGCGCCTGGAACTGCGCGGCGCTCCACGTGAACAGCGTCGTGCCGAACAGGATGAAGCGCGGATCGACGTTGCGCAGCGCGAACAGCGTCAGCGACGTCGACATCTGCACGTAGAAGATGAAGAACAGGATCACCTGGCCGATCAGCACGAGCGCCGCGATCAGCCCCGCGCGCTCCGAGCGCTCCGACTTCGCAATCATGTACGCGAAGATCGCGAGGATCGCGAATGCGGCCGTCCACACGCTCGCGACCGCGAGCTGCTTGTGCTGCAGCACGTACAGCGTGATCAGCGCGAGCGCGACGCCGCCTGCCGCCACGCCGCCGAGGCGCTTCCAGCGGATCGGTTCGTCGTCGGGCTGCGAGCCGATGTGCGCGAGCGTGCGGTGCATCAGCATGAAGTTCAGGATCGCGAGCAGCATACCGGCGCAGCAGACCGCGAACGCGGTGTGCCAGCCCCAGTGATCCTTGATCCACGGCGTCGCGAGCATCGACACGGTCGAGCCGATGTTGACCGCCATGTAGTAGATCGTGAACGCGCTGTCGATGCGCGCATCGTCGCCTTCGTAGATGCGGCGCACGAGGTTCGCCGCGTTGGCCTTGAACAGGCCGTTGCCGACGACGATCACGCCGAGCGACGCATACATGTATGCCAGCGCGTCGTTCGGCACCGCCAGCATCAGGTAGCCGGCGCACAGCACGGCCGCGCCGATGATCATCGTGCGACGGGCGCCGAGCACCTTGTCGCCGATCCAGCCGCCGATCGACGGCGACGCGTAGACGAGCGCGGTGAACGCGCCCCAGGTCAGGTTCGCATGGCTGTCGGTGAAACCGAGCCGGTCGACCATGAAGAGGACCAGGAGCGCGGCCATGCCGTAGTAGCCGAAGCGCTCCCACATTTCGATAAGGAAGACCGTCGTAAACGATCGGGTCTGTGAAACAGGTGCGTGCATCATCAATCTCGTTTGAAACGGACGGCGCGGATCGCGCGTCGCCTTGGGGGTCGAACTGGCGCCGGAGCACTGTGGCCGGGTAGGCTTTGCGTCGGCGATGGAGCAGTCGGGCGGTTAGCCCGGGCCGGGGTCGGACGCCGCCAGGCAAGGCGGTGCAAGGCCCCGACCGGCGCGCGAATGGTAACGTTTGCCGGTCCGGTGCGTCAGGTCCGCGCCACTCAGGGAAACTCCCGATATGGCAGCAGCTTTCAGGAACATTTGTCTCATCATCTATTTGTAAGCTTCGCGCCCGTTCTCCGCAAATTCCCGGAGAGCCGCTTGCAGCTTGCCTGTGAAGCGGGCGAGTCTGGCAAGATAGCGCGTCGTTTCGCTCGCTTCGTGCCCTGTTTAGTGCACCGGGCTCAACACCGAAGACGTGTGCGAAACCGAAGACTAAGCCAAATCGATCTAACTTAGTTACTTTCCATCAAACATTTTTTGACGACCACATTTCGGCCTGCTATGGTTCCCCCCACTGAAAACTCGCAGTCGGCAGACGCTGCCGCAGCACTGGGCAGCAAGATCCGCGCGTTGCGCCAACGACTCAAGCGCACGCTCGACGACACCGCTACCGCCGCGGGGATTTCGAAGCCGTTTCTGTCTCAAGTCGAACGCGGGCTCGCGTCGCCGTCGCTGACGTCGCTGGCCGGTATCGCACAGGCGCTCGGCGTGACGGTGCAGTACTTCGTGGATACGCCGAGCGAGGAACGCTCGGTCTGCAGAGGCGATCAGTTGCGCTTCTTCGGATTCGCCGATTCGGCGAACCTGTTCGCGAGGCTGACCAACGTGACCGAAGGGCGTCAGCTCGAGGCGATCCTCGTGCGGATGCCGCCGGGGCAGAAGCGGTCTGAAGTGACGACACATGCAGGAGAGGAGTTCCTGTATGTGATTGAAGGGGAAGTGTCGCTGACGCTGGAAGGCAAGACGTTCGTCCTGCAGGCCGGCGACAGTTCGCACTATCAGTCGACGGTCCCGCACAGCTGGGTCAACACCGCGAAGATCGAGTCGGTGGTGGTCTGGGTCGGTACACCGCGGCTGTTCTAACGCACAGGTATTCCTTCGTTTCCGAGACGGAATGCCTGTCGAAAGAAACGTAAGGAATACTAAGATGCAATACGAGAATCACGGGCCTCCTCAATCGCTGAACCCGTCAGCGTCTCACGCGTAACCGCGGCATTCGCCGCGCATCGCTCACCGAACAACCTTCTCAAGACCGCCACGATGAAATCCTTGCATGCCATGTCGGCCGTGCTGGCCGCGCTCGCCCTGACGACGCCCGCCGCTCACGCCGTGACCGTTCCGTCGAACGTCGCGCTCGCTCCTCAACAGGACCTGACGCGCCAGGTGCCCGCCGAAGTCGAATCGCTCGACCCGGCGCACATCGAGTCGTGGACCGGCAACACGATCGGCCTCGACCTGTTCGAAGGGCTCGCCCGCATCGATGCAGCCGGCCAGGTCGTGCCGGGCGTCGCGCAGTCGTGGGAGCGCAAGTCGCCGCAGACGTGGATCTTCAAGCTGCGCCACGATGCGAAGTGGAGCAACGGCCAGCCGGTGACGGCCGCCGATTTCGTCTATTCGTGGCAGCGCCTCGTCGACCCGAAGACGGGCTCGAAGTACACGATCCTCGTCGAGTTCGTGAAGAACTCGAAGGACATCATCGCCGGCAAGGCCGCGCCGACGACGCTCGGCGTGCGCGCGGTCGACCCGTACACGCTGGAAGTGACGACCGACGTGCCCGTCGCGTTCTTCCCCGAACTGACCGCGATGGTGCCGCTCGCGCCGGTGAACAAGGACACCGTCGCGAAGTTCGGCGACGCATGGACGCGACCGGGCAACATCGTCAGCAACGGTGCGTACCAGCTCGTCGACTGGCAGCCGAACAACCGCATCGTGATCTCGAAGGACGCGAAGTACTGGAACGCGCCGAAGGTCGTGATCAACAAGGTCACGTACCTGCCGATCGAAAGCGACGAAACGGCGATGCGCATGTACCAGGCCGGCCAGATCGACTACAGCTACTCGATCCCGTCGGGCATCTTCCAGCAGGTCAGCAAGCAGTTCGGTGGCGAACTGCGCCCGGGCCTGCAGCTCGCGACCTATTACTACTACCTGAACAACAGCGACGCGGCGCTCAAGGACAAGCGCGTGCGCCAGGCGCTGTCGATGGTGATCGATCGCGACGTGCTGACGTCGAAGCTCACGCAGGCCGGCGAGAAGCCGATGTACGGCCTGATGCCGAACGGCACGAAGGGCGTGCAGCCGTTCACGCCGGAATGGGCGTCGTGGCCGATGGCCAAGCGTATCTCGACCGCGAAGGACCTGCTGAAGCAGGCCGGTTACTCGGACGCGAAGCCGCTGTCGTTCACGCTCACGTACAACACCAACGACCTGCACAAGAAGGTCGCGCTGTTCACCGCATCGGAATGGCGCACGAAGCTCGGCATCAACACGAAGCTCGAGAACGTCGAGTTCAAGGTGCTGATGAAGGAACGGCATGACGGCAAGGTGCAGATCGCGCGCGACGGCTGGTTCGCCGACTACAACGACGCGATGACCTTCTTCGACCTGATCCGCTGCGGCAGCTCGCAGAACACCGTCGGCTACTGCAACAAGCAGGTCGACACGTTCGTCGACGACGGCAACCAGAAGCTCGACGACAAGGCGCGCGCCGCGCTGCTCACGCAGGCGCACGACACGGCGATGAACGACACGCCGATGGTGCCGCTGTTCCAGTACTCGGCGGACCGTCTCGTGAAGCCCTACGTGGGCGGCTACTCGCTGAAGAACGTGATCGACATGCGTGCTTCGCAGGACATGTACCTGATCAAGCACTGAGCGGAGCGATCATGCTGGCCTACGCATTGAGACGCACGTTGTGGGCGGTGCCGACGATTCTCGCCGTCATCACCGTCTGCTACCTGCTGCTGCACTTCACGCCGGGCGGACCGTTCGATACGGAGAAGCAGCTGTCCGCGGCGACGCTCGCGAACCTGAACGCGAAGTACCACCTCGACGAGCCGCTGTGGAAGCAGTACCTGCTGTATCTCGGTTCGCTGCTGCAAGGCGATCTCGGCCCGTCGTTCCGTTACGTCGACTGGTCGGTGAACGATCTCGTGAAGAAGGCGCTGCCCGTGAGTCTCGGCGTGGGCGGTGTGTCGATCCCGATCTCGATCGTGTTCGGCGTGCTGCTGGGTACCGTCGCGGCCGTGCGCCGCGACAGCCTGATCGATCGCTTCGTGATGCTGATCGGCAACTTCGGCAACGTCGTGCCGCCGTTCGTGCTCGGCCCGGTGCTGGTGTGGATCTTCGCGATCCTGCTCAAGACGTCGGCCGGCAACGGCTGGCTGCCGGCCGGCGGATGGGGTGACGGCGGCTGGCAGTATCGGCTGCTGCCGATCGTGCTGCTGACCTTCATCAACGTGTCGCTCCTCGCACGCGTGATGCGCGGCTCGATGATCGAGACGCTGTCGAGCAACTACATCCGCACCGCGCGCGCGAAGGGCCTGCCGGGCTCGACGATCGTGCTGCGCCACGCGCTCAAGCCCGCGCTGATGCCGGTCGTGTCGCTGTTCGGCACGGTCTGCATCACGTCGATCACGGCGGCCGTCGTCACCGAATCGGTGTTCGCGCTGCCGGGGCTCGGGCAGCTCGTCGTGAACGGCGCGATCAACCGCGACTACACGCTGGTGCTCGGCCTCGTCGTGCTGACGACCGTCTGTGCGGTGCTGTTCAACCTGCTGGTCGACCTCGCGTACGCATGGCTCGATCCGCGCATCCGTTATTGAGCGAGGCACTGCGATGACTCCGACTACTCCCGTCGTCAGTCTGCCCGTGCAGACCGACTCGCCGCCGCGTTCGCGCTCGCCGCTCGCGCTCGCGTTCGCGCGCTTCCTTCACAACCGCGCGGCCGTGTTCAGCCTCGTGCTGCTCGCGCTCATCACGCTCGCGTGTTTCGTCGGCCCGTGGCTGCTCGCGGCCGATCCCGCTGCGAGCGACTGGGGCGCGATCAGCCTGCCGCCGACGCTCGCGAACCAACACTGGTTCGGCACCGACGAACTCGGCCGCGACCTGCTCGTGCGCACGCTGATCGGCGGCCGCGTGTCGATTGAGGTCGGCCTGCTCGGCACGCTGGTGTCCGGCCTGTTCGGCGTCGCGTGGGGCGCGACTGCCGGCTTCGCGGGCGGCCGTGTCGACTCCGCGATGATGCGCGTCGTCGACATGATGTACGCGATCCCGTATCTGTTGATCGCAATCCTGATGATGACCCTGTTCGGCCGCTCGTTCATGCTGGTCGTGCTGACGATCAGCGCGTTCTCGTGGATCGACATGGCGCGCGTCGTGCGCGGCCAGACGCTGTCGCTGCGCAATCGCGAGTTCGTCGACGCGGCGCGCGCGATCGGCGTGTCGCCGGCATCGATCGTGGTGCGCCACGTCGTGCCGAACCTGCTCGGCGTGGTCGTCGTGTACGCGACGGTGTCGGTGCCGAACATCGTGCTGACCGAATCGGTGCTGTCGTTCCTCGGCCTCGGCGTGCAGGAGCCGATGACGAGCTGGGGCGTGCTGATCCAGGACGGCGCGCAGAAACTGGAATCGATGCCGTGGCTGCTGCTGGCGCCGGCCGTCATGCTGTGCGTGACGCTCTATTGCGTGAACTTCGTTGGCGACGGCCTGCGTGACGCGCTCGACCCGAAGGATCGCTGAAATGGCTGCACTGCTGGAAGTTGAAAACCTCGGCGTGCGCTTCTCGCGCAAGGACGCGCCGCCGATCGACGCCGTGAGCGGCGTGTCGTTCTCGCTCGAAGCCGGCAAGACGCTCGGCATCGTCGGCGAATCGGGCTCGGGCAAGAGTCAGACCGTGATGGCGCTGCTCGGCCTGCTGGCCGGCAACGGCACGACGACGGGTGTCGCGCGCTATCGCGGCGACAACCTGCTCGAGATGGATACGCGTGCGCTGAACGCGGTGCGCGGCGACCGGATCGCGATGATCTTTCAGGATCCGATGACGTCGCTCAATCCGTTCCTGACGATCGAGCGGCAGATGACCGAGACGCTGCAACTGCATCGCAAGCTGTCGCGCAAGGAAGCGACCAGGCGCGCGATCGAGGCGCTCGAGTCGGTGCGCATTCCCGACGCGGCGCGCCGCATCCGCATGTATCCGCACGAATTTTCCGGCGGCATGCGCCAGCGCGTGATGATCGCGATGGCGCTTCTGTCCGAGCCGGAAATCCTGATCGCAGACGAGCCGACCACCGCGCTCGACGTGACCGTGCAGGCGCAGATCATCGATCTGCTGCGCGAGCTGAACCGCGAGCGCGGCACCGCGATCGTGCTGATCACGCACGACATGGGTGTGGTGGCAGGCCTCGCGGACGACGTGATGGTCATGTATGCGGGCCGCACCGTCGAATATGCGCCGGCCGAATCGATCTTCGCGGCGCCGTCGCATCCGTACACGATCGGTCTGCTCAACGCGCTGCCGCGCCTGACCGACGCCGACGATGCGCCGCTCGTCGCGATTCCCGGCAATCCGCCGATGCCCGGCACCGCGCCGGCCGGCTGCGCGTTCGCGAAACGCTGCACGTATGCGGAGGAGCGCTGCGGTGCCGCGCGCCCCGCGCTCGAAACCTATGGCGCCGCGGGCGCGGTGCGCGCGTGCCACCGGCCGCTGGCCGATCTGACGGGAGGTCTGCGATGAGCGTCGATGAACGCCGCAATGCCGGCGCGACGGGCGACACGCTGCTGTCCGTCGAGGATCTGAAGGTGCATTTCCGCGTGCCGCTCGGCGGCTATCCGTGGTCGCCGAAGGGCACGCTGCGCGCGGTCGACGGCGTGTCGTTCGACGTGAAGCGCGGCGAGACGGTCGGGCTCGTCGGCGAGTCGGGCTGCGGGAAGTCGACGCTCGCGCGTGCGCTGATCGGCCTCGTGCCGATGACGGCAGGTACGGTGCGCTGGCGCGGCGAAGCCGTCGCGCCCGATCACCTTCGCGGCACCGCGATGCGCCGCGAAGTGCAGATGATCTTCCAGGATCCGCTCGCGTCGCTCGATCCGCGCATGACGATCGAACAGATCGTCGCGGAGCCGCTCGTCACGCACCACGCCGGCCTCGGCCGCGCCGAAGTGCGGCGCCGCGTGGTCACGATGCTCGAGCGGGTCGGCCTGAACGCGCATCACCTGCTGCGCTACCCGCACGAATTTTCGGGCGGACAGTGTCAGCGTGTCGGCATCGCGCGTGCGCTGATCGGCGAGCCGAAGCTCGTGATCTGCGACGAGCCCGTCTCGGCACTCGACGTGTCGATTCAGGCGCAGATCGTGAACCTGCTGCGCGATCTGCAACGCGAACTGTCGTTGTCCTATCTGTTCGTCGCGCACGACCTGGCGGTGGTGAAGGCCATCAGCCAGCGCGTGCTCGTGATGTATCTCGGCCGCGTGATGGAGTTCGGCACGCGGCATGACGTGTACGGCGTGCCGCAGCACCCGTACACGAAGGCGCTGCTCGATGCGGCGCCCACGCCGGAGCCGGCGCGCGAGCGTGCTCGCCGTCCGATGCTGCTGGCGGGCGAGATGCCGTCGCCGCTCAACCCGCCGTCCGGCTGTGCGTTTCGCACGCGCTGCCCGGTCGCGATCGACGCGTGCGCGCAGGACGTGCCGCTGCCGGAAGTGCGGCACGGCTCGGCGGCGCGTGTCGCGTGCATCCGGGCGGGCGTGGCGGCGTGAAGTGACGCAGCAAACATAACCAGGCAGGTCAACAGGGGTAGGGTGCGGCGCGAATGATCTTCGCGTCGCGGGTAAAGGCGCGTCCTTAACCGGGCTCGCCGGGGGGCTGGAAGCGGATCGCAACCGGCGTGGACGACATCAACACAAGACGAGAATGACGATGAAAAAGCAAAAGACGATCGGGACGGCATCGAAGATGCTGCTTGCATGGGGCTTGCCTGCGCTTGCCGGCGTATCGCTGAGCGGCGTCGCGCACGCCGACGACGCGGCCCCCGCACCGCTGACGGTCGCGCAGGCCGCGCCGTCCGCCGGCGCCGGCGCGACGGTTGCGCAGGCAACGACCCCGAACGCCATTATCAACGCCGAGGCGAACCAGGCCGTCACGCCGCCCGATGAGCCTTCGGCGCAGTCGAAATCGAACGGCTTCATCGCCGACAGCCACCTGAACTTCCTGTTCCGCAACTATGCGGACACGCTCGACAACAAGGGCGGACCGCATCGTCACGCGTGGGTCCAGGGTGCGATGGCGAACTTCGAGTCCGGCTACACGACCGGCCTGATCGGCATCGGCTTCGACGCGTCGCTGTATGCGGCGTTGAAGCTCGACGGCGGCGCCGGCGCCGGCAGCATGGTGCACATCGCGAAGGGCGGCGGCGGTTCGAACCAGCTTGCGTGGGCCTATCCGGGCATCTACGACGTGAAGGCACGCATCTCGAACACGGTGGTCAAGTACGGTCTGCAGGCCGTCGACAACCCATTCATGGAGCAGCACGACAACCGCGCGCTGCCGCCGACGTTCCTCGGCGCGACGATCGTCAGCAATGAGTTCAAGAACGTGATGCTCGAGGCCGGCAGCTTCACGAAGACCGACGCGCGTGGCCACACGACGCTCACCAACCTCACGACCCAGTACGGCGGCACGCGCATCAATCGCCTGACCTACGTCGGCGGCACGTGGGACTACTCGCCGGACGGCGAAGTCGCGCTGTACGCAAACCAGGCCGATGACGTGTGGCACCAGTACTACGCGTCGGTGAAGCACAGCATCGGCGATACGAAGTCGATCAAGTGGACCGGCTTTGGTAACGTTTACTCGACGCACGATACGGGCGACGCGCTGCAGGGCAAGATCAACAACAACGCGTACAGCCTGTCGCTGGCCGCGCAACACGGCCCGCACGAACTGCTGCTCGGTTATCAGCAGGTGCTCGGCGACCAGTTCTTCGACTACCTGAACGAAACCAACGGCATCTTCCTGACCAACTCGATGGACGTCGACTACAACGCGCCGCACGAAAAGTCGCTGCAGCTGCGTTACACGTTCTACGGCAAGGAAGCGGGCCTGCCGGGCTTCAAGGCGATGGTGTGGGGCGTGACGGGCTGGGGCGCGGATGCGAGCGCGGGCGCGGCGGCGGATCCGAGCAAGTCGAGCATCTACTGGAGCAACGGCGCACCGGTGCAGGGCCGTCACCACGAGTTCGGCTTCATCCCGTCGTACACGTTCCAGAGCGGCAAGCTGAAGGACACGAAGGTCACGTTCATCGCGATGTGGCACAACGGTTCCGCGCACTACTCGGACGCGACCAACAAGGAATACCGCCTGGTCGTGAACGTGCCGCTGCACGCGTTCTGATCGAAGGGGGGCGCAACGCCCCCTTCAGCATTTCTCGTCTCGCGCGGCCGGCCTGCGGTGAGTTCGATCAGGCCGGCTTGTGCAACCCCGCCACCGGATCGTTCGCGGCGGGGATGTCTTCCACCAGCGACGTGAGCTGGCGGCCCGTGTCGCGCCAGGCGTCGAGGCCGCCGCGCAGCGGCAGCGCATCGGTGAAGCCCGCGTCGAGCAGGCGCTTGGCCATCAGCGCAGCCGTCACTTCGTTCGGGCACGAGCAATACACGACGAACTTCTGCGAGAACGGGTAGCGCGCGACGATGTCCTCGATGTGCCGCTCGTCCGCGAACTGCGCGCCCGGAATCGTGAACGGGTCGAGCTTGCGGTGCTCGGGCGAACGCACGTCGAGCACCACCGGCGCGGTCGAGTCGCGCAGCAGCAGATCGAGTTCGTCGACGCCGATTCGCGCGCTCGCGAGCTGGCGGATCAGCGCGCGGCGGCGCATCCAGCGCACGGCCGCATAGACGGCCAGCAGCGCGACGATCACCAGCAGCACCGCGCGGCCGAGCCGGCTCGCGCCGGCGAACAGCCAGTCGATCTGCCGGTAGAACACGAGCCCCGCGACGAGCCCGACGGTTGTCCACAGCGCGGCGCCGAGCGCATCGTAGCCGGCGAACGTGCGATAGCGCGTGCCGAGCGCGCCGGCCATCGGCACCGACACGAGCGACAGCCCCGGAATGAAGCGGGCGACCGCGAGCACGCGCACGCCGTAGCGGCCGAAGAAGCGTTCGGTTTTCCTCACGCAGGTATCGCGCGACAGCGACAGCCGGCAGATCGTCTTCAGCGTCGTGCCGCCGTAGCGCCGCCCGGCGACATACCACACGGTGTCGCCGATCAGCGCGCCGAGGACCGACAGCGCCAGCACCGTCAGGAGCTGCGAGCCGATCATCGCCGGATGCATCGCGGCCATCGCGCCGAACAGCACGAGCGTCGGCATCGCCGGCACGGGCAGGCCGATGGCCGCCGCCAGGACGTTGGCGAAGACGAGAAGCGGCCCGTATTGGGCGACGAGGTCACGGAGCATGACGGCTGGCCGAAAAGGGAGCGCGTGAGGAAGGTACGCGAATGGGCCGATTATCGGCCATTTTCAAGCGGGCGGAGGGGAATGACGGAAAGCGCCTGACGGCGGCAGGGAAATGCGGACAGAACGGTGAGCCAGTGCATTGCACGCGGCTCACCGTTCGACATCAGGAAGGGGTGCGGGCGAGCGACGCGGCGCCGTGGTTTTCGCCGGGCAGCTCGGCGCCGTGCGAGCGGATCGCCGCGATCAGTTCGGCCGGCGTGATCTCGTAGCGGACCTCGCGGTGAATGCCGGGCTTGCGTTCGTCGATCTCGATCAGCAGCACGCTCTTGCCGTCGCCGGTCGATTCGAGCCTGAGCGAGCGCAGTTCGCGGCCGTCGGCCGGGTCGTGTTCGGTGAGCAGGGTCATTGCCCCGGATGAGCCGGTAGTGCGCATCGAACCTATCCTCGTGTCGTGTGTGCCAGATTGGCGAAGATCTCGTTGTTGAATGCAGCTTGACGAAGTTTAACGCGAACGGGCCGCAATACGGAGCATTTTCGTGGACCCGAAATGAGGGCTGCACCACCGATCCCTCTGATGTTTGAGCCGCGCCGGGCGGGCGTTTCAGCCGGATCGGACCGCGCCGCGCCCGGCGCCCGGCCGGCGCTCGGGTCGGGCGGGCGCAGTGCCGTCAGAAGCGACCCGGTGAGCCCCATCGCCGGGCCGCTGACCGAGTGGCGACCCGTTTCGACGCGGCCGGCCACGCGGCGCGAGAAGCTCGCGCCGCTGTCGGCGGTGACGACGAAGTCGTACCAGTGGGCGAGGTCGCCGGTGAAGCGGCGGCGATAGCCGTGCGGGCCGTGCATCCACAGGTCATATTTGCCGCCGTCGTCGGCCAGCGCCGCCCAGTCGCCGCGCAGCGCCTTGCCCGGTTCGACGACGTAGCGGCGTGGCGCGCGGTCGAGGTGTCTCGTCGTGATGTCGAACACCGCTGCCGCGCGGCCCGTGTTCGCGAACGTCAGCGTGACGGTGCCCTTGCGGGCGTCGATCTGCGCGCTCGCATGCAGCTCGTATGGCAACGCGCGCGACAGCCGTTGCCGGGATCCGGCACGCCGCGCGTTCGTGATGCGGAAATGACATGGCGTGTCGCGTTCTTGACGTTGCGTGCGCAACGAACAAGCGACGCGCGGTGCGGATGTTGGAACGGTCTGAAATTACCGATTTGTGCGCGTGATGTCGGTAAGAAATTGCCGATTTCGTGAGGGCGACGTGACGCCATGTAGTTGCGCGTGCAACGTTATAGACTTGTGCGTCGACCATGTTTCATTCGCATGAAATCGGATAAGCTCGGTGCGTTGTTGCGTTCGCGCGGCGACAAGCCCCGGCACGATACTGCGACTCCACCCAGTCATGACCGATATCACGATCCGGCGCGGCGAGACGCACGACGTCGATGCGATCCGGCAGATCATCGTCGCACCCCGCGGTGTACATGAACGCGCTCCAGCATCCGTTTCCGTCGCGCGAGAAATGGCGGCAGCGGCTCGAACGCCTGCGCGAACAGGGCATTCGTGCATGGGATCGGGCGGCATGACGGGACGATGTCGACGAAGCGCACGTCATATCCATTCGAGAATTCGTTTGTTTTCAACCGGCCGCGTGAATCGTATCGTCGAGCGATTTGCCGGTCGTCGCGATTGTCGCGGTCGACACGGCTGCGCGATGTGAGCATGCAGCGGCCGGTCGTGGCTTACCTTGTCGATGCCCTTCGTCGTTTCGTCGTTTCGTCGCTTCATCGTGTTTTCGTTTCGCCGCTTCCCGCAACCGTCTCTTTCAACGGAACCCGTCTCGATGAAAACCGTTCTCCGTAACGTGACTGCAGCCTGCTTGTTCGCCGCCGCGGGTGCGGCGTTCGCCACCACCGCGCCGCAGGGCGCCGCCGTATCGAGCCCGTCGGGTGACGGCGCGCATCTGCCGCCCGGCATCGCGTGGCAGCAGGGCGACGTCGATGCCGCGTTCGCGCTCGCGAAGCGCACCGGCAAGCCGCTGCTGCTGTACTGGGGCGCCGTGTGGTGCCCGTCGTGCAACCAGGTGAAGTCGACGATCTTCAGCCAGCAGGCATTCAAGACCCGCTCGTCGTTCTTCGTGCCCGTGTATCTCGACGGCGATACCGAAAGCGCGCAGAAACTCGGCGAGCGCTTCAAGGTGCACGGCTATCCGACGATGATCCTGTTCCGCCCGGACGGCACCGAGGTGACGCGGCTGCCGGGCGAGGCCGATCTCGACCGCTACATGCAGGCGCTGTCGCTCGGGATGACGGCCGCGCATCCGGTGCGGCAGACGCTCGCGACCGCGCTGAACGACGGCGCGGCACTGACGCCGGCCGAATGGCATCTGCTGGCCGACTATTCCTGGGACACCGACGGCGCGCTGCCGGTGCCGGCCGACCGTGTCGCGGTGACGCTGCAGACGCTGTCGCAACGCGCGCGTGCGGCCGGCGCGAAGGCGGACGCCGCGCGGTTCGCGCTGAAGTCGGCGGTGGTGGCGGCATCGGACGATCCCGCACAGGCCGGCGCGCTCGACAAGGCGGCGCTCGCCGACGCGCTGCGCGCGGTGCTGCGCGAGCCGGCGTTGGCGCGTGCCGATTCGGACGTGCTCGTCGCGGCGCCCGCGCGCGTGGTCGCATACCTCGGCGGCGACGCCGCCCAGCGCACGAAGTTGCGCGGCGCGTACGACACGGCGCTCGCGCGCCTGTCGACCGATACGACGCTGTCGTCCATCGACCGTCTGATGGCGCTGCACGGCCGCGTGCTGCTCGCGCGCGACGATGCGCACGCCGGCGCGCCGCTCGCCGCGCCGGCGCTGGTCGATACCGCACGCAAGCAGATCGCGGCATCGGTGCAGGGCGCCGCGAACGCGTACGAGCGGCAGGCGCTCGTCAGCGAAGCGGCGGACACGCTGACCGACGCCGGGCTGTTCGACGAATCCGACGTCTTGCTGAAGGCCGAATTGCCGCGTTCGTCGACGCCGTACTACTTCATGTCGGGACTGGCCGCGAATGCGAAGGCGCGCGGCGACAAGGCCGCGGCGCTCGACTGGTACCGGAAGGCGTACGACTCAGCGAGCGGCCCGGCGACGAAACTGCGCTGGGGCGCGACCTATTTCGCGAACGCGGTCGCGCTGGCGCCGGACGATTCGGCGCGGATCGAGGCGATCGCCGCGAGCGTGCTCGCGCAGGCCGGCAAGACCAAGGATGCGTTTTATGGGGCGAACCTGCGCGCGTTGACCAAGGTCGTCACGCAACTGAATCGCTGGCGCGGTGGCGGCGCGCACGACGCGTCGGTCAGGTCGGTCGTGAAGCAGTTCGACGGGGTGTGCGCGAAGTTGCCTGCGGGCGATCCGCAGGCAGCGGCATGCGCGAAGCTGATCGAGCCGGTGAAGGCGTGATGGCCTGCGAGAAAGCGGCCGGATGGAACGGCCGCGTCGTGACGTCGATTAGTGGCTCGACTCCGACGATGCACCTTGATCGCTGCCATACCCGGCACTCTGCTGACGGGCGATCTTCGCTTCGGCGGAAACGATGCTGGCCGGGTAGAACCAGTCGCTCGGCTGGAAGCCGGCCTGCTTGAGTGCCTTCACTTCGGCATGAACCTGCGCGCGCGTGAGCGGCGGGTTCGACTGCGCTTGCGCGGCGAACGACGCGGATACGGCGAGGGCAACGGCAACTGCGTGAATCAGGCGCTTCATGATCGTGACCTCCATGTTTCCAACTGGGCGTCCGGCCTTCGTTCGACGAAGCGGCGGCGGTTGAAAGCAGTGTAGGACCGGCCGCGCGCGCGAAAAATGCGATCGCGCCCAACGCAGTGTTCTGCTGCCGGTAACAATGGATGGCGGGAACGGACCGTGCCGGATGGCGGTGCGTGACGGGCGTCGGGCCGTGCGGCTCCGGTCGGGCGGGGGGACGAACCGGTGGATGAGAACCTCGGTGATCCGTCCCGGCTTGCATGCTGAGGTATCGGGAAGGTGCGTCGCGTCGCGACCGGCGTTGCGCCGCCTGCTTCGACGATGCTGGGCCGGTTGCCCAGCCTTGGCGTGCAGAGGAGGGAAGGTGCGCCGGCCGCGGCGATGCGGCCTGACGCGTCGCGGCGGCGTTCGGAACGCCGCCGCATGCGGAGACTTACACGAGACCCGTCGTGTAGTACACGGCGATCACGAAGAACACCGCGAGCGTCTTGATCACGGTCACCGCGAAGATGTCGCGATACGACTCGCGGTGCGTGAGGCCCGTGACCGCGAGCAGCGTGATGACCGCGCCGTTGTGCGGCAGCGTGTCCATGCCGCCGCTGGCCATCGCGACGACCCGGTGCAGCACGTCCATCGGAATGTTGGCTGCCTGCGCGCCCTTGATGAACAGGTCCGACATCGCGGCGAGCGCGATGCTCATGCCGCCCGACGCCGAACCGGTGATGCCGGCGAGCGAGCTGACCGATACGGCCGCGTTCACGAGCGGGTTCGGAATGCTCTTCAGTGCGTCGCTGACGACGAGGAAGCCCGGCAGCGCGGCGATCACGCCGCCGAAACCATATTCCGACGCCGTGTTCATCGCGGCGAGCAGCGCGCCGCCGACGGCGGCCTTCGAACCGGCCGCGAAGCGGTCGCTGACGCGCTTGAACGCGGTCAGGACGACCAGCACGATGCCGAGCAGCAGCGCGGCCTCGACCGACCAGATCGCGACGACGGTCTTGATCGACGTCGTGACCGGCGTATGCACACCCGGCAGCACGTCCGGCGCGACCGTGTACGACGCGGCGCCGTACCACTGCGGGATCAGTTTCGTGAACGTGAAGTTCGATGCGCCGACGAGGATCAGCGGCAGGATCGCCAGCGCCGGGTTCGGCAATGCCGTCGCTTCGACGCGCTCCGGCTCGTTGACGAGCGACGTGCCGTAGCCTTCGCCCTTTGCCATCGCCGAACGGCGGCGCCATTCCAGATACGAGAGGCCGACGACGATGATGAACAGCGAGCCAATCGTGCCGAGCGCGGGTGCGGCCCAGGCGGTCGTCTTGAAGAACGTGGTCGGGATGATGTTCTGGATCTGCGGCGTGCCGGGCAGCGAATCCATCGTGAACGAGAACGCGCCGAGCGCGATCGCGCCGGGCATCAGCCGCTTCGGAATATTGCTCTGGCGATAGAGTTCGGCCGCGAACGGATACACGGCGAACACCACGACGAACAGCGACACGCCGCCATAGGTGAGCAGCGCACACACCGCGACGATCACCGCATTCGCACGCGAGCGGCCGATGTAGCGGATCGCGGCATGGACGATCGACTCGGAGAACCCGGACAGCTCGATCACCTTGCCGAACACGGCACCGAGCATGAAGACCGGGAAATACAGTTTGACGAAGCCGACCATTTTCTCCATGAAGATGCCGGAGAAGACCGGTGCGACGGCGGCGGGTTCGATCAGCAGGACCGCGCCGAGCGCGGCGATCGGCGCGAACAGGATCACGCTGTAGCCGCGATACGCGGCGAACATCAGGAACGCCAGCGCGGCGAGGACGATCACGAAAGACAAGGGGAGTCTCCTAATAGCTTGGAATGGCTTTGGTTGTTGTTCGATCGCGGGACGCGCCGCGAACCGGCTCAGGTTCGTGCAGGTTTCGTGCCATCGGCCGGATTGCGCCGCCGGACGTGGATCCGGCGCAGGCCGGCGGGCCCGCGCCGGCCAATGTCTGAAGATTCTACATAAATCGTCTCCACCGGGAGACGATTCGGCCGGCAGGACCGCCCGCTGAATCGGGCAGGGCTTTCCCGGACAAGGCATTCCGGGGCGTCTCCAAAATGAGATACTGCGTCTCGTTCCGGAGACGTCCGGCCAAGCATACGCGGAGACAACGACACGATGATGAACGACTGGGCCCGCCTGCCCGTCAATTACGGCGACGTGCTGCGGCGCGCCGCCGAGTCGCTGTTTCAGACTTTCGAGGATTCGAGCGCGGGCACGGTGGTCGTCGATCGCGACGCGCGCGTCGTGTGGATGAACGAGCGTTATGCGGCGCGCTTCGGGTTCGCCGATCCGCAGCAGGCGGTCGGCCTCGACTGCGAGGCGGTGATTCCGAACAGCCTGATGCGCGAGGTCGTGTCGACCGGACAGCCGATCCTGCTCGACATCATGGAGACGGGCCGCGAGCCGCTCGTCGTCACGCGCCTGCCGTTGAAGAACGAGACGGGCGAGACGGTCGGCGCGATCGGCTTCGCACTGTTCGACCAGTTGAAGACGCTCACGCCGATCTTTTCCCGTTACGTGCAGCTTCAGCAGCAGTTGATCGCCACGCAGCGTTCGCTCGCGCAGGCACGCCGTGCGAAATACACGTTCGCGAGTTTCGTCGGCACGAGCGCCGCAAGCCTCGAAACCAAGCGGCAGGCGCGGCGCGCCGCACAGGTCGATTCGCCGGTGCTGCTGCTCGGCGAGACGGGCACCGGCAAGGAACTGCTCGCGCATGCGATTCACGCGGCGTCGGCGCGCGCGCTTCAGCCGCTCGTGACCGTCAACGTGGCCGCGATTCCCGACACGCTGCTCGAAACCGAATTCTTCGGCGCGGCGCCGGGCGCATATACCGGCGCCGATCGCAAGGGACGCGTCGGCAAGTTCGAGCTGGCCGATCGCGGCACGCTGTTTCTCGACGAAATAGGCGACATGCCGCTGCCGTTGCAGGGCAAGCTGCTGCGCGTATTGCAGGACAAGGAGTTCGAACCGGTTGGCTCGAACCGGATCGTGCGCGCCGACGTGCGGATCATCGCCGCGACGTCGGCCGACCTGCCCGCGCTGGTCGAGGCCGGCCGCTTTCGCGCGGATCTCTATTACCGGCTCAATGTGCTGACGATCCACGCGCCGCCGTTGCGCGAGCGGGCGTCCGACATCGCGGCGCTCGTCTACGCGACGCTCGAGGAGCTGGCCGCGCAGCACGGTCGCGCTGCGCACTGCGAACTGACCGACGATGCGCTGCGGATGCTGTGCGCGTACCCGTGGCCGGGCAACGTACGCGAACTGCGCAACACGCTCGAGCGTGCGCTGATGCTGTCGGATCGCTCGGTGATCGATGCGGGTGCGCTCGCGCCGTTCCTCGGGCCGGTGCGCGTGGTGGCGGATGCCGTGCCGGCAGGCATGCGGGCTGCTCCGTCGCCGGTCGGCCGGGACGCGGGCGATGCAGCGGGGGCGCCTGATGCGCCGGTCGTTTCGTATACCGATGCATTGGCCGCGTGGGAGCGCCAGTTCCTGATCGACGCGCTTGCGGCCTGCGACGGGAAGGTGGTCGAAGCGGCCGCACGCATCGGAATCGGCCGGGCGACGCTGTACAAGAAACTGACGGCGCTCGGGATCGACCGGTAGCAAGCAGCGGTGGATGCGCTGGGACATGACGAACGGCGCCGGTGAAGTGCCCGACAGGAGACGACGATGAAGCGACTCGCAATTGCCGGATGGCTGGCCGCACTGGTGGCGACGTCCTCGCTCGCGCAGGCGGGTGACGCGGACGCGCCCGTGGTACGGCGCAACTGGTACAACGATCCCTTCGTCGCGCTGTCGCGAGGCTTCGCCGAATGCCCGTTGCCGCTCGGGCCGTGGATGACGCGCGCCGAGATGGAAGACGACGCGCATTACCGCGTCGAGCGCGGGACCACCTGCTGGCTCGCCCACCGCTGCACGAAACCGAATTCGTATATGTATGACGCGCCGATCGCCGAGGCGGCGAAAGCGCATTTCGCGGGCACCGATCGTCTGCAGGGCACGAGCCTGTGGATCACCGTGCAGCGGCGCTTCATTTATGTCGAAGGGTGTGCCGATCCGGCATTCGATCGGCAGGCGCTGGAGCGCGAACTCGGCGCGCTTCCCGACGTCGAGCGGGTATTCGTTCGCATCACCGACGATCCGCACAGGGCCGTGCCGTACAAGACGCGTGGACGGCCGGACCGGACGCCCGACTGAACGCCTGCCGGCGGTGCATGGCATACTCGCGGCATTAAAAAATCGGTTGACGGAAAGAACAATGAAACACATGCTTGCGTCGGTCTGTCGGTGGCCTCGAACGCATTGGCGTCGGGCCGGATTGTTGGCCCTGATTGCGGGGCTCGGCGGGTGCGGCGGCGGGGCGCCACTGTTCACTTCTGACGGGCGCCCGACTTCGCAGGTGCAGTGCACCGGCAGCGACTGGAGCAATTGCACGGACAATGCCCGAGCCATCTGCAATGGTGAATTCGACGTCCTCCAGCAATCAACCGATGACGCAACGCGAAATCTTCTCTTCGCATGCAAGAAGAAAAGCGGTTATTGATCCCGACATGGCCGGATAAGGAGACCGTAATCGGGAGAAGCGCTTTTCTATTCGCTTGGAGTTGGCTATTTTTCATGAATAACACTCACGGAGTCCCATCCATATGGCGACCTACAGGCAACTGACAGCGCAGCTCGAAAGACTTCAGCAAAAGATCGACAAGGAACGCGAAAAGGCAATTGCCGATGCGATTGCCGCCATTCGGGCGAAAATCGAGGAATTCGACATTACCGCGGAAGAGCTCGGTTTTCGACCGATCGGCGCCGCTGCTGCCGCGAAACCGAAGCGTCCGTTGCCGCCGAAGTACCTGAACCCGAAGACGGGTGAAACGTGGAGTGGCCGCGGGCGGGCGCCGGCATGGCTCGGCAAGAATCGCGCGCGTTTCCTGATCAAGGACTGACTCCCGAAAATCCTCACCTTTCGTGCGCTGACTGACGGTGCGAACGGCCATGCGGCCGTCGCACCGTTTTGTTTTTGGGCAGCCGCGGCACGACTCGAAACCGCGAATTGAACACCGATGCCGCGCGATTGACGGATATCGTTTTGCGAATTCGCCGCGATTCGACCGGATATCACCGCGAATTCCCGTAAACAACACTGCAATTACGCGGCATGCGCGCATTGGCATTCCCGATCTGCGCGGTGCAGACGAACCGCCGATTGCGATCACCTCTCGCGCATTTACGCTGCGCGCCCTGCAATTCCCGAACTTGCTCACCATGCCTCCTGTAAATCCTCACCTTTGAAGCGGCGACCGGAAGACCGCATCGTGTCGCCCTCGCCCGTTGCGTGTGCGAAGACGTCGATGACCTGCCCATGTTGCGGGCATTGATGCGCGTCGCACAGTCGGCCGTTCGGCATATAGGCAGCGGCATCGGGTTCGCCTATGCTTGGAGTTCGCGTCGACCGGCGCACGGCCATCCGGCTCGTGCGCCGGTCGGGTCGTCTTTCGTTACCGTATGGAGCCGATGTGACCGTCCGTCATCTCGATGCGTTGTTCCAGCCCAGGTCCGTTGCGGTCGTCGGTGCATCGTCGCGCGTGGGCAGTATTGGAGCGATGGTGTGGGCGCGCGTGCTCGATGGCGCGTTCGAGGGGCCCGTGTGGCCCGTCAATCCGAAGTACCGCGAGCTGAACGGGTACGCGGTCGTGGCCGATGTCGACCGGCTGCCCGCACCGCCATCGGTCGCCGTGATCTGCACGCCGCCCGCCACATGGGCCGGCATCGTGCGCAAGCTCGGCGAGATCGGCACGCGTGTCGCGGTGATCGTCGGCGAGGCGCGCACCGACGCCGACCGTGCCGCGCTCGATCGCACGCTCAAGGCCGCGAAGCCGTTCGTGCTCCGTATCGTCGGACCCGGCAGCCTCGGCGTGCTGTCGCCCGCACGGCATGCGCATTTCGGCGCACCGGCCTATACGGCGCGATCGGGCGGCGTCGCCTGGGTGTCGCAATCCAACGCGCTGACGAATGCGGTGCTCGGCTGGGCCAATGCACGAGGCCTCGGCTTTTCACATGTCGTCGCGCTCGGTAGCGAGGCTGACGTCGATGCGGGCGACGTGCTCGACTACCTCGCGAGCGACCCCGGCACGCGCGCGATCCTGCTCGAGCTCGACACCGTGTGTGCCGCGCGCAAGTTCATGTCGGCAGCGCGTGCGGCGGCGCGCAACAAGCCGGTGCTCGCGTTGCGCACCGGGCGCGCCGATCCCGGTGATGCGCTTTACACCGCGGCCTTCCAGCGTGCGGGGATGGTGCGTGTCGATGCGCTCGACGATCTGCTCGACGAGATCGAGACGCTCGGCGTCGGGCGCGTCACCGCGCGCGGCGCGGCGACACTCGTGACGAGCGACGCAGGCGTCGCCAAACTCGCGGTCGATGCGGTCGCGGAGGTGCGCGATGTGCTGGTCGATTGGCCGGCCGAGGCAGCGTCGGCGGTCGCCGCCGCGCTGCCGCATCTCGCCGGGCCCGGCAATCCGCTGATGCTCGGAGACGATGCGCGCCCCGAGCATTTCGGCGCCGCCATCAAGGCGCTCGCGCCGTTCCCGCAAACGGGCACGCTGTTCGTCGTGCATTCGACGTCCCACAGCGCGCCGGCCGATGCGGTCGCGCGCACGCTGATCGAATCGCGGCAGTACGCGTACCGCGGCATCCTCGCGTGTTTCTTCGGTGCGGTCGATGCGGCGACGCGCGACGCATTGCACGCGAACGGCATTCCGGTGCACACCACACCGCAGCGGCTTGCGCGTGCATACGCACGGCTCGTCGACTACAACCTCGGTCGGCAGTTGCTGATGCAGACGCCCGAAGGCACGCCGCTGCAGCCGGCCGAGTGCGTTGCGTCCGCGCAGGCCGAGGCCCGGCGGATGGTCGAGGCCGGCGAGCATGAACTGGCTGGCGAAGCGGCGTTGCGCTGGCTGTCCCACTTCGGCGTGCACGGCGAGCCGGCCGATGCGTCGGCCGGCGCCAGAGTCGTCGACGTCACGGTCGAGATGTACGACGATTCGAACTTCGGCCCGGTGTTTCGTTATGCCGTGCCATCGGCCGACGGCGTATCGGCGCCGTTCGTCGTGTATGGGCTGCCGCCGCTGAATACGGTGCTCGCCCGCGTGGTGATGGAGCGTTCGCCATATGCACGCCGCACGCCCGTCGAACCCACGCTCGACGCGCTGACGGCGCTATCGCAGGTCGTTTGCGACGTGCGCGAGGTCGTCGCGATGTCGGTCACGCTGCGCGTGCTCTCCGACCGGGCATACGTGGTCGCGCCGCGCGTCACGCTGGCGGCCGGGCGCAGCCGGCTCGCGATCATGCCGTATCCGCGCCATCTCGAGCAGACGCTCGAATGGCGTGGCGAGACCGTGACGATCCGTCCGATCCGTCCGGAAGACGAGGAAGCGCACAACGAGCTGCTTGGCGCGATGACGCCGGACGATCTGCGGATGCGTTTCTTCGGTGCGGTGCGCAGCTTCGATCATTCGCAAGTCGCGCGCATGACGCAGATCGACTACGACCGCGAGATGGCCTTCATCGTGTCGTTCACCGACGTGTCGGGCCGGTCGCACACACTCGCGGTGGCGCGTGCGGTTACCGATCCCGACAACGAGACGGCCGAGTTCGCGATCGCTGTCCGGCCCGATCAGAAGGGCAAGGGTCTCGGGCGGCTGATGATGGCACGCATCATCGACTACGCGCGATCGCGCGGCACCGCGTGGATGGTGGGCGAGGCGCTGCGCGAGAACACCGCGATGATCTCGCTGGCGAAATCCTGCGGTTTCGAGGTGTCGACGACGGAGGAACCGGGCGTGGTGGGGTTCAGGATGAAGCTGCAACCGTAATCGCGTCGGCGAGCGTGTCCGAAGGTCCGGCGGTGTCGTGTGCCGCCGCTGCGGAACGCGCGATGCCGGGATTCACAGGCGCGACGGAGCGAATTGGTTGTAGTTCGGGGTGCAGAGCGTTCAACTCTTTCGCTCCAATATGCGGATCGGTAAAGCGCTGGCTTCGCGACCGGCGGGGAAGGGCGAGTACATCGGGTCATGGCGTCCGCGGCGGGCGGTTGCGTGCGCCGATGACCTCCGCGTACCACCGATCCCGGCGCCATATTTGAGCGCACTGACGCCCGCATTGCGCACCCGCAGCATCGGAAACAGAACAAAGGTGAGAATTTTCAGGAGCCGACGGTGAGCCTTTCCGGGAGCAATTGGGTGAGTCGATACGGGAGCACCCGGTGAGCCTTCGCGGGAGCTGCCGGTGAGCCCTTGCGGGAAGCCTCGGTGAGCCTTTCCGGGAAGCCTCGGTGAGCCTTTCCGGGAAGGGGCGGTGAGCGTCTGCGGGATGCGTTGGTGAGGACGTTCGGGAGGGGCCGGTGAGCGTCTCCGGGAACCTCAGGTGAGCTTTTACAGGATGCTCTGGTGAGCGTTTACGGGACGCTTCGGTGAGATTTTTCGGGAGCCTGCGGACGCAGTGCTCCGGCTGGCGCGGCGCGGGCTTGTGCCGGCGTCCGCACCGGTGCGGGCACGCATGAACCGTGCCCGCGATGGCATTTACGCAGCGAGTTTCGACGCTGCGTCGTTCACCTGGTCACGCGAAATCGCGAGTTCTTCGAGGTGCGCGTCGGCATATACGCCGCCGGTTTCGCGCTCGAGCCGGGCGATCGTCAGGGCGCAACGCGCGGTGTCTTTCGGCATCGCGATGAAGCGCTTGACCGATTCGCCGGACGTAAATGCATCGAACAGCGCGCCGCGCACGTCGTCCGGAAGCGTCTTGGTCCATTGGTACGGCTTGCCGTTGAACGTGATCGACGGCGGCAGCGTGCGTTCCTTCTTGGTGGCCGTGATGAGGCCATAGGTGCGCGCGGCGTCGCCGATCTGCTCGGGCGAGAAGAGTTCGTCGGGCGTGATGTCGAACTGCTCGATGTAGTTCTCGATCGCGCGCATCGCTTCGGCACGGTCGTCGCGCTTCTTCTGCGCGCGCGCGACGATGTCGCGCAGCTCGTCCGCTTCCTCGGGCGTGATCGTGAAGCTTGCCTGCTTCTGCTGAAGTTCGGAGAAACGCTGGAATTCTTGATCGTTCAGAAGTTTGGCCATGACATCCATCGGATACGACGGCCGCGACAGCCGGCCGACGTAGTTTTTGAGAGGGCCGCTATTCTAGCGTAGCGCGGCGTCCGCGCATCCGGAAACGGTCTGCGGGATGCCGGGACGAGAGCCCGCGCGGCCGGCGCGCGTCGCACACCGCGTGCGCGATGTCGAGCCCGCACGCCTGCCCGATCCGCTGGCCGCGTGACCGAACGACCACCGCGCCCGAACGGTCGGCCGCCTTCAGCGCGGTCGACCGTTCTGCAACGTTCAGCAAGTCTCCGCGCGGCACATCGACAACTGGCCTGCCGTATCGCGCAGTCCTGCGACGACCACCTCGACCGACGGCGCCATATGCGCGTCGATCCGGCGCATGTACGGGCAGGTCAGCACCGCGATCGCATGGCCGGCCGGGCCGAGAATCGGCGCGCTCAGGTCTGTCACGCCGTATGCCTGGCGGCTGTCCTGGCGCACGTAGCCGGATTGGCGAATGGACTGGCACGCGTGCGCGAGTTCCTGCTCGTTCATCGCGGCTTCGCCTTTGACCTTGCGATGCTCGGCCAGCATGTGCGCACGCTGCTCGGCACCCTGGAACGACAGCATCACGCGCCCCGACGCCGTATCGGCGAGCCCGACGCGCGAGCCGAGCCGCACCGACACGCCCCAGGGGCCGGGGCCGTCCACCTGCGCGATCACGAGCAGGTTGCCGCGATCGTAGACGGTCAGATGGCACGACTGTTCGGCCGCATCGGCAAAGCGCTGCATCAGCGGCAGCGCCTCGGCGATCAGCCGGTTCATCGGCGGATGCCGATGTGCGAGCGCGAACAGTTTCAGGCTGAGCGTGTAACGGTCGCCGCCGCTCGAGCGCATCACGTAGCGGCGTGCGACGAGACGCTCGAGCATCCGGTAGATCTCGCTCGCGTTGCGGCCGAGCTCCTTCGTGATTTCGGTGCGGGTGAGTCCTTCCTTCTGTTCCGACAGGAGTTCGAGAATGTCGAGACCCTTGTCGAGCGCGGGCGCGCGATATCGGTCGGCTGCGCCCATCGTCTCCCGTGCGTCGCTGCCGGGGAGCGGGTTAGTGGTCGTTTGCGTCATGGGGTAGGAAGTCCGGGGGATTGCCGATCGGTGGGCGACGCACGCTGACCGGTTTTGCACGCGGATTCGTGAAGCCGCATGCGGATGTGACTGCCATCCGGGCGAGCTCAACAACAAACATCCAGTGTGCAATGCAGCGTCTTTTTACCGATCGTTACCCAGCAAGAACGGATTAGATATCGTTCCCGATGACAGTGTCATAAGAAATATTCGCAATTCATCTTTCGGAGTCGACGGACGGTGAGTTTTTGGCGTAAAGCCGAATGGTTCGGCGGGCCCGATGCTGCGGTGCAACCGCCGCGGGCGCACCAATAGTCGTTATCCGTCGCGGGCCATTTCACGGCGGGCCGCCGATGGTACAAAGAGCGGCGGGCCAGCGACGGCGCGGCCGCGCGTGAAGCCGGCCGGCACTGCACAGGCCGGCACGTGTCGCGGATGCCGGGCCGTCGTCGCCGATGCGCAGACCGGCGGCCGCCCGTTCGATGCGCGTCGCACTCCGGTGCGGCGCCGCGATCGCTGCGCCAGCGCGAGCCTCGCGTGTCGATTGGTCTGCCGGATGCGGCGCCGACGCGCGTCATCGACGATCGGCATTCAGTCCGGCGCGTGGCCATAGGCGGCTGCGTCGGCCGGTATCCTGTCACATTCGACAATAGAGGTTGAGCACGATGAAACTGCTTCGCTATGGCCCGTCCGGCCAGGAAAAGCCCGGTATTCTCGACGCGGACGGCCGGATTCGCGACCTTTCCGCGCATGTGCCGGATCTTGCCGGCGACGCGCTGTCCGACGCCGCTCTCGCGCGCCTGCGCGCGATCGACCCGGCCACGCTGCCGCTGGTCCCGGGCGAGCCACGCATTGGCGCGTGCGTCGGGCGCGTCGGCAAGTTCATCGGCATTGGTCTGAACTATGCCGATCACGCGGCCGAAGCCGGTATGCCGGTACCGAAGGAGCCGGTGGTGTTCGGCAAATGGACGAGTTCGATCTGCGGCCCGAACGACGGCATCGACATCCCGAAGGGCTCGGCGAAGACGGACTGGGAAGTCGAGCTGGGCGTCGTGATCGGCGCGACGTGCAAGGACGTCGACGAGGCGCGCGCGCTGGATTACGTTGCCGGCTATTGCGTCGTCAACGACGTCTCCGAGCGCGAGTGGCAGATCGAACGCGGCGGCCAGTGGGACAAGGGCAAGGGCTTCGATACGTTCGGCCCGATCGGCCCGTGGCTCGTGACGCGTGACGAGGTGCCCGATCCGCAGCGCCTCGACCTGTGGCTCGAAATCGACGGCCACCGCTACCAGAACGGCAACACGCGCACGATGGTGTTCACCGTCGCGCAACTGATCGCCTACCTGTCGACCTGCATGACGCTGCAACCGGGCGACGTGATCACGACCGGTACGCCGCCGGGCGTCGGGATGGGCATCAAGCCGTCGCCTGTGTTCCTGAAGGCCGGCCAGACGGTGCGCCTCGGCGTCGAGGGGCTGGGCGAGCAACTGCAGCGCACGCGCAACGCGCAGTAGACCGGCCGCGCTGTCCGACCGTCCGCTTGGCCACTGGGGTGATTGTTCGCGGTGGCCGCCGCGAACCGGACATCGATGCAGCAAAGACGAGGGCCCGATTCCGCGCGATGCGGAATCGGGCCCTCGTCATTCACCCGTGTCGGTGCGAACCGGATCAGACGACGTTGTCCAGTTCGCAATGGGCTTCGAGCCGATATCCGTCGGGATCGACGACGAACGCCGCGTAGTAGCCGGGACCGTAGTGCTCGCGTTTGCCTGGCCCGCCGTTGTCCTGTCCGCCGTGCTGCAGCGCGGCGCGATAAAACGCGTCGACTTCCACGGGCGACGATGCGCGAAACGACAAGTGCAACCCGGAATCGGGATCGGCGACGACCGGACGCGCCGCGTGCTGCAACCACAGCACCGGTTCGCTGGTGCCGTAGCCGAGGGATCCGTCGTCGCTGTATAGCCGTTTGTAGCCGAGCGCGCCGAGCGTGCTGTCGTAGAACGCGCGGCTGCGGTCGATGTGGGCAACGCCGAACGAAAGGTGATCGATCATCTGTGGCTCCTTGAACTGAAGGGGGACGTCAGTGCGGCAAACCCGTTTACAGCCACCAGGCCAGCCGCTTGTAGCGAAGCGCGCCGAGCGTGCTGTCGTGAAAGGCACAGCTGCGGCCGGTGTGGACAACGTCGCAGGAAAAACGATCGATCATCTGTGGCTCCTTGAACTGAAGTGGGGACGTCAGTGCAGCAAACCTTTTTTAACCACCTTGCTGGTTATGTTAGAAAGTGTCCGGACGCTTGTCAACCGGCATGGTGGTTAGATACGATCGCGTCATGAGCAATACGCAACCTTCCGTCACGACGGACTGCCTGGTCCCGGCACCGTCCGAAACGCTGAGCATCGATTTCGCGAACACGCTGTACTGGCGCGGTGCCGACGCGCCGACCGAAACCTTCGGCACGCTGGACGACCTGCTCACATGGTGTCGCGAGCAGGCGGGCGTGCCGGCCGGCCTGGCCGACGTGTGTCGCGCACAGGTGACGGAGAAGGGGGGGGCGCCTGCGATGCTGGCGCGCGCGCTCGCGTTGCGCGAGGCGCTGTATCGGCTCTTTCACGCGCAAGCCGAGCGGCGCGAGCCGCAAGCCGACGATCTCGCGCTGCTGGGCGGTTTTCTGGCGGAAGCGGCGCCGCGCGTCGCGCTCGCGCGGATCGACGGCGGTTACGCGTGGCGGCTCGGGGCAGCAGACGCGACGCTCGCGGGGCTGCTGAGCCCGGTGCTGTGGTCGGCGACGGACCTGCTGGGCGGCACGCGGCTCGCGAAGGTCAAGCGCTGCGCGAACGATGCATGCCAGTGGCTGTTCATCGACGACAGCAAGAACGGCAGCCGCCGCTGGTGCTCGATGTCGTCGTGCGGCAATCGCGCGAAGGCTTACCGCCACTATCACAAAGCCGATTGACGGCAGCGCGCGCGGCAGCATGTCATGCTGCCGCGCCCATTCCGCCCGAACCTATTTCGCCGACAGCTTCCGCCACAGCGTGGTCTTGCTGATGCCGAGCATCGCGCATGCGCGATCGCGATCGCCGCCGCATGCATCGAGCACCGCGCGGATCTCGTCGGCTTCGGCGCGGCGACGGCGTGCGTGGAGCGTCTGCGCGTCGTCGGCGTCGACCGCCTCGGGCGGCGCCGCGAACAACTCGGGCGCGATCGCCTGCAGCGCATCGGGCGTGAGCGCCGCGCACGCGGCGCCCGGATCCTGATCGTCGACTTCCTCGGCCAGTTCCACCGCGATTCGCTCGACCACGTTCTGCAGTTCCCGCACGTTGCCGGGCCATCGGTAGCGCGCGAGCGTCGCCTGCGTCGCGTCGAGCACGCGCATCGCATCGTCGACTTCGCGCAGGCGTTCGGCCAGCCGCGATTCGCGCCGCGCGGTCTGCACGAGCAGCGTGGCCGCGAGCGCCGGAATGTCGGCGGCGCGCTCGCGCAGCGGCGGCAGGCCAATGTTCAGGATGTTGAGCCGGTAATACAGGTCCGCGCGGAACGTGCCGTCCTCGACGGCCGCGAGCAGCGGGCGGTGCGTCGCGGCGATCACGCGCACGTCGATTCGGATCGGCTCGGTCGAGCCGAGGCGGATCACTTCGCGCTCCTGCAGCACGCGCAGCAGCCGGCTTTGCAGCGATGGCGGCATCTCGCCGATTTCGTCGAGAAACAGCGTGCCGCGGTGCGCGGCCTCGAACAGCCCGGTCTTGCCGCCGCGTCGCGCGCCGGTGAACGCGCCTTCCTCGTAACCGAACAGCTCGCTCTCGAGCAGCGCCTCCGGAAACGCGCCGCAGTTGATCGCGACGAACGGATAGTTGCGCCGCACGGACAGCGCGTGCAGGCTCTGCGCGATCATTTCCTTGCCGGTGCCGCTTTCGCCGAGCACGAGGACGGTCGCGTCGGATTTCGCGTAGCGGCGCACGAGGTCGCGCACGCGCGCCATCGGTGCGGACGCGCCGACCACGTCGTCGAGCGTGAAGCGCGCCGCGAACTGCTGCGTGTTCGGTTGCGAGCGCAGCGCACGGTCGAGCCGTTCGACCGCGCGCGATTCCTGGAACGTCAGCACGCTGCCCGACGTGACGCCGCGATCGACCAGCGGCCCGCGATGCACGACGTAGCGCACGCCGCGCACGGTCGCGAGCGCGTCGCCGTCCTCGCCGCGCAGCGTGCGCAGCTCCGGACGCAGGTCGACGAGCGCGCGGCCGACGGCCGCCGCGGGTTCGACCCCGAGCGCCGACGCGAGCCGCTCGTTGATGGCTTCGACGCGACCGCGCGCATCGAGCGCGACCACGCCGTCGCGCAGGTGCTGCAACAGGTTGTCGAGCCGCTGGCGGCGAAACGCCTCGGCGTGCGTCGCGTACGCGACTTCGAGCGCCGTCTCGACCGCCTTGCGCACCGACGCGTGCGAATACAGGAATACGGCGCCCATGCCGGCGCTCGCCGCGAGATCGGTGACGAGGCCGGGGCCGACGATCGTCTCGATGCCGCGGTCGTGCAGGTCGTGCACGCAGGCTTCCGCTTCCTGCGCGGACTGATATGACGCAAACTGCACGTCGAGGCCGTAGGCGGCGACGAAGCGGCGCACTTCGGGCGGCGTCTCGCCGGCGCTGACGAGCGCGATCCGCGAGGCGTCGCGCCGTGCGCGCGCGAGCGCCTGCATCACGTCGAAGCCGGTCGGCGACACCACCACGACCGGCACTTGCGCACGCGTTTTCAGGAAGCCGCCGTTGGAGCCGGCCGCGACGATCACGTCGGGCCGCGCGGTGCCGGCCTCCGCGATCGCGCTCAGCGCATCTTCGTACGCGCGCGTGACGATGCGCACGTCGGCACGTTCGTCGAATTCGCCGGCGATCTCGCGAAACAGGTCGCGCAGGCGGCTGATGCCCATCGCCCAGATGCGCGGGCGAACGGTGCGGTCGGCCGGGCCGACGGGCTTGGTCGAGGAGAGGTCCATGGCGATCGATTATGCGCGCGCGATTTCATTTTTGAAACATGGAATTGCCGAATTGAAATCACCGGACGATTCAATGCACCTACCGGTTGCTTAAGAATCAGTGGGTTAGCGGCGTTTCGCGAGCTGGCCCGGTCCTTGCTGTTGATGGGCATTCCTTCAGGAGGCCGTTCATGAGCAACACGCATCTTCAGAGCGCCGGCGCGAAATTCCGCGCGGCAGTCGCGGCCGAGCAGCCGCTGCAGGTGGTCGGCGCGATCACCGCGTATGCAGCCAAGATGGCGCAGGCCGTCGGCTTCAAGGCCGTCTACCTGTCGGGCGGCGGCGTCGCCGCGAATTCGCTCGGGATCCCCGATCTCGGCATCAGCACGATGGAAGACGTGCTGATCGACGCGAACCGGATCACCAACGCGACCGACCTGCCGCTGCTGGTCGACATCGACACGGGCTGGGGCGGCGCGTTCAACATCGCGCGCACGGTGCGCTCGTTCATCAAGGCCGGCGTCGCGGCCGTCCACCTCGAGGACCAGGTCGGCCAGAAGCGTTGCGGCCACCGTCCGGGCAAGGAAGTCGTGCCGACCGACGAAATGGTCGATCGCGTGAAGGCCGCGGTCGATGCGCGCACCGACGACCAGTTCGTGATCATGGCCCGCACCGACGCGGCCGCCGCCGAAGGGATCGACGCCGCGATCGAGCGCGCGATCGCATACGTGGAAGCCGGCGCCGACATGATCTTCCCGGAAGCGATGAAGACGCTCGACGACTACCGCCGCTTCAAGGCCGCCGTGAAGGTGCCGATCCTCGCGAACCTGACCGAGTTCGGCTCGACGCCGCTGTTCACGCTCGACGAACTGCGCGAGGCGAACGTCGACATCGCGCTGTACTGCTGCGGCGCGTATCGCGCGATGAACAAGGCCGCGCTGAATTTCTACGAGACGCTGCGCCGCGACGGCACGCAGAAGGCTGCCGTGCCGACCATGCAGACCCGCGCCGAGTTGTACGACTTCCTCGGCTATCACGCCTACGAGCAGAAGCTCGACGAACTGTTCGCGCAGGGCAAGAAGTAACGCGGCCCGCGCGCCGGGACACGGTTCCCGGAATGCTTTGCATGAAGCCGGAGCGCGCGCACCCGCGCCGCGCCCGGCCGACATGACACCCCCGATACCCATTGGAGAACGGAAACATGAGCGAGACGAAAGACGCAGCAGCACCGGCCGCCGCAGGCGCATTCAAGCCGAAGAAGTCGGTGGCGCTGTCGGGCGTGACGGCCGGCAACACGGCGCTGTGCACGGTCGGCAAGACCGGCAACGACCTGCACTACCGCGGCTACGACATTCTCGACGTCGCCGAATCGTGCGAGTTCGAGGAAATCGCGCACCTGCTCGTGCACGGCACGCTGCCGAACCTGACCGAACTGGCCGCGTACAAGACCAAGCTGCGCGCGCTGCGCGGCCTGCCGAACGCACTGAAGGCCGCGCTCGAGCAGATCCCGGCCTCCGCCCACCCGATGGACGTGATGCGCACCGGCGTGTCGGTGCTCGGCACCGTGCTGCCGGAGAAGGACGATCACAACCTGCCGGGCGCGCGCGACATCGCCGACCGCCTGATGGCGTCGCTCGGCTCGATGCTGCTGTACTGGTATCACTTCTCGCACAACGGCAAGCGCATCGAGACGGAAACCGACGACGACTCGATCGGCGGCCACTTCCTGCACCTGCTGCACGGCAAGACGCCGTCGAAGTCGTGGGTCGACGCGATGCACACGTCGCTGATCCTGTACGCGGAGCACGAGTTCAACGCATCGACGTTCACCGGCCGCGTGATCGCCGGCACGGGATCGGACATCTACTCGGCGATCACCGGCGCGATCGGCGCGCTGCGCGGGCCGAAGCACGGCGGCGCGAACGAAGTCGCGTATGAAATCCAGAGCCGCTACAGCTCGCCGGACGACGCCGAAGCCGATATCCGCCGCCGCGTCGAGAACAAGGAAGTCGTGATCGGCTTCGGCCATCCCGTCTACACGATCTCCGATCCGCGCAACAAGGTGATCAAGGGCGTCGCGCACAAGCTGTCGAAGGAAGCGGGCGACCTGAAGCTGTACAGCATCGCCGAGCGCCTCGAATCGGTGATGTGGGACGCGAAGAAGATGTTCCCGAACCTCGACTGGTTCAGCGCCGTGTCGTATCACATGATGGGCGTGCCGACCGCGATGTTCACGCCGCTGTTCGTGATCTCGCGTACGTCCGGCTGGAGCGCGCACATCATCGAGCAGCGCGTCGACAACAAGATCATCCGCCCGAGCGCGAACTACACCGGCCCGGAAGATCTGCAGTTCGTGCCGATCGAGAAGCGCTGACACGCCCGCCGCGCGCATCGGCGCCCATGATGCGGGCTGCCGGCGCGCGCGGAACGTCTTACCCCGATTTCCGCCCCACATCATGAATACCGCCAACCGCAAACCCCTGCCCGGCACGTCGCTGGACTTCTTCGACGCGCGTGCCGCGGTCGAAGCGATCGCTCCCGGCGCGTACGACACGCTGCCGTACACGTCGCGCGTGCTCGCCGAAAACCTCGTGCGCCGCTGCGATCCGGCGATCCTCGCCGATTCGCTGAAGCAGATCGTCGAGCGCAAGCGCGAACGCGACTTCCCGTGGTTCCCGGCGCGCGTGGTGTGCCACGACATCCTCGGCCAGACGGCGCTCGTCGACCTCGCGGGCCTGCGCGACGCGATCGCCGAGCGCGGCGGCGACCCGGCGAAGGTGAACCCGGTCGTGCCCGTGCAGCTGATCGTCGACCACTCGCTCGCCGTCGAGTGCGGCGGCTTCGATCCGGACGCGTTCGCGAAGAACCGCGCGATCGAGGATCGCCGCAACGAGGATCGCTTCCACTTCATCGAATGGACCAAGCAGTCGTTCGAGAACGTCGACGTGATCCCGCCGGGCAACGGCATCATGCACCAGATCAACCTGGAGAAGATGTCGCCGGTGATCCAGGCGCAGGACGGCGTCGCGTATCCGGACACCTGCGTTGGCACCGACAGCCACACGCCGCACGTCGACGCGCTCGGCGTGATCGCGATCGGCGTGGGCGGGCTGGAGGCGGAGAACGTGATGCTCGGCCGCGCATCGTGGATGCGCCTGCCCGACATCGTCGGCGTCGAACTGACCGGCAAGCGCCAGCCCGGCATCACCGCGACCGACATCGTGCTCGCGCTGACCGAATTCCTGCGCAAGGAAAAGGTGGTCGGCGCGTACCTGGAATTCCGCGGCGCGGGCGCGGCGAGCCTCACGCTCGGCGACCGCGCGACGATCTCGAACATGGCGCCCGAATATGGCGCGACGGCCGCGATGTTCTTCATCGACGGCCAGACGACCGACTACCTGCGCCTCACCGGCCGCAGCGACGAGCAGGTGAAGCTCGTCGAGACCTACGCGAAGGCGGCGGGCCTGTGGGCCGACGCGCTGAACGGCGCGCAGTACGAGCGCACGCTGACGTTCGACCTGTCGAGCGTGGTGCGCAACATGGCCGGCCCGTCGAACCCGCACAAGCGGCTGCCGACGTCCGACCTCGCCGCGCGCGGCATCGCCGGCCAGTGGGAAGAGAAGGCGGGCGAGATGCCCGACGGCGCGGTGATCATCGCCGCGATCACGAGCTGCACGAACACCAGCAACCCGCGCAACGTGATCGCCGCGGCCCTGCTCGCGCGCAACGCGAACGCGAAGGGCCTCACGCGCAAGCCGTGGGTGAAGAGCTCGCTCGCGCCGGGCTCGAAGGCGGTCGAGCTGTATCTGGAAGAAGCGAACCTGCTGCCGGAACTCGAGAAGCTCGGCTTCGGCATCGTCGCGTTCGCGTGCACGACCTGCAACGGGATGTCGGGCGCGCTCGATCCGAAGATCCAGCAGGAGATCGTCGATCGCGACCTGTACGCGACCGCCGTGCTGTCCGGCAACCGCAACTTCGACGGCCGCATTCACCCGTATGCGAAGCAGGCGTTTCTCGCATCGCCGCCGCTCGTCGTCGCGTATGCGATCGCCGGCACGATCCGCTTCGACATCGAGAAGGACGCGCTCGGCCACGACCACGACGGCAAGCCCGTCACGCTGAAGGACATCTGGCCGACCGACGAGGAGATCGACGCGATCGTCGCATCGAGCGTGAAGCCCGAGCAGTTCCGCAAGGTCTACGAACCGATGTTCGCGCGCACCGCCGATGCGGGCGAGCGCGCGGCGCCGCTGTACGACTGGCGTCCGCAAAGCACGTACATTCGCCGTCCGCCGTACTGGGAAGGCGCGCTGGCCGGCGAGCGCACGCTCAAGGGCATGCGCCCGCTCGCGGTGCTCGGCGACAACATCACGACCGACCACCTGTCGCCGTCGAACGCGATCCTCGCGAACAGCGCGGCCGGCGAGTACCTCACGAAGATGGGCCTGCCGGAAGAGGACTTCAATTCGTACGCGACGCACCGGGGAGACCACCTGACCGCGCAGCGCGCGACCTTCGCGAACCCGACGCTGATCAACGAGATGGCGGTGGTCGACGGCGCGGTGAAGAAGGGCTCGCTCGCGCGCGTCGAGCCCGAAGGCAAGGTCATGCGGATGTGGGAAGCGATCGAGACCTACATGAATCGCAAGCAGCCGCTGATCGTCGTCGCCGGTGCCGACTACGGCCAGGGCTCGTCGCGCGACTGGGCCGCGAAGGGCGTGCGGCTCGCGGGCGTCGAGGCGATCGTCGCCGAAGGGTTCGAGCGGATCCACCGCACGAACCTGATCGGGATGGGCGTGCTGCCGCTCGAGTTCAAGCCGGGCACGAACCGCGCGACGCTCGGCATCGACGGCACCGAGACCTTCGACGTGATCGGCGAGCGTACGCCGCGCGCCGACCTCACGCTCGTGATTCACCGCAAGAACGGCGAGCGCGTCGCGGTGCCCGTGACGTGCCGGCTCGATACGGCCGAGGAAGTGTCGATCTACGAGGCGGGCGGCGTGCTGCAGCGTTTCGCGCAGGACTTCCTCGAATCGTCGCAGGCCGCCTGACCGGGCCACACAGGGACAACGCAAACATGGCTCACATTCCTCAAATCAGGATTCCGGCGACGTATATCCGCGGCGGCACCAGCAAGGGCGTGTTCTTCCGGCTGCAGGATCTGCCGGACGCCGCGCAGGCGCCGGGCGCCGCACGCGACGCGCTGCTGCTGCGCGTGATCGGCAGCCCCGATCCGTACGGCAAGCAGATCGACGGGATGGGCGGCGCGACGTCGTCGACCAGCAAGACGGTGATCGTGTCGAAGAGCACGCGCCCCGGCCACGACGTCGACTACCTGTTCGGGCAGGTCGCGATCGACAAGGCATTCGTCGACTGGACGGGCAACTGCGGCAACCTGTCGGCGGCGGTCGGCCCGTTCGCGATCAGCGGCGGGCTCGTCGATGCGTCGCGCGTGCCGCGCGACGGCATCGCGACCGTGCGCATCTGGCAGGCGAACATCGGCAAGACGATCGTCGCGCACGTGCCGATCACGAACGGCGCGGTGCAGGAGACGGGCGATTTCGAGCTGGACGGCGTCACGTTTCCGGCCGCCGAAGTGCAGCTCGAATTCATGGATCCGGCCGCGGAAGAAGAAGGCTCGGGCGGCTCGATGTTCCCGACCGGCAACCTCGTCGACGACCTCGCCGTGCCGGGCATCGGCACGCTGAAGGCGACGATGATCAACGCGGGGATTCCGACCATCTTCGTCGAGGCCGAGGCGATCGGCTATACGGGCACCGAGCTGCAGGACGCGATCAACGGCGACCCGAAGGCGCTCGAGAAGTTCGAGACGATCCGGGCGCACGGCGCGCTGCGCATGGGCCTGATCGACACGCTCGACGAGATCGCGACGCGTCAGCATACGCCGAAGGTCGCGTTCGTCGCGAAGCCGGCCGACTATGTTGCGTCGAGCGGCAAGCGCGTGAACGTGGGCGACATCGACCTGCTGGTGCGGGCGATGTCGATGGGCAAGCTGCATCACGCGATGATGGGCACGGCGGCGGTCGCGATCGGCACGGCCGCGGCGATTCCCGGCACGCTCGTCAACCTGGCGGCGGGCGGCGGTGAACGCAACGCGGTGCGCTTCGGCCATCCGTCGGGCACGCTGCGCGTCGGCGCGGAAGCCCGGCTCGAAAATGGCGAATGGACGGTCACGAAGGCGATCATGAGCCGCAGCGCGCGCGTGCTGATGGAAGGCTGGGTGCGGGTGCCGGGGGATGCGTTCTGAGCGTGTCGGGCGTCGTATCGACGAACGGCAAGGGCGGCTTCGGCCGCCCTTTTTCGTTTCTGCGTCGATGGCGGTCAGCCGTGCAGGAAGCGGCGCAGCGCGTCGTGGCCGATGCGCCGCGCGGCCGTCGATACGCGCGCGTCGGGCACGATGTCGAAGCCGTGCACGCCACCCGGGAAGACGTGCAGCTCGGTGGGCACGCCGGCCCGGATGAGGCGCTGCGCGTAGCCGATGTTCTCGTCGACGAACAGGTCGACCGTGCCGACGGCGATGAACGCCGGCGGCAGCCCGTCGAGCCGTTCCGCGCGGGCGGCCGCCGCGTAGGGCGACACGCCGTCGAGGCCCGGCGCGTGGCCGAGCAGTGACGTCCACGCGAACCGGTTGTTGGCCGCGTGCCAGACGAATTCGCCGGCATGCGGATGCGGTGCGCGCACGCAGGTGCGGTCGTCGAGCATCGGATACATCAGGTGCTGGAACGCCAGCGGGTATTCGCCGCGATCGCGCGCCAGCAACGCCAGCGCGGCCGCGAGCCCGCCGCCCGCGCTTTCGCCCATCACGCCGATGCGCGCCGGATCGATGCCGAGCGCGTCCGCATGGTGGAAGGTCCAGGCGAGTGCCGCGTAGCAGTCGTCGATCGCGCCGGGAAACGGCGTCTCGGGCGCGAGGCGGTAGTCGATCGACACCAGCGCGCACCCCAGCGTCTTCACCAGCGGGCGATGCACGGCTTCGAGATCCTTCGCGGCCCCGCGCACATAGCCGCCGCCGTGCATGTGCACGATCGCCGGCAGCGGGCGCGTCGCGTCGTCGGGCAGGTATACGCGCACCGGCACGTCCGGCGCGCCGCCGGAGCCCGGCACGCGCCGATGCTGGAGCGTGTTGCCGACCGTGTCGATCGGCGGCAGCGGCAGGGCGCGGTCGCGATGCCGGGCGAGGTTGTCGGCGGTGAGCGTGACGGTCGGCCAGGCGTCCAGCCAGGGGCGGATGTCGGGATCGACGAGATGACGTGTATCCAAGGTGCGACTCCGTGAGGAAAACGGCGCGACGCGCGCGACCGGGGAACCGGTGATGGCGGCGTCACAGCACGCTGCGTGCGACGACCCAGCGATGCACTTCGGTCGGGCCTTCGAAGATGCGCATCAGCCGCGCTTCGTTCGCCATCTGATGCAGCGGCAGCTCCTTCGTCATGCCCATCGCGCCGAGCGTCTGCATCGCATGATCGATGACGCCCGACGCCATCTCCGTCGCGAACACCTTGACCATCGAGATCTGCGTGCGCGCATCCTGTCCGGCATCCACTCGCGCGGCCGCTTCATAGGTCATCAGGCGGCACGCGTGGATCTGCGTCAGCGCGTCGGCGACCCACCACTGGACCGCCTGGCGCTCGGCCAGCGGCACGCCGAAGGTCTTGCGCTGTTTCGCATGGTCGCACAGCAGCGCGACCGCGCGCTCGGCGCGGCCGATGCACCAAGCGGCCATCTCCAGGCGACGGTTCGACAGGCGCGCCTGCATCGGCGCGAAACCGGCGCCTTCGCGGCCCAGCAGCTGCGTGGCGGGAACGCGGCAATCCTCCAGCACGATTTCATAGGTCGACAGCCCGCCGATCATCGGAATGCGGCGTTCGATGACGAAGCCCGGCGTGTCGCGCTCGACGATGAATGCCGACATGCCGCCGCGCTTGCCCTTGCTTCGGTCGGTCAGCGCCATCACGATCGTCCAGTCGGCTTCGCGCGCGTGGCTGATCCAGATCTTCCGGCCGTTCAGCACCCACGTGTCGCCGTCGCGCTCGGCCGTCGTCGACAGCGCGCCCGGGTCCGAGCCGGCACCCGGCTCGGAAATCGCCATTGCGGAACGCGTGACGCCGCGCGCGTACGGTTCGAGGTAGCGCGCGCGCTGTGCGTCGTCGGCCGCGTCGCACAGCATCCGCAGGTTCGGCGAGTCGGGCGGGAGGACGTATGGCGTCACGGTCGTGCCGATCGCTTCGTTCACGCCGACCATCGCGACGGCCGGCAGGTCCGAGCCGCCGGCATCGGCGGGCGCGTCGAGACCCCACAGACCGAGTTGCCGCGAGCGCTCGTCGAGCCGCGCGCGCTCGTCGGCGAGCAGCGCGAAGCGCTGGCCGTCGGCCTCGCGCGCCATCACGGCCGCTTCGAGCGGCATCAGCTCGTCTTTCACGAAGCGTGCGACGAGATCCTTGATCATCTGGTGGTCGAGATCGAGTTCGAAATTCATGGATGTGTCGATGAAGGAGTGAAGGGAAGGGGGCGCGCTCAGACCGCGCGCGCAGGGGACGCCGCCCGGGCGCGCAGCGTGCGGAAGAGCGCCACGCAGCCGGCCGCGAGCAACGCGGCGTTGAAATAGAGGCCGCCGCGCATCGAGCCGGTGGCGGTGTTCAGCACGCCCATCAGGAACGGGCTCGCGAATCCGCCGATCGCGCCGGACATCGTGATCGCCGCGATCGCGATGGCCATCGAGCGCTTCGGCAGCGCGAGCCCGGGCAGCACCCAAAACGCGGGCAGTGCCGCGGCATGCGCGGCGACTGCGACGCAAAGCGCGATCGTCAGGTTCGCGGTGCCGTCGACGCGCGCCAGCACGACGAGCGCCGCCGCGCACGCGAGCATCGCGGCCGCGCCGTGTTCGCGCCACGCCTGCCGGTGTTCGGTGCGCCAGCCCATGCCGAGCAAGCCGATGACGCCGCACAGGTAGGGCAGCGCGGACAGCGCGCCGATCTGCATCGCGCCGTGCAGGCCACCGCGGTGCAGGATCACCGGCATCCAGAACACGAGCGCGTAGCCGGCCGCCGCGATCGAGAAATTGGCCGCGCACAGCAGCCAGAAGTCGCGATGCGCGAGCAACGGTCGTGTCGACGCCACGCCGTTGCCGACATCGGCATCGGCCTGCGCGTGCGCATCGCGCAGCGCGGCCTTCTCGGCGTCAGACAGCCAGCGCGCGTCGTCCGGCCGGTCGTCGAGGAAGCGCAGCGCGACGAGACCGAGCGCGCTGCTCGGCAACCCTTCGACGACGAACAGCCATTGCCAGCCGCTCAGGCCGGCGACGCCGTCGAAGACCGTGAGAATCACGCCCGACACGGGGCCGGCGATCAGCCCCGCCAGATACAGCGCGCTCATGAAGAGCGCGAACGCCTTCGCACGCTGCTTCGGCGGATACCACGCGCCGAGATGGAACAGGATGCCGGGGAAGAAGCCGGCCTCGAATACGCCGAGCAGGAACCGGCACACGTAGAACTGCGCGGGCGTCGCGACGAACATCGTCGCGGCCGAGCCGAGCCCCCACAGCACCATGATCCGCGCGATGGTCCGGCGCGCGCCGATCCGCGCGAGCAGCGCGTTGCTCGGAATCTCGAACGCCATGTAGCCGATGAAGAAGATGCCCGCGCCGAGCCCGTAGACGGCGTCGGAGAAGCGCAGCTCGGCGGCCATCTGCGCGTGCGCGAAGCCGATGTTGATGCGGTCGATGAACGACAGCGTGTAGCAGAGGATCAGGAACGGCAGCAGGCGCCGCGAGATGCGGCGGTAGAGGGCCGGCATCGCGTCTTCGCGCACGCCGGCCGGGGTGGACAGGGTCGAGGTCATGGGCACTCCGTCAGAAGCGGTGAGTGATGCCGAGCGCCAGCACCTGCTCGGTGCCGCCCGGTTGCGGTTGCACGCCGGCGACGACGGTGTTGCGCGCGCGGCCGCCGTTCTTCATGTACAGGTAGCGGGCATAGAGCGAGGTCCGCTTCGACAGCGGACGGTCGTAGCCGAGGCCGAACGCGGTCGCGTCGTTTGCCGAGCCCTTCACGTCGCGGCGCACGGCCGACACCAGCACGCGGTCGAGCGCGCCGACGTCGACCGTCGCGCCGACGCTCATCGTCGAGAACGCGGGCGAGCCGGGCGCGGTGCTGGCGCCGTGGAGGAACGCGCCGTACAGCTTGACTCGCGCGAACGCGTAGTTGGCGGCGAATACGTAGTGGCGGGTGGTCGTCGGCTGGACGACGGGTGCGAGGTTGCCGGCCGACATGTCGTCCTGGAAGCCCGCGCCGACGTAGAGGCCGCCGATCCGGTACTGGAGCCCCGCGCCGTAGTTGCGGCCGGCCTGCGTGGACAGCGCGTTCGGCGTCGGAAAGCCGTAGGTGGCCATCACGCGCAGGCCGTTCCAGTTCGGGCCGAGATACGACGCCGCCTGGTTGAAGCGCGGAATCGGCGGCGTCGTGGCGGTCGTGATCGAGTCCGTCGACGTCGCGAGCAGCGCGAGCGGCGACATGCGTTCGTTCAGGCCGAACGGGTCGCCCTCGTACACGATGTAGAACGACGGCGTGTATTGCCGGCCGAGCCGCAGGTCGCCGTAGCGCGTGTCCTGCAGCGCCACGTACGCCTGCCGGTAGAACAGCGTGCCGCCCTGGAGCGAACCGTCGGCCGGCGAGAAGCCGCTTTCCAGCACGAATTTCGTCGAGGTGCCGCCGCCGAGATCCTCGACGCCCGTCAGACCGACGCGGCTCGTCGACCCGCCACCGCCGCTCTGCCGGAAGCTCGACAGGCTGCCGATGCGATCGAATTCGACGTAGCTGTCGACGATTCCGTACAGCGTCACCGACGACGCGTGCGCGTGCGGCGTGCACAGCACGCAGGCGCCGATCAGGAGTGCTTTGCGTTGCATGAATGTGTCTCCGTTCCATGTTTGTTATGCGCCGCGCCCGCGTGCGGGGCGGCGATCGACGGCGCGCGGCGGACGGGGCCGCGCGCCGTCGGGCTCAGCGTCCCTTGAACACCGGCTTGCGCTTCTCGAGAAACGCGCGGGCACCTTCGACCCGGTCCTCGCTCGCATAGACGTCGGGGCCGACGTCGAGCCGCAGCGCCGCGGCAACCGGCAGGCCCCAGCTGCGGGTCGCCGTTTCCTTGATGCGCCGGATCGTGAGCGGCGCGTTCGCGGCGATCGCCTGCGCCAGTTCGCGCACGGTATCGTCGAGCGCGGCGCCGGGGACGACCCGGCTCAGCAACCCGACGTGCAGCGCTTCGTCAGCGTCGAAGCGGCGGCCCGTGAACAGCAGCTCCATCGCGACCGCGCGCGGCAGGATGCGCGGCAGCAGCACGCTCGCGAAGTTCGCACCCATGCCGACTCGCGCTTCGGGCAGCGCGAAATAGGCGTGATCGGCGGCGATCCGCAGGTCGCATGCGAGCGCGATTTCGAAGCCGCCGCCGACCGCGTAGCCGTTGATGGCCGCGATGGTCGGCTTGCGCAGTTCGAGGATCAGCTCGTGCACGTTGCGTGCAAGTCCGCGCATCGGCCGCATGCCGCGCATCTCGGGATCGCCGAGATCGATGCCCGCGCTGAAGGCCCGCTCGCCCGCGCCGCGGATCACGATCGCGCGCACCGCGGGGTTGTCGTCGAGCGTGACGAGTTCGTCGCACAGGCGCCGGATCGCGTCGGCGGACAGCGCATTGGCGACATGCGGGCGATGAATCGTCAGCCACGCGATGCCGTCGTCGTCGCTGCGCAGGATCGATGGGGCGTCGTCGCCGGTCAGGGAGGAGAACGTGCGCGGCGTGGTCATGACGTGCTCCCGGAGGTGGCGGCGCGCTCGTCGTGAACGACGCCGGCCTTGCGCAGCGCGTCGCGGCGGGCCGCGTCGAGGCCGAGCGCGTCGAGCACCGCGTCGGTGTCGGCCGCGAACGGCCGCGGCGGCCGGCGGATCGAGCCGGGCGTGCGCGACAGCCTGGCCGGGATGCCCGCGCCGGTGTAGGTGTCGTTCTTGACGAACATCGCGTTGCGGGCCGCTTGCGGATGGCCGAACCCGTCGGCGATGGTGTTGACCGGTCCCGTCGCGACGCCGGCGCGCATCAGCCGGTCGACGACCTCGTCGGCGGGCAGCTCGGCGGTCAGCTGCCCGATCAGCGAGTCGAGCGCGTCGCGGTGCGCGACGCGCTGCGCATTGGTTGCGAAGCGCGGATCGCGCGCGAGCTCGGGCACGCCGAGCGCTTCGACCAGCTTCGCGAACGTGCGGTTGTTGCCCGCGCCCGTCGCTACCGGCTTGTCTTTGCAAGAATAGACGCCGTACGGCGCGATCGCGGCGTAGACGTTCCCCGTCGCGACGGGCACGTCGCCGGTCGCCATCCAGGTCGTGCTGAGCGGATGCAGCATCGACAGCGCGGTGCTGAACAGGTCGATGTCGACGTGCTGCCCGAGCCCGGAGCGCGTGCGTTCCACCAGCGCGAGCAGGATGCTCGACATGGCGCTCAGCCCGGCCGCGTAGTCGACGACCGGAAACGGTACCTTCAGCGGCATGCCGCCCGGCTCGCCGTTGATCGACATGAAGCCGGCGAGCCCCTGCGCGACGGCGTCGTAGCCCGGAAACCGCGCGAGCGGGCCATCGGTGCCGTAGCCGGAGATCGAGCAATGGACGAGGCGCGGAAAGCGTTCGCGCAGGCAATCGTCGTAACCGATGCCCCAGCGTTCGAGCGTGCCCTGCTTGAAGTTGTCGACCAGCACGTCGGCCGTCTCGAGCAGGCGGAACAGCACGTCGCGGCCGTCGGGATGCGACAGGTCGAGCGCGAGGTTGCGCTTGTTGCGGTTGAGCCCCCAGTAGTAGCTGGAGAGGCCGCTCGGCATCGCGGGTCCCCAGTCGCGTGTTTCGTCGCCTTGCGGCGGTTCGATCTTGATGACGTCCGCGCCGTGGTCGGCGAGCGTCTGCGTGCAGAACGGGCCCGCATAGACGCGGCTCAGGTCCACCACGCGCACGCCCGCGAGCGCGCCCTCGTTGCTGATGATCATGACGATGTTTCCTTCGATGGTCGGCGATGCTGGCGTTCGCCGGCTGGGTGCAGGGCGAAGCGCCGCGGGTTCAGTCGCGCGCGGCGAACAGCGCTTCGACGGCCGCGCGGTGTTCGGGCGTTGTGTGGGCGAATGCCTGGTACGACGCGGACAGGTCGAGCAGCGTGTCGAGGCTCGCGTGCCGGCCTTCGCGCAGCAGCCGCTTGGTCAGGCGCAGTGCGGTGCCCGGATGGCGCGCGATGCGCGCGGCGAGCGCGTGCGCGTGGGCCAGCAGTTCGCCGTCGGAGACGACGCGCGACACCAGCCCGTGGCGCAGCGCCGTTTGCGCGTCCACCGCGTCGCCCGTGAACGACATCTCGGCGGCGACGGCCGCGCCGACGATCTGCGGCAGGAACCACGCGCCGCCGTCGCCCGGCACGAGGCCGAGCGCGATGAAGCTCTCCGCGAAGCGCGCGCTGTCGGCGGCAATGCGGATGTCACACATGCAAGCAAGGTCGGTACCGGCGCCGATGGCCGGGCCGTTGATCGCCGCGATTGCGGGCACTTCGAGTTGCTGGAACGCGTGCGCGAGGCGCTGGATGCCGCGGCGATAGCGGGTGCGGATTGCCGCGAGGTCGTGCAGGTCCGACTCGGCGAGCGCACGCATCGCCTTCACGTTGCCGCCCGACGAAAACACGGCGCCGGCGCCGGTCAGGACCAGCACGCGAATCGACTCATCGCGGTTCGCTTCGTCGCAGCACGCGACCAGTTCGTCGATCGCATCGGTGTCCGAAATGGCGTTGCGGGTTTCGGGGCGGTTCATCGTGACGGTCAGGATCGGTCCCTGTCGTTCACGGATCAGAAAGGCTGACATGGTGTCTCCGTATGTTCTGTACCGCGGGGCTTCACGCCGCGGGCCGAAGCCTAGTATCGTCACGACGGTTGGCGGCGGGAAATTCTGTTCCACATACGTGGAAGGGGCCGCCGTGACGGGCGCGGAGGGGCGGGATGAGCGGAAACGTGGTCAAGAGCGCGGCGCGCGTGTTCGAGGTACTGGAGCTGTTCAGCGAACTGCAGCGGCCGCTGAGCGTGCGCGAGATCGCCACGCGTTGCCGCTATCCCGGGTCGAGCGCGGCGGCGTTGCTGACCAGCATGAAGGTGCTCGGCTACCTGTCGTACGACGAACGGACGCACGCGTATGCGCCGACGGCGCGGCTCGTCAATCTCGGCGAAGCGCTCGTCGATTCGGCGGCGGGCAGCCGGCGATACTGGCACGCCGTGGCGAAACGGCTGGCGGCCGGCACGCGGGAGGCCGTCGTGATTGCGGTGCAGAGCGACCTGTACGTGCAGTACATCGACGCCGTCGCGGGCGCGCACCGGATTCCGGTCCAGTTCTATGCGCCGATCGGCACGCGTCGCGAGATCTGCATGTCGGGGCTCGGCTGGGCGTTGCTGAGCCTGCAGCCGGACAGCACGATTCGCCGGCTCGTGGCGCGCAGCATCCGGCGCATCGGAAGGTCGGGCAGGACGATCGACGAGGACGTCGTGCTGGACAAGGTCGAAGAGACGCGCCGGCTCGGCTATTCGTATTCGGCGCATACGGTGACGCAAGGCGCGGCGATGATCTCGATGGTGATCGCCGACGGCTGGAACGGCATGCCGCTCGCGATCGGCGTCGCCGGGCCGGTCGAGCGGATCGAAGAACATCGCGGCGCGATCGTGCTCGCGATGCGCGACGCGCTGGCCGAGCGCGTGGACGAAGCGGTCGGCGAGTCGCGCGGCCGCTCGTGCGGCGACGCGTCCGCCTGCGGCGGCCTCCGCCGGCATCGGGCGGACGGCGGCGGGTGATCATCCGATGTCGACGCGAACCTTGCGTATCGGCCGTCTTGCCGTCGGCGCCGCGCGCGTTCGCATAGAATCGGAGCGTCGTTTCGTTTCGCCCCTGTCCGGTTGCATTTCCGCGAGGTCGCCATGTCATTGAACGCGCCGCTTTCCGGCGTCCACATCGTCGAATTCGAAGGCCTCGGCCCCGGCCCGCTCGCGGGCTGGATGCTCGCCGGGATGGGCGCGCGCATCACGTTGATCGCGCGTCCGGCAGGCCGCACCAGCGCGCCGGACGCGCTGCAGGGCCGCGACGGCGACCTGCTGCGCGAAGGCAAGACGATCGTCGAACTCGATCTGAAGACGCCGGCCGGCCGCGACGCGGCGCTCGCGCTGATCGCGCAGGCCGACGCGCTGATCGAGGGGCTGCGGCCCGGCGTGATGGAGCGCCTCGGTCTCGGCCCGGACGATTGCGCACGCGGCAATCCGAAGCTCGTGTACGGACGGATGACGGGCTGGGGCCAGGACGGACCGCTCGCGGCGGCCGCCGGGCACGACCTGAACTACGTCGCGCTGACCGGGCTGCTGTCGCTGTCCGCGCCGCGCGACGGCCGGCCCGGCGTGCCGCCGACCGTCGTCGGCGATGCGGGCGGCGCGCTCGGGCTCGCATTCGGGATCGTCTGCGCGCTGTTCGACGTGCGCGGCGGCGGGCCGGGGCGCGTGGTCGACGGGGCGATCGTCGACATCGTGTCGATGCTCGGCTCGCTCGCGTTGTGGGCACGCGCGAACGGGCAGCTCGATGGCGCGCAGCCGAGCCTCTTCCACGATGCGCCGTTCTACGACGTATATCGCTGCGCGGACGGCGAATGCGTGACGATCGGCGCGCTCGAGCCGCCGTTCTACGCGTTGCTGGTCGAGCGGCTCGGGTTGAGCGATGTCGATCCGGCGTCGCAGTACGATCGCGCGCGCTGGCCGGCGCTGAAGGCGCGTTTTGCCGAGGTATTCGCGCAGCAGCCGTCCGCACACTGGCGCGCGTTGCTCGAAGGGACCGACGCGTGCTTTGCGCCCGTGCTGAGCGTGGCCGCTGCGGTCGAGCATCCGCACAATGCAGCGCGCGGGATCTATCGAACTGACGAGAACGGGAACGTGCGGGCGCGCGTGGCGCCGCGGTTTCTATCGTTGCAGGATGATGACGCGGGTTGACGGAGCAGGGTGCGCGGGGCTTGCCGCCGCGTGTGCTCCGCCGTGTCGAGCGATATCGGCCGCTTACGCCGTTTCCTCCGGCGCATCCGGCATCTTGCCGTCGCCGACGCGATTGATCGTGCCTTGCGCGATCGCGACGAGCCGCTCGTGATCGCCGTCGATGACGAACACATGACACTGGCAGGTCGCCTGGTGCCGGCCCGCGTAGACGACCTTCGCGCGCGCGACGAGCGTGCCGTTCACGGCCGGCCGCAGGTAGTTGATCTTGTATTCGGCGGTGATGACGCGCGGGCCGAGCACGAGCGCGCCGGCGAAGGTCAGCGCGTTGTCGGCGAGATAGCCGATCACGCCGCCGTGCACGAAGCCGTGCTGCTGCCGCAGCTCTTCCCGCACGGGCAGGCACAGCGACACTTCGTTGTCGCCGATATGCATCAGCTCCGTGCCCAGCAGCATGCTGAACGGTTGCGCGCGCAATGCGCCGCGCGCGTGGTCCGTGATGTCCGTCATCGACTGCCCTCGCAATGCGTGTCCGCTTGCGCTGAACTCTAGGAAGGGGGCTGCGGATAAGCAAGGAAATTCGTCCGCATTTCGCGTGACGGCCGGCGCGATGCGACGCGATTACTGCGCCGAACGCGCGCGTTGTCCTCGTTTGCCGGCGATTCGACGGGGATGGCGGGGACTGGCCGGGCGCCACTCGCCGGATGTTCCTAAAGTCCGACGAAGAAATGCCGCTAATGCCGGGGCATTGCTCCATCGTCGCCTCTCCAGGAATCTCCCCCATGTTCGGAAAAATCAAGCTCGCGTCGGGTCTGCTCGGCGTGTTGACCGTGTTTTGCCTCTTTCTGTTCGCGATCGAGGCGCTCGGCTTCTGGGCGCTCGCATCGACGCGCAGCGGCGTCGACGATCTGTCGAACGTCGCGATCGCGCAGGTCGACGCGGCCAGCCAGGCGACCGAGCGCCTGCTCGACGCACGCGTGAACCTGTCGCGCGCGGGCACGCGGATGGTGCGCGGCGGCCCGAAGCCCGACGAGATCATCCGCCATGCCAGCGCTTCGCTCGCCGAAGCGGACAAGGCGTTCGCCGCGCTGACGGCCGCGCAGGCCGTCGACGCGACGAACCGCGCGCGCGTGGCGGCGCTCGCCGAGCGCTATCGCGCGCTGCGCGGCGCGCTGGGCGAACTCGTGCAGTTCCTTGACGCCGACAACATCCAGGCGTTCCTTGACCAGCCGACGCAGGGCTTCCAGGACGCATACCTCGCCGAACTGCACCGCTTCGCCGACTACGGCGCCGCGTCGAGCCGCGACGCGCTCGCCACGATCGATAGCGGGATTCAGTGGTTCAAGTGGGTCGGCATCGTGCTGCTGGTGGCGATGCTCGCCGCGAGCGCGGCGATTTACGCCGCCGCGCGGCGCGCGGTGGTCGCGCCGCTGGACGAGGCCGGCCGCCATTTCGAGCGCATCGCGCAGGGCCGGCTCGACGAAGTCGTGCGGGCAGGCGGTGTGTTCGAGATCGACCGGATGTTGCGCGGCCTTGCCACGATGCAGGCGAGCATCGCGGACACCGTGCGCACCGTGCGTCACGCGTCCGACGCGATCCACCTCGGCGCGGGCGAGATCGCCGGCGGCAACGCGGACCTGTCCGCGCGCACGGGCACGCAGGCCGCGTCGCTCGAGGAAACCGCCGCGAGCATGGAGGAACTGACCGCAACCGTGCGCCAGAACACCGACAGCGCGCGTGCGGCCAGCGCGCTGGCCGACGCGGCGCTCGACGCGACGCGCCACGGCGGCGGCGTGGTCGACAGCGTGATCGACCGGATGCGCGGCATCGCCCAAAGCTCCGGGCGCATCGCGGAGATCATCTCGGTGATCGACGGCATCGCCTTCCAGACCAACATCCTCGCGCTGAACGCGGCGGTCGAGGCCGCGCGGGCCGGCGAGCAGGGCCGCGGCTTCGCGGTGGTCGCGGGCGAAGTGCGCTCGCTCGCGCAGCGCAGCGCGCAATCGGCGAAGGAAATCAAGGCGCTGATCGAGGAGTCGGTCACGCAGATCGACGGCGGCTCGGAACTCGTCGAACGGGCCGGCGACGCGATGCGGACGGTTTCGGCGTCGATCACGCGGGTCGTGCAGACGATGTCGGAGATCACGGCCGCGTCGGTCGAGCAGAGCGTCGGCATCGAGCAGGTCAATCAGGCGGTCACGCAGATGGACCAGCTGACGCAGCAGAACGCGGCGCTGGTGGAGGAGGTCGCGGCGGCGGCCGCGTCGCTGAACGACCAGACCGCGCACCTGATGCAGGCGGTGTCGGTGTTCGAACTGGGCGACGCGCGCGCGGCTCGCGGTGTCCGCGACGAGCGCGCGTCGTCGTCGTTTGCCGGCGCCGGTTACGAAACGGCGGGCAGCGCCGCGTAAGCGGTCGCGAGGTGGTAGGGCGTCGTCGACGGCATGTCGGCGCGCGACACCTGCCCGTCGGCCGTCTTGCACTCGAACCAGCCGCGCGGATGCAGGAAGCGCGCGGCGAAGCGCTCGATCTGCTGCGCGAGCGGTGCGGAGGCCGGCGTGCCGCCGTGCGTGGCGAGCGCGCGCAGGTATTCGGTCTGAGCCCAGATCCGTTGCGTGCCGTCGATGCATGCGCCTTGCGCGTCGACCGCCGCGCACACCGCGCCCGTTTGCGGATCGATCCCGTGCTGCTCGGCGAACGCGAACGCGCGCGCGAGCGCGTCGGGGAGCCCGGTTTGCGCGAGGCGCACGCCGGCCGCATCGACCAGATAGAACCATTCGAACTGATGGCCGGGCTCGAAGCGGTTGTCGGCCGCCCCGAGCGGCAGTTCGGCGACGCAGCCGGTCGCCGTATCGACGAACGTGCGCTCGACGGCCTGCGCGGTGCGCACGAGCGCATCGTCGAACGCCGCGTCGCCGAACGCATCGGCGGCCGCGAGCCATGCTTCGGTCAGGTGCATCAGCGGGTTCTGCAGCGCGCCGCTGCCCGACGACGAGAAGTCGGCGTGACGCGCGGCGTCGAGCAGCGCGTCGCCCGGCTGCGGCGCGAAGCGGTCCTGGATCAGCGCGGCGGTGTCCTCGGCGACCGTGCGCGCCGCGGCGTCGCCCGACGCCGCATGCCATGCGGCACACGCGAACACGACGAACGCGTGCGTATAAAGGTCCTTGGTCGTGTCGAGCGGCGCGCCTTGCGCATCGACGCTGTAGAACCAGCCGCCGTGGCGCGGGTCGCGGAAGCGGCTGCACAGCGAGTCGAACAGCGTGGCCGCGTGCGCGGTGTGGCCGGCCTGCGCGAACACGAACAGTTGTCGCGCGCATGCCATTGCGCGATAACGGGTGACGGGCAGCGGTGCATAGGTGGCCGGATCGACGGCCTCGAACGGCAGCCGCAGCGTCTGGTCGAACCCTGAACCCTGCCAGATCGGCAGAATGACGTGCGCAAAATGGTCGCGCAATCGGGCGGCCTGGGCGGAAGCGGAATCGGGAACGGACATGGCGGGGTTGAGCGCTTGGATCGAATTGAGTCGGCGCGGAGCGGCGCGGCCGGGGCCAAGGATAAACCATTCCGCGCGGCAGTCTTCAAAACGGGAGAGAAATCGAATGCTCGGCAACCTGGAACTCGTGATGCGCCTGGTCCTCGCGGCGGCGCTCGGCAGTGTCATCGGCTTCGAACGGGAGCGCCTGTCGTGGGCGGCCGGCCTGCGCACGCACATGCTGGTCTGTGTCGGCTCGACGCTCATCATGATCGTGTCGGCGTTCGGTTTCGCCGATGTGCTGGGCAGCAGCGACCACATCGTGCTCGATCCGTCGCGGATCGCCGCGCAGGTGGTCTCGGGCATCGGTTTCCTCGGCGCGGGCTCGATCCTGCTGCGCGGCGAGATCGTGCGCGGGCTGACGACGGCCGCGAGCCTCTGGTCGGTCGCCGCGATCGGCCTCGCAGTGGGCGGCGGACTGTACGTCGCGTCGATTTCCGCGACGATCATCATTCTGATCATCCTGGCCGGCATCAAGCCGCTCGAGCGCCGCTACTTCACGGTGCGGCAGCGGCGTCAGCTCGCGCTGACGGTGGTGGGCGGCGCGTTGACGTTCGATTCGCTGCACGCGGCGCTCGGCCCCGACAGCGCGCGCGTGAAGCAATTCATCGTGCAGCGCGCCGACGACACGGGCGAGCACGACGAGGTGCGCATCGCGCTCGGGCGCGTGTCGGATCTCGAATACCGCGCGATCTGCGACAAGCTGCGCGGGCTGTCGTGCGTGACGCGATTCGAGGAAGGCGGCGGGTTGTCGGGCGACGAATAGACGGCATCCGATCGGCCGGATCGGCGATCGGTCATGCGACAATGGCCGGTCACTGATTCCGTTCGACATCCGGTTCCGCGTTCGCGGACCTGTAATCCGACTCCATGACCGAATCCGTTTCCCTGCCTCGCTCCCGTTCCCGCTCCGACCGCTCGTCGGCCCGTTCGCGTCCGCGTTCCGTCGCGGCCGCGGCAGACACCGCCGCGAGGGCAACCGCGCGGTCCGGCAACGCGACGGGCGGCGATGCGCCGCGGGACGAACGTACGCTCGACCTGTTCGGCGATCCGGTGCTCGAGCCGGCTGCGCGTGGGCCGGTGGGCTCGCGCGATGACGGGGCGGTGGATGCCGACACGGTGGCCGCCGTTGCCGACAGCAATGACGGCGGTCGGCAGGCGACGCTGGATGGATTCGGCACGCCGGGCGCCGACGGCGGGGCCGTTGCGAAAACGACGGCGTCTGCGTCGACGCGCGAAAGCGGCGACGTGGCCGATGCCGATGCAACGAAGCCCGGCGAGACGCGGCTGCCCAATGGTGTCGCCGCGACTGCAGCCGACGAGCCGGCAACCGACGGCAGCCAGGTGAAGACCGGCGGGGTGGCGGAAGCAGGCGACGCGGCCGGGACGCACGCCGATCGTTCGACGGCGAATGCCGGAGCGGCGGAAGGTGCGGTCGATGCTGTCATCGGCGACCGACCCGTGAAAGCGGGCGGTGAGCCCGAAGGCGCCGCCGTGCCGGCAACACGCGACGAAGCAGTGCGAACACCTGGCGAGACCGCGAAGGGGCGTCGCGCATCCTCCGGCGGCAAGCGCCGTGCAGCCGCTGGCGCGCGCGAAGCGATAGCGGCGCGTGGCGCGCCGGAAGTGGCCGCCGTCGACGCGGAGGCGGAAGCGACCCCGACGCAGCACCTTGCGCCATCCACTGAACGGTCGGCGACCGCAGAACCGGCCGAGCCCGAGGTTGCCGCAGTTGCCGCGAGTGCCCGTGACGCCGCGCAAGCAGCCGCAGCGCCGGCCGCGCCGTTCGCGCAGCCTGTTGCGTCCGCGGCGTCGTTCGTGACGAAGCCGTCGGCGGAACGTGCGCAACCGGCCACGTCGAGCGCGTCGGCCTTCGATCCCGACACGCAACTGCGCCCGCTGTCGGACCGGCTCGCCGCGCTGCAGGCCGAGACGGCCGGCATGAAGCAGGCGGCCGATCGCGAGATGCGTCGCGTCAACCGGCTGCTGCTGGCGCTGGCGATCGTCGTGTTCGCGGGGCTCGTCGCGCTGGTGCTGCAAACGCGGCAAATCGCGCACCTGAAGCAGGAAGTCGACGCCCGGCAGCAGCGGATCGACCGGCTGGCTGCCGACCTGTCGACGCAGCAGGCAACGCTGATGACGCTCGCGGAACACCACGAAGCGATGCTGTCGCAGGTCGACCGGCTGCAGCGCAATGCGAATCGCGAGGCGGCGGCCGCGAAGCGTGTGCGTCGAACGCACTAAATCGTCCGACCCTACCTGCAAACACCGGCGTGACAAGGCGCGTCGGTGCGGACCGTCGGTCAGCGGTGGCGCGGGTGCGGCAAACTGATGCGGTGAGCTGGCAGAGTTCAGGGAAAACCCTTAGAATGGCACCCATCTAAGGGAAAACCCTAGAATCATCTGTCAGGAGTCTCACATGAGCTTCATTCTTGCCCTGCTGCAAAAGATCGACGACCTGTTCGTCTCCCCGCACCTGCCGCTCGACGCGGAATATTCGTACGCTGCACGTCACGCCGAAGCCGAGCGCGTGCGTCGTGCGAACCGCGTTCCGACCGTCCTGTACCGTCGCTGATTCGCTGATTCGCTGATTCGCTGATTCGCTGATTCGCTGATTCGCTGATTCGGCGCGGCGCTCGCCGCCTCTGCCTGCCCGTTTTCCACCGCCGCATCGCGCGCCGGTGCGACCGTCCCGCTACACTGGAAGTCCGACTTCCCTCGCGACACCCGGGCCATGCTGCAGATGCGGCCGATGACGGCCGGTGAATTCCACGCATACCGCACGCGCGCCATCGACGGCTACGCGCGCGATCTCGTATCATCCGGGCAGAACGCCACCGACGACGCGCAGACCCGCGCCCGCGCCTGCTTCGATACGCTGCTGCCCGATGGCCTGCTCACTTCCGGCCAGACGCTCGTCCAACTGATCGACGCCGACAGCGGCGACACGGTCGGCGACCTCTGGTACGCGATCGTGCCCGAAGGGCCGAACCGCACGCTGTTCATCTACGATCTCGACATCGTCCCGACCCGGCGCCGCCAGGGCTGGGCCACGCGCGCGCTCGATGCACTCGAGGCCGAGGCGCGCCGTCATGGTGTCACCGAAATCGGGCTGTCGGTGTTCAATCACAACACGGCGGCCCGCGCGTTGTATCGGGCGTGCGGCTTCGTGCCGATCACGACGACGCTGATCAAGCCGGTCGTCCAGAGCTGAAGCCAGCACGCGCGCGTCGGTGACGCGCGTTGTCGTTGTTCGGCCGCCTTCCAATGATCTGTCCCGACGCAGCGCATGCAATTTGCGCCACGCCGCTCGGCAAGCCATTTCCGATACGACAAGCGCCGGGCCGTCCATCGAACGACCCGGCGCTTGTCGCGGCCCGCATCAGCGTGCGCGGCCTTTCCATCTCCTCAGCAGCAGCGCGTTCGTCACGACGCTGACGCTGGAGAACGCCATCGCCGCGCCCGCGATCACCGGATTCAGCCAGCCGAGCGCCGCGAGCGGCACGCCGATCAGGTTGTAGACGAACGCCCAGAACAGGTTCTGCTGGATCTTCCGATACGTCCGCTTCGAGATGTCGATCGCATCGGCGACGAGCGCCGGGTCGCCGCGCATCAGCGTGATGCCGGCCGTATGCATCGCGACGTCGGTGCCGGTCGCCATCGCGATGCCGACGTCGGCTGCGGCGAGCGCGGGCGCGTCGTTGATCCCGTCGCCGACCATCGCGACGATTCCGCCGTGCGTGCGTTTCAGTTCGGCCACCACGCGTGCCTTGTCGTCGGGCAGCACCTGCGCATGCACTTCGCCGATCCCGAGCGTCGCCGCGACGGCCGCCGCGCTGCCGCGGTTGTCGCCCGTGACGAGCACGCTCGCGACGCCACGCGCCGACAGTGCCGCGATCGCGTCGCGCGCGCCCGGCTTCACGGTGTCGCCGAACGCGATCAGCGCGAGCAGCGCGCGCGGCGCGTCGGCACGCATCAGCCACGAAATCGTGTTGCCCGCGCGCTCGAGTTCCGCGGCACGCGCGTCGAGTTCCGGCGGCACGACGATGCCGAGTTCGTCGCGCCAGCGGGTGCTGCCGAGTGCGAGAATCTCCCCGCCGACGCGCGCCTCGACGCCGCGTCCGGCCACCGCGCGCGCGTCGGCCGCGACGATCTCGGCCGAACCCGCGCCGCCGCGGGCCACGACGTCCGCATCGTGCGCGGCGACCACGGCGCGCGCGAGCGGGTGGTCGCTTTGCCGCTGGACCGCGGCCGCGAGAGCGAGCGCTTGCTCACGTGGGATGCCGACGGCGTCGAATGCCGTCACGGACGGTTTGCCTTCGGTCAGCGTGCCGGTCTTGTCGAACGCGATCACCGTGGTGCGCTGCGCGAGTTCGAGCGCCAGGGCGTCCTTGATCAGCACGCCATGGCGGGCCGCGACGCCGGTGCCCGCCATGATCGCGGCGGGCGTCGCGAGGCCGAGCGCGCACGGGCACGCGATGACGAGCACCGCGACCGCGTTGAGGATCGCCGTTTCGATGCCGGCGCCGGCGATCAGCCAGCCGCCCAGCGTCAGCACGGCGATGCCGAGGATCGCCGGCACGAACACTTCGCTGACGCGATCGACGAGCCGCTGGATCGGCGCCTTTTCCGCCTGCGCGGATTCGACGAGGCGGATGATGCGCGCGAGCGTCGTCTCCGCGCCGATCGCGGTGGTTTCGACGACGAGCGCGCCTTCGCCGTTGATCGAGCCGGCCGTGACCGGATCGCCGTCTTCCTTCGGCACCGGCAGGCTTTCGCCGGTGATCAGCGATTCGTCGACGTGCGAGCGGCCCGACGCGATCCGGCCGTCGACGGGCACACGCTCGCCGGGACGGATGCTGACGGTCGTGCCGACGCGCACTTGCGCAAGCGGCACGTCGCGCTCGACGCCGTGCTCGACGACGCGCGCGCGGTCGGGACGCAGCGCGTTCAGCGCGCGGATCGCCTCGGTCGTCTGGCGTTTCGCGCGCGCTTCGAGCCATTTGCCGAAGCGCACCAGCGTGATGATGACGGCCGATGCCTCGAAATACAGATGGCCGGGGTGCGCGGGGTCGCGCAGCAGCATCCACAGGCTCAGGCCGTACGCGGCCGACGTGCCGAGCGCGACGAGCAGGTCCATGTTGCCGGTGCGTGCCTTCACCGCATGCCAGGCGGCGCGGTAGAAGCGTGCGCCGAAGCCGAACTGGACGACCGACGCGAGCACGAGCTGCAGCCAGCCGGGCAGCATCGCGTCGATGCCGAACGGCGCGACGAGCATCGGCACGATGAGCGGCACGCTCAGCACGGCCGAGCCGATCACGAGATTGCGTTCGCGGATCGCTTCGCGGCGCTTGCGGGCGTCGGGGGCTTGCGCGGGTTCGGCGGCGCGGGCTTCGGCGTCGGCCGAGGCGTCCGCGTCCGGCGCAACGGCGAGCGATGCCCGATAACCGGCCGTCGTGACCGCCGCGATCAGCGTGGCGGCGTCGAGCGCGCCGGCGCCATGCACCGACGCGCGTTCGGTCGCGAGATTGACCGACGCGCGCGTGACGCCAGGCACGGCGGCCAGCGCCTTTTCGACGCGGCCGACGCAGGATGCGCACGTCATGCCGCCGATGTCGAATTCGAGATCATGGGAAGCGGCCGGCGGCGGCGCGGCGACCGGTGTCGCGCCGTAGCCGGCTTGCCGCACGGCTTCGGCCAGTTGCGACGCGGAAACGTCCGGTGCCGCGTCGACGGTCGCGCGCTCGGTGGCGAGATTGACGGACGCGCGCGTGACGCCGGGCACCTTCGCCAGCGCCTTTTCGACGCGCGACACGCACGACGCGCAGGTCATGCCGTCGATGTCGAGTTCGATGCTGGCGGCGGGCGCGGGCAGGGCGCTCGCCGCCGTTTCCGGCCGGGCGGTCGCGTGCATCGCGTGCTCGACGTGCGCGGACGCAACGGCTTCGACCGCCGCTTCGCGCACGGCCGCGCGATAGCCGGCGGCGTCGACCGCGGCGACGAGCTGCGCGGGCTCGACCGTGTCCTGCGCGGTCACCGTCGCCGCATGCGCGTCGAGATCGACCGCCGCCTCGACGACGCCCGGCACGGCGGCCAGCGCACGCTGCACGCGGCCCGTGCAGCCGCCGCAATGCATGCCGTCGATGGACAGTTCGATCGTTTGCATGTCGGCGGAGGCGAGTGGTTCAGTCATGTCGGATTCCCCAAAAGCGCGGTTCGTGCCGCGAATGACTCCAGTATCAACATTCCCATGATGGGAAGGTCAAGGGGTGGCGATGCAATACAGCATCGTGCCGACGGCCGGCCCATTCTCGCCCGACCTGCCGCCCCGCGAAGGCGGCGGGCGGCTCCGGACAAGGGTCGGATCAATGGAACTCCGGGCCGACGACAGCCCGGCTACCGCTGCGCCCGATATTCGGCATATTGGGGGATGCCCTTAGGCGCTATGATACCGGCCTGACATCAGCGCCCGCCGAGCGAAGCGGCGACCGGGCACGCTGGGGTGCCTTGCTTTCGCCGATCGTGAGTCGAACAAGGCGTTGACTGACAAGAACGATATTCGGCCAGTACTCAATGATTGAAAACCTACGAGAATCAATTTCTCTGCGGCGCGCGGCAGGCGCGTCGCTGGCTCTGGCGGCGCTGCTGGCGGGATGCGCGTCGCAACCGGACGCGATCCAGCGGAAAACCGGCTGGATGCGTGCCGAAGTGGCCGACTCCTATGTATACGCGTATCCGCTCGTGCTGATGGACGTCGCGAAGGAAGCCGCGACGGGCGGCGACAGCGCGCAGCCGGGCCAGGCGCCGCTCAACACGCTGCGCCACGCGCAGGCGCTGCCGCCCGTCGGCGCGCTCAACCCGCCGCTGCCGGGCGTCGACACGCTCGACTCGACCGGCTGGCTCGACGTCGGTGCCGAGCCGGTGATCGTCACGCTGCCGGATACCCGCGGCCGCTACTGGGATGCCCGCGCGCTCGACATGTGGACGAACGTGCTGTGGTCGTCGTCGAGTGTGGCGGCGCGTGGCGCTCGCGGCGCCGCGCGATCGCAAACGATTGCCTTCGCCGCGAAGGACTGGCAGGGCACGCTGCCGAAGGGCGCATTGCGTATCGACGTGCCGTCGGCCAACGCGTGGCTCGAGGTGCGGTTGCAGACGAGCGGCGGGCGCGACCTCACGAACGTGAAGAAACTGCAGCGGGCGATCCGCGTGGTGCCGCTGTCCGTCTATATGGGCAGCACGCGTGGCGCGTCGGTCGCGGTCCATGCGGGCAGCGCGCCGTTGGAAGCGGCGAGCGGCGGCACGCCGGCCGAGCAGGTGGCCGCGCTCGATCCGAAGGCGTTCTTCACGCGCTTCGCGCGGGCGCTGCAGGACAATCCGGCACCGGCCGACGACGCGCACGCGAACGAATTGCTCGGCGACATCGGCGTGACGGCCGGCTACCCGGTGCTATGGACGGGTGATCGCCTGAACGCCGCGACGGCCGGCGTCGCCGAGGCGCGCGCGCGGCTCGCGACACCGCCGTCAAACCTGCTGAACGCGAACGGCTGGAGCTGGATCGGCGACACGGCCGGCAAGTACGGCCAGGACTACGCGCTGCGCGCATACGCGGCCTATACGCAGTTCGGCACCGCGACGCGCGACGACGAGACGCTCGCGCTCGTGCGCGTCGATAGCGACGGCCACACGCTGAACGGCGCGAACCGCTACGTGCTGCACTTCGCGCCGGGCGCGCTGCCGCCGGTGCGCGGGTTCTGGACGCTCACGCCGTACACGACGAACGGCGCGCTGCCCGACGTCGGCTCGGCGCGCCGGTCGCTGGGCGACCGCGACCGGCTGCGCCGCAACCACGACGGCTCGATCGACGTGGTCGTGTCGGCGTCGCCGGGCGGCACGCACGCGGCCAACTGGCTGCCGGCGCCGCGCGCCGACTTCGCGCTCGCGCTGCGACTCTACGCACCGAAGCCGCAGGCGAGCGACGGCTCGTGGATGCCGCCCGTCGTCGTCCGAAAGTGAACCGACGGGCGCCGCCGCTGTCCGACCCGCGGGCGCGGCGGCCTCGCCCGAGCGTCGTTCCGTCACCACCTGAGCCTATACTTTCGGGATAGCGTGCGCGGCCGTGCCGGTTTTCCGGCGCGGCCCGGCATCCATTCCCGAGGCATCCAAGCATGTCAAGCGCAGACAAAGAAACCGTACCCTCGACCTTCCACGCCCTCGGCAGCGTTGCACGCTCGCGCCGGACCCGACGTATCGGCCTCGGCGTGCTGATCTTCCTCGTTGTATTTGGACTGCTCGGATTCTTCGCGGCGCCGCCGCTGATCCGCCACATCGCCGAACAGCAACTGAGCCAGCAGCTCGGCCGGCCGTCCACTGTCCAGCGCATCGCGCTGAACCCGTACACGCTGAACCTCGAAGCCGACGGCGTGCACGTCGGCGAGCGCGGCGGCCAGGGCGACTTCATCGACATTGGCAAGCTCGTCGTGCGGCCGTCGTGGTCGTCGCTGTTCCGCGGCGCGCCGATCGTCAACGAAGTGCGCGTCGACTCGCCGCGCTTCCATATCGTTCGCTACGACGCGCAACGCTTCAACTTCACCGACCTGATCGAGAAGTTCTCGACGCCGTCCAAACCCGAAAGCAAGCCGACCCATTTCTCGGTGTCGAACATTCAGGTCAACGACGGGCGGATCGACTTCGACGACCGCCTGCTGAACGAAAAGCACGTGGTCGACAACTGGACGCTCGGCATTCCGTTCATCGCGACGCTGCCGTCGAAGACCGACATCTTCGTGCAGCCGAAGCTGCGCGCGCGATTCGACGGCAGCCCGATCGCGATCGACGGCAAAACGAAGCCGTTCGCGCTGTCGCGCGAATCGGAAGTCGCGCTGAAGTTCGACCGGCTCGACGTGCCGAAGCTGATTTCCTACGCGCCGGCGAAGCTGCCGGTGATCGTCACCAGCGGCCTGCTGAGCAGCGACCTCACGCTGAACTTCGTGATGAGCGGCGCCACGCCGTCGCTGCGCGTGTCGGGCACCGTGGATCTCAACGACGCGAAGGTGACCGACCGCGCGTCCGCGCCGCTGTTCGCCGCGCGCGGCGTGCACGTCGCGGCCGCCGGCCTCGAGCCGCTGCGCAACGTGCTGCATTTCGACGAGATCCGGCTCGACCAGCCGGTCGTCGACCTGGCGCGCGACAAGCAGGGCGTGCTGAACGTCGAGAAGCTCGCCGGCACGCCGGCCGCCGCGCCGAAGGCCGACGCGGGCAAGCCGGCTGCGTCGGGCGCCGCCGCATCGACCGTCGCCGCCAACGCCGCCAACGCCGCGAGCGGCGCGAAGGCCGAAGCCGCCGCGAAGGAAGCGCCGCCGCTCGACCTGACGATCCGTCATTTCGCGATCGACGGCGGCACGATCAACGTCGATGACCGCGTGCCCGCGACGCCGACCGCGCTGTCGCTGACGAAGCTCGCCGCGACGCTCGACGGCTTCACGCTGCAGGGCAAGACGCCCGCGAAATACATGCTGTCGACGTCGCTGTCGCGCGGCGGTGACGTGAAGGCCGAAGGCGCGTTCAGCCTGGCGGCGAAGCAGGCCGACACGAAGCTGACGGTCGACGCGCTCGCATTGCCGGCGCTGCAGCCGTATCTCGGCGAGGCGACCCGCGCGCGCGTGCTCGACGGCACGCTCGGCGCGAGCGTCAACGCGAAGGCCGACTGGGGCAAGACGCCGCTCGACGCGCAGGTCGCCGACAGCACGGTGAGCCTGAAATCGCTGAAGCTCGCGACGCCGGACGCGAAGGCGCCCGCGATCGTGCTGCCCGACGCGAGCGCGAAGATCGCGAAGGTCGACGTCGCCGCGCGCACCGCGGAAATCGCGAGCGTCGATGCGACCGGGCTCGCGCTCGACGTGAAGCGCCTGAAGGACGGCAAGATCGACCTGGCGGCGCTGGCCGAACCCGCGCAGGCGGCGGTGCCCAAGCGCACGGTCGCGCGCAAGGCCGAGGCAGCCGCGCCGTCGTGGCATTACCGGATCGACGCGCTGAACGTGAAGGAGTCGTCCGCGAACTTCACGGACCTGTCGACGCCGCGTCCGGTGAAGCTCGCGATCAAGCCGCTCGACCTGTCGGTGCAGAAGATCAGCGACGACATGACGAAGCCGCTGCCGGTGCAGCTGAAGGCGACGCTGAACCGCAAGGGCTCGGTGAACGTGTCGGGCGACGTGACCGCGCAGCCGCTGAAGCTCGGCCTGAAGATCAACGGCAACCGCCTCGACGCGGCCGCGTTCGAGCCGTACTTCGGCAGCGCGCTGAACGCGACCATCGCGAGCGCGCTGCTCAACGCGCAGGGCAACCTGACGTTCGCGCAGGTGAAGGACACGCCGCGCGCGACCTATCGCGGCGATGTCGCGCTGGTCGACGTGCGGATGCTCGACAAGGCGACGTCCGACCCGTTCGCGGGCTGGCGCTCGCTCGCGCTGTCGAACCTGAAGGTGAACTACGACGAGAAGGGCACCGACGTCGACGCCGCGCGCGTGACGTTCTCGAACTTCTACGGCCGGGTGCTGCTCGATGCGCAGGGGCGGCTGAACCTGAAGGACGTCGTCGCGAAGGAGACGGGCCCCGCGCAATCGCTCACGCGCGACGCGAGCAAGGGCGAACCCGTGCCGCTGTCGCCGGGCGTGACGCCGCCGGCCGCCGCGCAGGCCGCATCGGCCGCGGCCGTGCAGCAGGCGTCCGCGCCGGCCGCCGCATCGGCGACGGTCGTCGTGAAGGCCGCGCCGCCGCCGCAGAATCCGGTGCGCATGCATTTCGGCCAGCTCCTGCTGCAGAACGGCCGCGTGACCTACACCGACAACTTCATCAAGCCGAACTACACGGCGAATCTGGTCGCGATCAAGGGGACGGTCGGCGCGTTCGGCACGGACTCGACGACGTCCGCGCCGGTCGACGTCGCCGCGAACCTCGCGGGCAACGGGCCGATCTCGATCAAGGGCTCGGTGAACCCGCTGATCGACAAGCCGGCGCTGGACCTCACGGCGACCGCGCACGACATCGAGCTGACCAACCTGACGCCGTATTCGGCGAAGTACGCCGGCTATCCGATCACGAAGGGCAAGCTCAACGTCGACCTGCACTACCAGCTCGCGAACGATCAGCTGCAGGCGAACAATCACATCTTCATCGACCAGCTCACGTTCGGCGATCACGTCGAGAACGACACGGCGACGAAGCTGCCCGTTAAGCTCGCGATCTCGCTCCTGAAGAACACGCGCGGCGAGATCGACGTGAACCTGCCGGTGTCGGGCTCGCTGTCGAATCCGGAGTTCAGCGTCGGCGGGCTGATCTGGCGCGCGGTGCTGAACCTGATCGCGAAGGCCGTCACGTCGCCGTTCACGCTGCTCGCGAACGCGTTCGGCGGCAGCGGTGGCGAGGATCTCGGCTACGTCGAGTTCGCGCCGGGCACGTACGCGCTGACCGACGCGCAGCAGAAGAAGCTCGACACCGTCGTGAAGATGCTGACCGAAAAGCCGTCGATCCGGCTGGACCTGATCGGCCGCGTCGATCCGGCGAAGGACACGCCGGGGCTGCGCGACGCGTACGTCGAGCGTCTGGTGCGTCAGCAGAAGCTGAAGGACGTGGTCGGCCAGGGCGAGAGCATCGATCCGATGTCGGTGAAGGTCGAACCGGCCGAGTACACCAAGTACCTGACGCGTGCGTACAAGGCCGCCGACTTCAAGAAGCCGCGCAACCTGATCGGCTTGCAGAAGACGCTGCCCGATGCGGACATGAAGCAGGCGCTGGCCGATCACGCGCCGGCCGACGACAATGCGCTGCGCGCGCTCGCGCAGCAGCGCGCGCAGGCCGTGCGCCAATACCTCGACGGCAAGATCGATTCGAGCCGCATGTTCGTCGTGGCGCCGAAGCTCGATGCGAAGGGCATCGAGGACAAGGGCGCGACGACGCGCGTCGACTTCGGCCTGCAGTAAGCCGCGTCACGCCATCATCCGCCGCCGCCGCGCCCGACCGGCAATCGGGCGCGGCGGCGCGCCTTCCTGTCAGCGCTCGGCGATCGCCGGTTCGCGCTTGTCCAGTTCCTTCCTCGCGGCCAGCGGCAGGCGGGCGTCGTCCCACTGCGTCAGCCACTCGACTTCCTTCGCGGTGAACACCTGTCCGTAGTTGCGCAGCGCGTACTGCAGCGCGTCGACGACGTGATGGCGAATGATTTCGGGGGTACGTGCATCGTCCAGCACGAACCGGAGAGCTTCCAGGGTCGACATAGTCGTGCTCCGGGTCAGGGAAAACCCTTTATCACACGCCAATAGTCATGCGCCAAGCACGAAAAAAAATCGTGCGGCGGGCGATGGCGCGCACCATGCACCGGCCCGGTGCGCACGTCGCGGCGTGCGCCGGGTCACCCTGCATTGCGACGGCGTCGTGTCATTTGCGATTGGTTACGTTTGACAGAAAACAGAAAGCCCCGCTTCATCGGAGCGCCGCACGATCCGGCCATATTTTGCGCGCCTGTTGGCAGGTCACGCAGTTCAACGTCAATCGATGAGGTGGGGTGATGATGTCTTTCCTTGGTAAGCAGCGGAAGGTGGCGGCGATGGTGGCGGGCGCGCTGGCGCTCGCAAGCGCGGGTGTCTACGCCGCGCAGCAGGACGGCAACAGTCAGGGCGACGACGCCGGCCACGGCCGGCGCGTCGTGAAGCACGTGCTGCTGATCAGCGTCGACGGCCTGCACGAGCAGGACCTCGCGCGCTGCATCGGCGCGAACACGTGTCCGAACATCGCGGTGCTCGCGCAAACCGGCGTCACGTACACGAACGCCTATACGCCGGGCCTGTCGGATTCGTTCCCGGGCCTCGCGGCGCTCGTGACGGGCGGCTCGCCGAAGACGGCCGGCCTGTTCTACGACGTGTCGTACGACCGCAATCTGTATGCGCCGAGCGACACGACCTGCTCGGGCAAGCAGGGCTGGAACGTCGTGTTCGACGAGACGACCGGCATCGACGCCATCAACGGCGGCGCGCTCGTGCACCTCGACGGTGGCGGCGCGTTCAATCCGCAGGCGATCCCGCATGCGAAGGTCAATGGTCAGTGCGTGCCGGTCTATCCGCACAACTACGTGAAGACCAACACGGTGTTCGAGGCCGTCAAGGCCGGCGTGCCGAACGCATACACCGCATGGGCCGACAAGCACGCATGGGGCTACGACTGGCTGAACGGCCCGTCGGGCACCGGCGTCGACGATCTGATGCGCACCGAGATCAACTCGATCGACCCGGCGACGAACACCGCCTACACCGACGTCTATTCGCACACCGCGCGCTTCGACAACCTGCACGTGCAGGCGCTGGTCAACCAGATCGACGGCCGCGATTCGACCGGCACGAAGAACGCGCCGGTGCCGACGCTGTTCGGCGCCAACTTCCAGACGCTCAGCGTCGCGCAGAAGGCGCCGGTCGCGAAGGGCGGCGGCTATCTCGACGCGAACTTCACGCCGAACGGCCAGGTCGCGAACGCGATCACGTACGTCGACAACTCGATCGGCCGCATCGTCAACGAGTTGAAGCAGCGCAACCTGTACACGTCGACGGCGGTGATCGTCACGGCGAAGCACGGCCAGTCGCCGACCGATCACACGAAGCTCGTGAAGAACGGCGACACGCTGACGAAACTGCTCGAAGCGAACAACTATCTCGACCCGAACGGCAACTTCGGCCAGAACAACACGACGACGGGCAACCTGAACGACGGTTCGGGCCTGGTCGGCACGGGCTTCGTGCAGACCGACGACGTCGGCCTGATCTGGCTGCGCGACCGCAGCCAGCGCACGGCCGTGGTGCAGACGCTGAAGGCGAACCTCGGCTGCAACGCGCCGGGGATCTGCGCCGACGGCTCGCAGGCATACATCCTGTACGGCGCGGCGCTGGCCGACCGGTTCGGTGATCCGGCCAACGGCCGCACGCCGGACATCGTCGTCCAGCCGAATCCGGGCGTGATCTACACGTCGAGCACGAAGAAGGACGAGGAGCACGGCGGCAACGCGCCGGACGACAGCCACCTCGGCCTGCTCGTGTCGTATCCGGGCCTCCACCGCGCGCGCACCGTGAGCGATCTCGTCGGCACGAAGCAGGTCGCGCCGACCATCCTCGGGCTGCTCGGCGCCGAACCGAAGCTGCTGCACGCGGTCGTGGCCGAGAACACGCACGTGCTGCCGGGGCTCGGTATCGACCACTGACGCAACGTGACGGGCGCCGCCTTCGGGCGGTGTCCGGTACCGTGCACGCGGCGCCGTTCGGCTGATGGCCGGCGGCGCCGCATTTTTTTCCGCTTGACGATGCCGGCCAGGGCCCGTTCACGCCGTCGCGCATTCGTCGAGCATCCATTCCCTGAAACGCCGCAACGCGGCGCTCGTCTCGAGGCGCTCCGGCGCGTAGCACAGGTAGTGCCCCTGCGCGTCGACGTCGACGGGCGCGTCGAACGGTTCGACGAGCGCGCCGCTCGCGAGCGTGTCGACGATCAGGAAGCGCGGTACGAGCGCGAGCCCGAGCCCGGCTTGCGCGGCCTGGATCAGCACCGAATATTGTTCGAAGCGCGGCCCCGCGAGCGCGTTCATCCGGGCGACGCGATGGCGCTCCGCCCAGAGGGACCACGCGATTTCCGCCTGCTCGTGCACGAGCCGCGGCGCGGCGGCCGTGTCGGCGGGCGTGCGCAGCGCATGCCGTGCCGCGAATTCGCCGGAACAGACCGGCACGAACGTGCGGCCGTCCAGGTAATCGCACCGGACGCCTTCCCATGCGCCGTCGCCATAGCGGATCGCCGCGTCGAGCCCGAACGGAAACACGTCGCCGTGCGCGAGATGGCGGCGAAAACTCAGCGTGACCGCTGGCGCGACGGCCAGAAAGCGCGCGAGACGCGGCACCAGCCACTTCGTCGTGAAGGTCGGCACGCTTGCGATCGTCAGCAGGTCGCTGTCCTCGCGCGCGCTCAGCAATTCGATCGATGCGTTGCCGATCTCGCGCAGCGGGCCGATCACGCGCGCGTGATAAACCTGCCCGGCCCGCGTGAGCGCGAGATTGCGCCCCTCGCGCACGAACAGCTTCACGCCGAACAGTGCCTCGAGATTCGCGATCTGCCGGCTGACCGCGCTCGGCGTCAGGCCGAGCTCGCGCGCCGCATACGAGAAGTTCAGGTACTTCACGGAACTCGCGAACGCGTGCAGCTCCGCGACGTTGGGAAACAGGTGCTTCACGGCGAACTATTCCTTGCGCGCACAGAACGATGCGGGCGTTGTACGTTTTTTTCATGACGATGCCATGTCGGATCCGCACACTGCGTCCGTCATGACAACGCGTGCCGGCCCGGCCCGGCGGGCGTTGCGTGACCCGTTCCGTGTCCGTCAGCGAGATTCGCCATGCATTCGCCATCCGCTCCGGCCCTTGCCGAAGCTATTCCGATTCGTCGTAACAAACGGCCGCGCGCGATGGCGGGACGCCTGCTGCTGCGGGCGTTCGTCGCGGCGTTCGGGCTGTATCTCGCGCTGCCGATCGTGCTGCTGCTGATCGGCTCGGTCGGCCAGTCGTGGACGAACACGCTGCTGCCGACCGGCATCACGTCGCACTGGTTCGTCGATCTGGCCGCGAATCGCAGCTTCACCCGCGCATTCGGCACGAGCCTCGTGGTCGCGCTCGCCTGCTGCGCGATCAATGCCGTGCTGGCGCTGCCGCTCGCGTATGCGCTGCATCACCGCGCACTGGCCGGCCGCGGCTTCGCGGCGCGCATCGTGATGCTGATGCCGATCGCGGTGCCGGCGCTGACGCTCGGGTTCGGCTACATCGCGATCTTCAGCGGCGATGCGCTGCCGTGGCTCGGCACGCTGCCGCTGATGATCGCCGCGCACGCCGTGCTGACGCTGCCGTACCTGTTGCAGACGCTGCTGAGCGACCTGCGGCACCTGGGCCTCGCGCATCTCGAGGCATGTGCGGCGACGCTCGGCGCGACGCCGCTGCGCCAGTTCGTCACGATCGTGCTGCCGAACCTGCGGCACAGCCTCTTCTCCGGCCTCGTGATGGTCGCCGCGCTGTCGATCGGCGAATTCCAGATCTCGAACCTCATCGCCGGCTTCCGTTACCGCAACTATCCGATCGTGCTGCTGCAGGCGTTCTACGGCGCGTCCGGGATGGCCTGCGCGGCGACCGTCGTGCTGCTCGTCCTCGCCGTGCTCGCGACGCTCGCCTCCGTCTTCACCGTGCAACGCCTGAAGTGAAACCGTCATGAGTCTCGATTTCGAAAACGTCAGCTTCCAGTATCCGGGCGCCCGTCACGGCGTCGACGCGGTCACGCTGTCTGCGGCCCAGGGCGAACTGCTCGCCGTGATGGGCCGCAGCGGCTCCGGCAAATCGACACTGCTGCGCCTCGCCGCCGGCCTGCTCGACGGCTACCGCGGCCGTATCGCGATCGGCGGCCGCGACATGGCCGGCGTGCCGGTGTGGCAGCGCGAGGTCGGGATGGTGTTTCAGCACTACGCGCTGTTTCCGAACCTGTCGGTCGTCGACAACGTCGCCTACGGCCTGAAGATGCGCGGCATGGCCGCGGCGCCGCGCCGCCGCCGCGCGCTCGAGATGCTCGAACGTGTTGGCCTCGCCGCGCAGGCCGGGCGCAGCACGGCGCTGCTGTCCGGGGGGCAGCAGCAGCGCGTCGCGCTCGCTCGCGCGCTCGTGATCGAACCGAAGCTGCTGCTGCTCGACGAGCCGCTCGCGGCGCTCGACGCCGGCATTCGCCACCAGCTGCGCGACGAGATCCGCGCGCTGCAGCGCGCATGCGGCGCGACGACGCTGCTCGTCACGCACGACCAGGACGAAGCGCTCAGCATGGCCGATCGCGTGGCGATCGTCGACGGCGGACGCATGCTGCAGGCCGGCACCCCGCGCGACCTGTACGAGCGTCCGGCGACCGCGCAGGTCGCGCGTTTCGTCGGCCATTCGACGCTGCTGCGCGGCCGTGTGCTCGCACATGGCGCGGTCGACGTGCGGTTCACGACGCTGTGCGCGGATACGGGTGCGCACCGGCCGGGCGACGCCGTCGAGGTGCTGATCCGTCCGGAACACCTGCAGCCCGATCCCCCCGCGTACGTCGCGAACCGCATCGATGGCCGGGTCGGCGAGGTGCGCTACTTCGGCGCGACACAGCGCTTCGATTTCGTGCCCGCCGGCGCGACCGACGCACTGCTCGGCGAAGGGCGCGAACTGCCCGCGCGCTGCGTGTCGATCGAGCCGCGCCATCTGCTCGTGCTGCCTGCCGCGTGAGCGCGGGCGACCTATTCATTCAACGGAGAATCACGATGTCCGCACGCCGCCACTTCCTTCATGCGACGCGCCGCCGCCTGCTGGCGCTCTGCGCGTTCGCGACCCTCGCGCCGGTGCTGGCCCATGCCGCGCCGCTGTATCCCGGCGAGGATGCGCTGTACGAGAAGGCCGCCGACGAAGGGCTCGTCGTGTCGTTCGACACGGGCCCCGAGTGGGCGAACTGGAAGTCGCTGTTCGCCGAATTCCGCAAGCGTTACCCGAAGGTCGAGATCACGTACAACGACATCGGATCGGCGGCCACGGTCGTCGCGCTCGACAAGTCGCGACGTCGCCCGCAGGCCGACACGGCCTACTACTTCGCGGCGTCGGCGCTCGACGCGACGGCCAAGGACGTCGTCGCGCCGTTCAAGCCGGTCAATTTCGACAAGCTGCCCACGGTGTTCCGCGCGGCCGACGGCCGCTGGTTCGCGGTGCACTCGCTGAACATCGCGTTGCTCGTCAACAAGAAGCTCGTGAAGAACGTGCCGCAGCGCTGGTCCGACCTGCTGAAACCCGAATATCGCAATGCGGTCGTCTATCTCGACCCGCGCTCGACCGGGCAGGGGCAGGTCGCCGTGTTCGCCGCCGCCTATGCGAACGGCGGCAGCGTCGACAACCCGAAGCCGGGCGCGGAGTTCTTCGGCAAGCTGAAGCAGGCGGGCAACGTGCTGCGCGTCGAGGGGACGACGCCGTACGCGAAATTCGTCAAGGGCGAGATTCCGATCCTGATCGGCTACGAGAACGACGGGCTCAAGGCCAAGTACGCGGACGGCATGGGCGATGCGGCCGAAGTCGTGATCCCGCAGGACGGCAGCGTATCGGCGCCGTATGCGATGAGTCTCGTGAAGAACGGACCGAATCCGGCCGCCGCGCAGTTGTGGCTCAACCTCGTGATGAGCGACGTCGGGCAGGGGCTGTTCGCGCAGGGCTACGTGCGCCCGGCCGTGCCCGGCACGCCGGTCGCGCAGGACGTCGCGGCGAAGCTGCCGAACGCGCCGCAGGTGCGTCCGCTCGACGTCGCGAAGGCCGCGACGCACAAGGCCGAAGTCGACCAGCTCTGGTCGCAGGCCACGCTCGGCAAGTAAGGGGCGCGCGATGCGGGTTTCGTCCATGCGGGATGGCGTCCTGCGCCGCTACGGCGCGGCGCCGGCGGCCGCGCTGTTCGCGGTGTGCTTCGTGCTGCCGCTCGCCGCGCTCGTCGGCGCCGCGTTCGACGGCGGCGGCCGCGCGTTCGCCGCGGTGTTCGGCGATCCGCTCGTCGCCGACGCGATCGTGCGTTCGCTGGCGCTCGCGATCGGCGCCGGCACGCTGTCCGTCGCCGTCGGCGTGCCGGTCGCGTTCGTGCTGGCCGGGCAGTCTCCGGCGCGGCGCCGCTGGTCGCTGGCGCTGCTCGGCGTGCCGCTCGCCTTCTCCGGCCTCGTGATCGCGTACGGCTTCATCCTCGTGTTCGGCCGCGCCGGTTTCGTCACGATGCTGCTGGCGTCGCTCGGCGCGGACCCGACCGTGGTCGGCGGCGCGATCTACTCGATGCCGGGGCTCGCGTTCGCCTATGCGTATTACCTGATTCCACGCGTCGCGCTGATTCTCTACCCGGCGCTCGCGAATCTCGACCGGCGGCCGCTCGAGGCGGCGTTGACGCTCGGCGCGCGGCCGTGGCGCGCGTGGTTCGACGTCGCGTGGCGCGAGTTGTGGCCGTCGATCGCGTCCGCGTGGTGCCTCGTGGGTGCGATCGCGCTCGGCACGTACGGCACGGCGCTCGCGCTGGCCGGCACGCAGGTCAACATCCTGCCGCTGCTGATGTACCTGAAGCTGTCCGACGGACAGACCGATTTCTCGCAGGCCGCCGTGCTGTCGATCGTGCTAACGGCGCTTTGCACCTGCGTTCTTGCACTGGGGGAAGGACTTGCACGGCAACGACGTCATTGAATGGTCGAACGACACGCGCGCCGCGCTGGCGCAACTCGCGCAGCGACAGCGCGGCGCGCAACGGCACCGGATGCCGGTCGGCGTGATCGGGCCGCGCGACGCGACGCAAGCGCAGCTCGCCGTCGCCGAGCGGATCGCGCACGGGATCGCGGCGACGGGCCTCGCGATCGTCGGCGGCGGCAAGCAGGGCGTGATGGAGGCTGCCGCGCGCGGCGCGCGGGCCGCGGGCGGATGCGCGATCGGGCTGCTGCCCGAGGACGATGCGCGGGACGCGAATCCGTATCTGAGCGTCGCGCTGCCGACCGGGCTCGGCATCACGCGCAATGCGCTGATCGCGCGCGCGTCTGTGTGCCTGATCGCGGTCGGCGGCGGGCTCGGCACGCTGTCGGAAATCGCGCTGGGGCTGCAATGGGGCAAGCCGGTATTCGGGATCTGCGACGCGCCGCAGGTGGCGGGCGTCGAGCGTTTCGACGAAGCAGACCCGCTCGTCGCGCGCGTCGCGCGATGGTTGTCTGGTTCGGCGTAGATCGGCTTGAAATCGGGGGCATGACGCGCCATATTGGCCGCGTACGTTGTTCCTCGATGATGCGAAAAAGGAAATCCGATGCGTCTGCTGCTTGCCCTCTTGCTGCCGTGGTTCCAGTTCTTCACGATCGGCCGCCCGATCGCCGGCGTCATCTGCCTGATCCTGCAGCTCACGATCATCGGCTGGCTGCCGGCCGCGATCTGGTCGGTGTATGCGCTGAGCCAGTACAAGACCGATCGCAAGATCGAGGCGGCGCTGCGCGAGCGGCGGTAGGCGACGGGCGTTTCCCTTCGACCGCTGCTTCTGGCATTCAAGGGCTCGCTTCCTATTTCGGTAGAAATTTATATAATTCAGCTACGATGAACGGCATGATTTATATAAATTTCTGCTGAAATGAGCGCCTCCTGCACGATCCAGCTTCACGCCGACGGTATTTGGCACGACATCGGCGTCGTCACCCTTTTCGGCGAGCCTGACCAGGGCTGGCGCACTCGCGCCTATACGGGTTACGACGTCGAATGGGTCGTCCGGCATCAATTCGCCCGCGATGCGCACGCGATGGCGTGCGGCTTTCCGGTCGATCTCGAGCCCCTGATGACGCCCCACTGGCCGATTTTCCTGATCGATTTGTTGCCGCAAGGCTTCGGCCGTCACGAACTGTTGCGTCGCCTCGATCTGCCGGAAACGGCGGAGGAACGTGCCGACTGGCCGTTGCTGCTCGCGGGGGCAGGCAACTCGATCGGCAATCTGCGCGTCAAGGAAGCCGCGCAGTGGCTTGCCGAGCGCCAGGGGCCGCGACAAGGTTTTACTGACGACGGCGTTGCCGCGCGCGGAGACGCATTCAGCGAATATCTCGCCGAACACGGATTCTTTGTCGCGGGCTCCTCGGGGGTGCAGGGCGAGTGGCCGAAACTCCTACTGACCCGTGCCGACGATGGCCTGCTCTATCTCGATCACACGCTGCCGGACGCGCACGCGGCCGAGCACTATATCGTCAAGTTCGGACGCGGCGCGAACGAGCGTCTGGCACAGATCCTTCGTCACGAAGCGCCCTACATGGCATTGGCTCAGCGGCTTGGGTTGCGCGTGCATGCGCCGCTGACGCTGCGCGATCGGTCGCTATTCATCCCGCGGTTCGACCGCGCGCGCGTCGATGGCCGCGTCGTCAGGTTCGCTCAGGAAAGCATTGCGTCACTGACCGGCAAAGCCGGCTTCGGCGTCGTGCCGAGTCACGACGAGGTGTGCGGGCATCTCGTGCGCCGATGCACCGACCCTCAAACCGAGGTGGCCGAGTATCTGTGCCGCGACGTCGCGAATCTTGCGTTGGGCAACAAGGACAATCATGCACGGAACACCGCATTGCAACGCGACTTCGATGGACGCGTCGCGTTGACGCCGCTTTACGACTTCGCGCCGATGCATCTGCATCCCGATGGCATTGCACGGCGCATCCGCTGGGAAGGCAACGACGGGGGGCGGCCGGACTGGGCGCGGGTACTCGATGCGGTCGTTCGGGCGAGCGAGCCGCAGGCGGGGGAGGCGCATGCCGCGCTCGATCGCGACGCATTGCGGGCACGGCTGCAGGCAATGGCGCCGCGCTTGGCGGAGATCGCCGATCAGGGCGTCGATCTCGGCCTGGAGCACGATGTGCATGCTTTCCTGAAACCGGGCATCGAGCGGCTCGCCCGCGAACTGGATGCACTGCGCTAGACGGAGGCGACACGATGGACAAACGCTATAACGCGATGTCGCTTCCCGATCAGCTCGCGTTGCGTCGGCAAGCGATCGAGGACGTTCTCGCGCATCCCGAGTGGTCGCTGCGCGAATCCGTGCGTCATCTGAAGCAGACGATGCGGCTGACGAGCGCAGAGATGGCGAAGCTCGCCGGCGTGTCGACGAAGACAATCCAGGATATCGAGCAGGGCCGCAGCGACGGGACGGTACAAACGATGAACCGCATATTCGGCATGCTCGGACTGAAGCTCGGCGTCGTGCGGCGGGCGCCGCAATGACGTACGCGGCGGCATGATCGTCCGCCCGGCGGCCGGGACGTTACTTCACCGCGAACAGCGTCAGGTTCATGAAGATCTTGAACGCATAGCCGAGCGTGACGGCGCCGAGCACGCCGCCCGCCCATAGCACGACGAACCACATCCAGCCGCGCATCCGCGGCTGCGGTGCGTCGGGCTGGCGAGCGGCGGAATCAGTGGTGGTAGTAATGCTGGTCTTCATGGCGCACCTTGCCTCGGAATACCCAGTAACCCATCGTCGTGTAGGCGATGATGATCGGGAGGATAACCGCCGCGCCGACCAGCGTGAAGGTCTGGCTCGAACGCGGTGCCGCGGCTTCCCAGATCGTCATCGTCTGCGGAATCGCATACGGGAACATCGTGACGAGCAGGCCGACGTAGCCGAGCAGCACGAGCGCCAGCGCGAGCACGAACGGCGTCATGTCGTGCCGGTCGCGCACCGCGCGACGCATCCACACCGCGCACCCGGCGACCAGGAACGGCACCGGCAGCAGGCGCCAGAACAGCCCCGAATCGAACCAGCGCTGCGCGATGGCCGGGTCCTGCAGCGGCGTCCACAGGCTGACGACCGCGATGAAGCCGAGCAGCACGACCGTCAGCGGCCACACGACGCGATGAAGGCGCCGCTGCAGGTCGCCTTCCGTCTTCGCGACGAGCCAGCAGCAGCCGAGCAGCGCATAAGTCACGAGCAGGCCGAGGCCGGTCAGCAGGCTGAACGGCGTGAGCCAGTCGAACGCGCCGCCCGCAAACACGCCGTCCTTCACGTCGATGCCCTGCAGGAACGCGCCGAGCGCGATCCCCTGGAACAGCGTCGCACCGGCCGAGCCGCCGATGAACGCGAGGTCCCACAGCTGCTTGGTGCGCCGCGCCTTCGCGCGGATCTCGAACGACACGCCGCGGAAGATCAGGCACACCAGCATGAAGATCAGCGGCAGGTACAGCGCCGACAGCACCGTCGAATAGACGATCGGGAACACCGCGAACAGCCCGGCGCCGCCCAGTACGAGCCACGTCTCGTTGCCGTCCCACACGGGCGCGACGGTGTTCATCATCAGGTCGCGTTCCTTCTCGTCCGGGAAGAACGGGAAGACGATGCCGATGCCGAGGTCGAAGCCGTCGAGCACGACGTACATGAAGAGCCCCAATGCGATGATCGCGGCCCAGATTACGGTGACGTCCATAGGTTTTCTCGTTTGCGAATATGAAGGGGCTCAGACGGTCTCGATCAGCTCGTCGACGGCCGACATCGGGCGGCGCGCGGTGTGGTCGGGGCGCGTGTCGGGCTCGCCGTGTTGCGCGTCGTGCCCGACGTCGGGCAGCGCGGGGCCGGCCTTCATCAGCTTCAGCATGTAGTACACGCCGGTGCCGAACACGAGGAAATACACGATCACGAACGTCATCATCGACAGGCTGACCTGCTGCACCGACAGCGGCGACACGGCCTGCGCCGTGCGCATCACGCCATAGACGACCCACGGCTGGCGGCCCGCTTCGGTCGTCACCCAGCCCGCGAGCAGCGACACGAAGCCGGTCGGGCCCATCACGAGCGCGAAGCGCTGGAACCACTTCGATTCATACAGGCCGCCGCGGCGGCGCAGCAGCCAGGCGAGCGCGGCGAGACCGATCATCGCGAAGCCGAGGCCGACCATGATCCGGAAGCTCCAGAACACGACCGTCGAATTCGGGCGGTCTTCGGGCGCGAAGTCCTTGAGCCCGCGGATCTCGCCGTCCCAGCTGTGCGTGAGGATCAGGCTGCCGAGGTGCGGCACCTTCACCGCGTAGCGGGTCGTCTCGGCCTTCATGTCCGGAATGCCGAACAGGTTGAGCGCCGTGCCGCCCTTTTCGGTTTCCCACAGCCCTTCGATCGCGGCGATCTTCGCCGGCTGGTGCTTCAGCGTGTTGATGCCGTGCTGGTCGCCGATCACGGCCTGCAGCGGCGCGAGCACCAGCAGCAGCCACAGCGCCATCGAGAACATCTTCTTCACGCCCTTGTCGCGGCGGCCCTTCAGCAGGTGCCATGCACCCGTCGCGGCCACGACCAGCGCGGCGACGATGAACGCGGCGATCGCCATATGGAACAGGCGGTACGGGAACGACGGGTTGAAGATGATCGCGAACCAGTCGGTCGGCACGACGCGGCCGTCGACGATCTCGAAACCCTGCGGCGTCTGCATCCAGCTGTTCGACGCGAGGATCCAGAACGTCGAGATCAGCGTGCCGATCGCGACCATCAGCGTCGCGCCGAAGTGCGCGCGCGGGCTGACGCGATTCCAGCCGAACAGCATGATGCCGAGGAAGCCGGCTTCGAGGAAGAACGCGGTCATCACCTCGTACATCAGCAGCGGCCCGGTGACGGCGCCTGCGAAGCTCGAGAAGCCCGACCAGTTCGTGCCGAACTGATAGCTCATCACCACGCCGGAGACGACGCCCATCCCGAACGCGACCGCGAAGATCTTCGACCAGAACAGGCAGAGGGTTTTGTAATACTGCTTGCCGGTCTTCAGCCAGCGATATTCGAGCACGGCGATGAAGCTGGCGAGGCCGATGCTCAGCGCCGGGAAGACGATGTGAAAGGAGACGGTGAACGCGAATTGCAGGCGGGCCAGATCGAGGGCCGAAAAAGCGGTGTCCATACCAGTTGACCGAAGCTGACGATACCCGCCGGCGGGGTGCCGGCGGACCCCGGCCGACGGGGCATCGGGGTTGGCTGGAGTATGTGCCGCGATGTTGCGCCGCGGAATGCGCCAACTCGTCGCAGATGTCCAGCCCTTCACGGGTGGTTTCGGGATAAATCGTTGATTCGTATCAAGATCGCGACGCGCGCCGCGGGTGCCGGCGGCGTGGCGGTCTGCCGCATGTGCGGCAATATGGCGCGTCGCATCACGGGAACGACACGCCGACGCGGAGTGTGTGCGCCGTGCCGGTGGTGCCCGGATTGGGCGGTGCGACGCATCGGCAAGCGCTGCGCGAATTGCGTACACTCTGAGTCTCGTTTCGGCAGGGCCGGGTGCATCGGTTCCGGTCCGCATTCACTCAGGGCACGAAGATGATCGATTTGCGCAGCGATACCGTGACACGTCCGAGCCAGGCGATGCTGGCCGCGATGACTGCCGCCGAAGTCGGCGACGACGTATGGGGCGACGACCCGACCGTGCTGCGCCTGCAGGCGGTGACGGCCGAGCGGGCCGGCAAGGAAGCCGGCCTGTTTTTCCCGAGCGGCACGCAGAGCAATCTGGCCGCGCTGATGGCCCATTGCGAACGCGGCGACGAATACATCGTCGGTCAGCTCGCGCACACGTACAAGTACGAAGGCGGCGGTGCGGCCGTGCTTGGCAGCATCCAGCCGCAGCCGATCGAGAACGCGCCCGACGGCACGCTGCCGCTCGCGAAGATCGCCGCGGCGATCAAGCCGCTCGACAATCACTTCGCCCGCACGCGCCTGCTCGCGCTCGAAAACACGATCGGCGGCCAGGTGTTGCCGGAAGGCTATGTGCAGGAAGCCGTCGCGCTCGCCCGCAGCCGTGGGCTGTCCACGCACCTCGACGGAGCGCGCGCGTGCAATGCGGCCGTCGCGTCCGGCCGTCCGATCGCGGAACTGTGTGCGCCGTTCGATACCGTGTCGATCTGCTTCTCGAAAGGGCTCGGCGCGCCGGTCGGTTCGGTGCTGGTCGGCAATCGCGCGCTGGTCGAGCGCGCGCAGCGCTGGCGCAAGGTGCTGGGCGGCGGGATGCGCCAGTCGGGCATTCTCGCGGCGGCCTGTCTGTATGCGCTCGACCACAACGTCGAACGGCTGGCCGACGATCACGCGAACGCCGCGCATCTCGCCGCGGGCCTCGCGCGCATCGAGCCGGTGAAGGTGCTGTCGCATGCGACGAACATGGTGTTCGCGCAATTCCCCGAAGCCGATTGCGCGCCGCTCGAAGCGTGGCTCAAGGAACGCGGAATCCTCACGCAGATGCTGTACGCGTCGCGCTTCGTCACGCATTGCGACGTGTCGCGGGCGGATATCGATACCTTCATCGATGCGGTCGGCGCGTATTTCGCGCAGCGGCGCGCGTGAGGCGGAATGCGCCGGCCGGCGGAGGCGCCGGCGCTCATGGCGCGAAGCAGGAGTGGGGAGGCGACGGGGCGGTGCTGCAGCCCGTCTGTCGATATCTGGCGTGCCGGCGGATTAGGCTTGCCGGGGCATGTCGGCGGGCGGCGTGCCGTCGCGGAACAGTGCTTTCAATTGCGTGCGAAGCTCGGCGCTGTCGGTGTGCTGGTGCACCGAGACCGCATGCTGCACGGCGGCCTCCAGTAGTTCGTTGTCGGAGTCGGCGGAAATCGCGATCGAGCAATGCATCGCGCTGGGGAACTCGCGGCAATCGATATAGCGGCGGGACATGATGTTCTCCTCACGGGAAAGGGAACGGCCGAATATGCTTGATCGGCCGCGCGGCGCGTTCGCGAGGCCGATGAAAAAAGTATAGGCGGCGCGGCGGGGTTGTTCGTTGCCACGTGTGCCGCACCGCGTGCCGCGCTGGCGACGTCGGTCACCCGCTGGTCACGGCAGCGGCGCGAGCAGCCGGCGCGCCGCTTCGACCACCCGCGCGGACAGCGACGCCATCGTCGGCGACTGCACGGTCCATGCGTGCCAGTACAGCGCGATATCGGTCGGATGCATGGGCGCGAGATCGACGAGCCCCTGCGCGTCGAGCGGCGCGCCCCCGATCAGCGGCTCCGGCACCATCGCGTAGCCGAGCCCGTGCCGCACCGCCGCGAAATGCGCGTGCGTGCCCGGCACGTAATGGCACGGATACGCGCCTTCGGGCAACCCGAATTTCTCCTTCAGGAACGTGGACTGCAGCGTGTCGCGCCGCGAATACGCGACGACGGGCGCATGGCGCGCGCTCGTGCGGTTCAGCCCGCGCGGAAACCAGCGCACCGCGAACGCGGCGGCCGCGAGCAGGCGGTAGCGCATCGTGCCGAGCGGCGTCGCGACGCAGCCGCGCATCGGTTTCGGCTCGGTCGTCACGCAACCGACGGCCATCCCGCTTTCGAGCAACGCGAACGTGTGATCCTGGTCTTCGACGATCAGCTCGAACAGGATGCGCTCGCCCGCGAGCACCGACGTCAGGGCGGGCAGGAACCAGGTGCCGAGGCTGTCGGAGTTCAGCGCGATCGTGACCGAGATCGGCGATTCGCGCTCGGCCGCGAGCGTGCTCTGCAGGTCGGCCTGCAGCAGCGCGACGCGGCGCAGGTGCTGCAGCACGCGCTGTCCGGCCACCGTCGGCCGGCACGGCCGCGTGCGCAGCACGAGCGGCGTGCCGAGGCTCGCCTCCAGTGCGCGCACGCGCTGCGTGACGGCGGACGCGGTCACGTGCAGGCGCACGGCGGCCTGCTCGAAGCTGCCGGTGTCGGCGACGGCCAGCAGCGCGGCGGCCTGCTTCGGATCGATCGTCATCGACATGTCGGCGCAATTCCTGTGAACGTAAGACGAGAACAGGCGGTAGTGTAAGGCAGCGCGCGCGACGCTCCGGGCGCGGCATGACGTCTCGCCGCCGGCGGCGCGCGTGTTTTGAACTACGCTGTATGAACGTGCGCCCCGCGCGCCGGCGATATACGCGGGGCGGGTTGTCCGACCCGCACCCTCCATCCAACCGACACGCCCAGCCGACGGAGCGACTTCGCCATGATCTTCCGGCAACTCTTCGACCCGCAATCGTCGACCTACACGTACCTGCTCGCCGACCGCGCATCGGGCGAGGCGCTGCTGATCGATCCCGTGTTCGAGCAGGTGCGCCGCGATGTGGCGCTGCTCGACGAGCTCGGGCTGCGGCTCGTCGCCACCATCGATACGCACGTGCACGCCGATCACGTGACGGGTGCGTGGCTGCTGAAGCAGCGCACCGGCAGCGCGATCGCGATTTCGGCCGCGAGCGGCGCGCAGGGCGCCGACCGCTACCTGAACGACGGCGATCGCTGCGCATTCGGCACGCGCTACCTGACCGTGCGCGCGACGCCGGGCCATACGAGCGGCTGCATCAGCCTCGTGCTCGACGACGAATCGATGGCGTTCACCGGCGACTGCCTGCTGATTCGCGGCACCGGCCGCACCGATTTCCAGCAGGGCGACCCGCGCGCGCTGTATCGCGCGGTCCACGGTCGGCTCTTCACGCTGCCGGCCGCATGCCTGCTGTACCCCGCGCACGACTATCGCGGGTTGACGGTGACGAGCGTCGGCGAGGAGCGGCGCTTCAATCCGCGCCTCGGCGGCGATCTCAGCGAGGACGATTTTGCAGGCTACATGCGCAACCTCGGGCTCGCGCATCCGCGCCAGATCGACGTCGCGGTGCCCGCGAACCTGCAATGCGGCGTCGCCGCGAACGCGCCCGACGTGCAGGTGGCGCCCGACTGGGCGCCGCTCGTCTATACGTTCGCGGGGTTCTGGGAAATCGATCCGCAGTGGCTCGAGGATCACCTGTCGGCGGTACAGGTGGTCGACGTGCGCGAGCCGGACGAATTCACCGGCCCGCTCGGCCATCTGCCCGGCGCGACGCCGATTCCGCTCGGCGAACTGGCCGCGCGCACCGGCGAGCTTGCGCATGACCGGCCGATCGTGACCGTATGCCGCGCGGGCGGCCGCTCCGCGCAGGCGACCGTGATTCTGCTGAAAGCCGGTTTCGACGCCGTCGCGAACCTCGGCGGCGGGATGCTGCGCTGGCGCGGCGAAGGCCGCGTCGTGATGGACGGCCGGTCGTAGCGGCGCGGTGCGCGCGGAGCAAAAAAAATCGATCGGTCCGATGTCGAATCGGCCTGGCGCCGTTCGTCGTCAAGGTATCCGATCACGTGGCGCCGCATGACGCGGCGCCGAAACCCTGAGAGACCTCGCGATGATGCCGACGCTATACGCCCATCCTTTTTCCTCCTATTGCCAGAAGGCGCTGACCGCGCTGTACGAGAACGGCACGCCGTTCGCGTATCGCGTGCTCGCGCACGACGATCCGAAGCCGATGCAGGAACTGGCCGCGCTGTGGCCGCTGAAGCGCTTTCCGGTGCTCGTCGACGCGGGCCGCACCGTGATCGAGGCGACGATCATCGTCGAGTATCTCGATCTCTATCATCCGGGCCCCGTGCGGCTGGTGCCCGAGGACCGGCGCGCGGCGCTGGAAGTGCGGACGATGGATCGTTTCTTCGACAACTATGTGTCGACGCCGCAGCAGAAGGTCGTGTTCGATGCGCTGCGGCCGGCGCACGAGCGCGATGCGCGGGGCGTCGCCGATGCGCGCGCGATGCTCGAAACGTCGTACGCATGGCTGGATCGAACGATGGCCGATCGCGAATGGGCGGCCGGCGACCGCTTCAGCCTCGCCGACTGCGGCGCGGCGCCGTTCCTGTTCTATGCGGACTGGACGCACCGGATCGACCCGTCGTTCGCGAACGTGATCGCGTATCGCAAGCGGCTGCTTGCGCGGCCGTCGTTTGCGCGTGCGGTCGACGAGGCGCGGCCGTATCGTGCGTTCTTTCCGCTCGGCGCGCCCGATCGCGACTGACGAGCGCGGCCGCGGTTGCCGGCGCGGCGACGACCTGACCGGCGGCGCGCGCGGGGCGCGATGCCGCCGCGCAGGGCCGGCAGCGCGTGCCGGGGCGTCGTGACGACAGCAGCGGATGCATCGCGGCGCCGTCCCGTTACATCGTCGTGTGCTTGACCGACTGCGCGAGCGTCAGCAGTTCGTCGAACTGCGTGATCAGCTCGAAGCACAGCAGGAACGCGAGCGTATAGGCTGGCGCGGGAAAGCGCCGGATCGCCTCCAGCACCTGCGGCGCGAAGCGCGATCGGATCGCATCGCGCGTCAGCAGCCACGCGATCGCGATGCCGATCGCGGCGCCGGCGATCAGGTCGGTCGGATAGTGATAGCCGAGATACGCGCGCGGCACGCAGATGAACACGACCGCGTACAGCAGCGCGAGCACGCCGGCGCGGCGCGCGATGATGAAGATGCCGGTCGCGATCGCCATCCACAGCATCGCGTGATCGCTCGGAAACGAACTCCAGGCCTGCAGCGTGGCCGCACGCAGTTCCTCGGACGGGAAGTGCAGATGCAGATCGGGGTTGTAGATCGGCCGCACGCGGAACGGCAGGACTTTCGCGAGCAGCCGGCCGAACGCGAGCGCGACGAGCCCGCTCGCGACGGTCGCGATGACCAGTTCGCGTTGCCGTTCGCGTTCCGGTCCCGGCTGGAACCACAGCCAGCACAGCACGGGGATGAGGATGAAGCCCTTGAACGTATAGAGGCCGGCGATCACGCGGATCGCGTGGTTCATCAGCGGTCCGAACGAGATGTGGGTGAGGAAGACCTGGATCGTGGTGTCGAAATTATTCATGTTCTGCGACCCCGGCGGACACGCAGCACATGACATGCGACCGACGGGGATCAGGAAGCGCGCTCGCACCGGAGCGCAATGGGGGGCAAGTATGTCACCGGTAATTTCGAAGAAAATGGGAAAAAATACCGGGATTCCCCTGAGAAAACGCGATTTTCCGATGGGGCCGGATTGGAAGTGACCGTGCGGCGCGGTCATGTCGAATCATCTGACGGTTGCGCGCGCGTTCGCTGCGCATCGCCGAAAATAATCTGTTGAACTGGACAATTCGGCGGGCCACCGAGGATCTTGCATCGGATGATCGAATGCGCGTCGCGTCTCGCGCGGATCTGCCGTGCCGCGCAGCACCGAACGAAAATAAAAAATAAAAAGAAAAGATGTGCAGACCGTGTGGGCCTGCCCGCTCCGCATTTGCCAACAGCGCTTGCGCCGGGCGCTGCTCGCGGACTTCGTCGCGATGACGCGAAGCCGTGCCGCTGCGCGTCGAAGGGCGCGGCACGCAAGCGTCGTCGTGCGTGCCGTCAGCCGCGCCGGATGCCTTCCGGCAGCGCGCTGATGCGGCGCACTTCGGGCGAGTCGAGCCACGCGCGGGACGTCGCGCAGTCGACGAACATGTCGGTCGCATCGTCGCCCCAGAACAGGTCGCCGTCGAGCTCGAAGGTCGGCACGCCGAACACGCCGTGCGCGATCGCCTGATCGGTGTTCGCGCGCAACGCGTCCTTCACCGGTTGGGCCTCGACGGCCGTCACGCCTTCCGGAAAGCCGACCGCCTCGCACAGCGCGGCGAAGCCGTCCGGCGTCGACACGTCCTGGCCGTCGCGCCAGATATGCCGGAAGATTCGCCGGATCGCATCGGGCGTGTTGCCCATCGCGATCGCGAGACGCAGCGGCCGGATCGGGTTGAACGGATGCGCGGGCGGCATCCGGAACGGGATGCCGAGCTTGTTGGCGCGGTATTGCGCGTGGCGATAGGTGAAGATGCGCTTCGCGGCGATCTCGGCCGGCGCTTTCTGGCCCCAGTGCGTGAGCAGCGCGCCGAGCACGATCGGTTTCGGCTCGTATGCGACGGCAGGCGGCAATTGGTCGAACCGTTCCTGCTGCAGATACGCGAACGGCGAAACGAAATCGAAATACCAGGTGGCGGTGCGCGCGGTGTTCATTGTGGGGTTCCCTTGCGTGTCCGGACGGCGGTTGCATGTGCGGTGCCGACAGGCGGCGTGCCGCATGCGTCGACGGCCAGTGTCGCATGCGGCCGCCTTTTGCGCTGCCTCGTCGCCGCATGCGCGCGGCCGGCTATGGCTGGGCGGGGCTGTCCGGTATCGCGAATCGGGCGAGACTGTCGCGCACGGCTTGCGCATCGTAGCGCGCGCCCGCGCCGCCGAGCGCGACGGTGGCCTTTTGCGCGAGCGGCAACAACATCGCGAGCGCCGCGGCCATCGCCGGCGCGGCGGCCAGCCGCGATATCGGACCGGACACCGTCAGCGCGCCGACGCAGTCGCCGGCCGCGCCGAACACCGGCACGGAGGCCGACGCGGTTTCCGGGTCGCGCTCGCCGTACGACGCAGCCCACAACTGTTCGCGCACGTCGTTCCAGCGCGCATCGTGCGGCTCGGTGAACGCGAGCAGCACCTTCCCCGACGCCCCTTGCTGAACCGGAAACTCCTCGCCGACCCGGATCGACACGCGCACCGTGCGCGTGGGTTCGACGCGATAGAGCACCGAGCGCATGTCGCCATGGCGCACGTAGAACGATGCCGTCTCGCCGAGTTCGCGGCTCAGCGTCTCGAGCAACGGTTCGACGACCGGGCCGACCCGGAACGAGCGCTGATACAGCGCGGCAAGCCGCAACGGCTCGTGTCCGACCGCGTACTGGCCGTCGTCGAGCTTGCGCACGAAGCCGCCGTGCTCCAGCGCGGCGAGCAGGCGCAGGATCGTGCTCTTGTACAGCCCGGTGCGGCGCGACAGTTCCGCGAGCGACAGCCGGTCGTCGGTTTGCCCGAAAGCGTGGAGGATCGCGAACGCGCGATCCAGGACGGCGACGCCGCTGGAGGCTTCGGCCGACGCGTCGGGCATTTCGTCGGTGTGATCTGCGGGAGTCGAGGTCGGGGGCACGGCGCGTGGTTCCTTTGGGTGACGGTCGATCGACTATATCGTTCTGCCTGACAGAACTCAAGTTCCGAAAAATCGAGATTTCACGGGTATACCCCGCTTACAGCCGATTCGACACGCCTCTAAAGTTCCGTCAAACAGAACGATGTTCTTTCAGATAGAACTATGAGGTGTCGAATGAGCGTTGCCGGGTATTCGAAGGTGCTGGTCAGCGAGGTCGGGCCGCGAGACGGCCTGCAGAGCATCAAGTCCGTGATGCAGACGGCCGACAAGTTGCGCTGGATCACCGCGCTCGCCGCGGCCGGTCTGCGCGAGATCGAGGTCGGGTCGTTCGTGCCCGCGCGGCTGTTGCCGCAGATGGCCGACGTCGGCGAAGTCGTCGCGCATGCGCTGACGATTCCCGGGCTGCACGTCGCCGCGCTCGCGCCGAACCTGCGCGGCGCCGAAAGCGCGTTCGAGGCGGGGATCCACAAGTTGACGCTGCCGGTATCGGTGACGGAGGCGCACTCGCTGGCGAACATCCGCAAGACGCCGGCGCAGATGATCGACGAGGTGCGCGCGATCGTCGCGCTGCGCGATGCGCGGTTTCCGTCGGTGCAGATCGAGGCCGGCGTGTCGGTCGCGTTCGGTTGCACGATCGCCGGCGCGGTCTCCGACGACGAGACGATCGCGATGGCGGCCGCGATGGCCGAATGCGGGGTCGACGAGATCGGTCTGTCCGATACGAGCGGCTACGCGAATCCGGCGCAGGTGCGCCGGCTGTTCGTGCGCTTGCAGCGCGAAGTCGGCGACAAGGCCGGCGGCGCGCACTTCCACAACACGCGCGGGCAGGGGCTCGCCAACGTCGTCGCGGCGCTCGACGCCGGCGTGACGACGATCGACGCGAGCCAGGGCGGTCTTGGCGGCTGCCCGTATGCGCCGGGCGCGACCGGCAACATCGTCACCGAGGATCTCGTGTTCCTGCTGGAGTCGATGGGCGTCGACACGGGCGTCGACGCCGACGCGCTGCTCGCCGCGCGCGCGATCCTGCACGCGGCGCTGCCCGGGGAGCCGCTGTATGGCCACGTGCCGGACGCGGGGCTGCCGAAGGGGTTCCGATACGCGGACGGCCGTGCGCCGGCGGCGGCCCAGCCGGAAGGCTGCGTGACGGGAGTTGCGCAATGAACGATCGCCAACCGGCTTCGCCGCTGCCGTACGAAGGCGTGCGCGTGATCGAGATGACGCACATGGTGATGGGCCCGACCTGCGGCATGCTGCTCGCGGATCTCGGCGCGGAAGTCATCAAGATCGAGCCGATCGCGGGCGACAGCACGCGTGCGCTGCGCGGTTCCGGCGCGGGCTTCTTCGGGATGTTCAACCGCAACAAGAAGAGTCTCGCGGTCGACGTCAAGGACCCGCGCGGTCTGGAGATTGTGCGGCGGCTCGTCGCGACGGCGGACGTCTTCAGCGAGAACTTCAAGAGCGGCACGATGGATCGGCTCGGTCTCGGTTACCCGGCGCTGTCCTCGCTGAATCCAAGCTTGGTGTACGTGTCGCACAAGGGTTTCCTGCCGGGGCCGTACGAACATCGCACCGCGCTCGATGAAGTGGTGCAGATGATGGGCGGTCTCGCCTACATGACGGGCCCCGAAGGCCGGCCGTTGCGCGCGGGCTCGAGCGTGAACGACATCATGGGCGGGATGTTCGGCGCGATCGGCGCGATGGCCGCGCTCGCGCAGCGCGAACGCACCGGCCGCGGCCAGCAGGTGCAGAGCGCGCTGTTCGAGAACAACGTGTTTCTCGTCGCGCAGCACATGATGCAGTTCGCGGTGACGGGGCAGGCCGCGTCGCCGATGCCGAGCCGCATTTCCGCGTGGGCCGTCTACGACGTGTTTGCCGTCAAGGATGGCGAACAGATTTTTCTCGCGGTGGTGTCCGACACGCAGTGGGCGCTGTTCTGCGACGCGTTCGGTTTTGCCGCACTGAAGGACGACGCGCGCCTCGCGACCAACAACCTGCGCGTGCAGGCGCGCGAGTGGCTGTTGCCCGAACTGCGTGCGCGGCTCGCCATGCATTCGGCTGAGGAGATCGGCACGATCTTCGAGTCGATCGGCCTGCCGTATGCGCCGATCACGAAGCCGCAGGACCTGTTCGACGATCCTCACCTGCTCGCGACGGGCGGGCTCGAAGCCGTGACGCTGCCGGCCGACGCGAGCAGCGCCGGCCGGCCGGTCGACACGCATACCGCGCTGCTGCCGCTCACGCTCGCGGGCGAGCGCTTGCGGCTGCGCTCGGCGCCGCCCGCGCTTGGTCAGGACACCTGCGTGCTGCTCGGCGAACTTGGCTATACGCCGGACGAGGCGCGAGCGCTGATCGAAGCCGGCGTCGTCGCCGGGCGGCACGCGCAAGGCGCGGACGGCCAACCGCCGGGCGTGCCGGTCGACACGCCTTCGCCGAACGAAGTGGCGAGCGCGTAGCGCCGCCGCGACCCATCGAACGAACAACGCATCCCGCCCGCGATCGCGCGGGCGCGGAGTGCCGCATCCACGGAGACAACCATGACATCCGCTTCCCCGGCGCTGGCCGCCGATCGCGAAACCGACGCGTCGATCGAGCAACGGGCCGTGCGCAAGGCCGCATGGCGCTTCATTCCGCTGCTCGCGCTCGCGTACTTCTTCAACTACCTGGACCGCACGAGCGTCGGGTTCGCCGCGCTGACGATGAACCGCGATCTCGGCCTGACCGCGACGCAGTTCGGCTGGGGCGCGGGGATCATGTTCGCGGGCTATTGCGCGTTCGAAGTGCCGAGCAATCTCGCGCTGTACCGCTTCGGTGCGCGGCGCTGGCTCGCGCGCATCATGATCACGTGGGGGCTGATGGCGGCGGCGACCGCGCTCGCGACGGGGCCGACGAGTTTCTATGCGATCCGGCTGCTGCTCGGCATCGGCGAGGCCGGGTTCTTTCCGGGCGTGATCTTCTTCCTCGCGGTGTGGTTTCCGGCGAGTTACCGCACGCGCGTGCTTGCCTGGTTCACCGTGTCGACGCCGCTTTCGTCGCTGATCGGCGGCCCGCTTTCGACCTGGCTGCTGCAGCTCGACGGTGCGCTGGGCCTCGCGGGCTGGAAGTGGATGTTCATCGTCGAAGGGCTGCCCGCGTGCGCGCTCGGCTTTCTCGTCCTGAAGCTGCTGTCGGATTCCCCGGCCACGGCCGCCTGGCTGTCGGACGACGAGCGTGCCGCGCTGCAGCGCGCGTTCGAGCGCGACGGCGCCGCCGCCGGCCGCAAGAAGCGCTTCGGCGTCGCGCTGCGTGACGTGCGCGTCTACGTGCTCGCGCTGATCTCGTTCGGCTTCACGATGGGCTCGTACGGCATCGGCATCTGGCTGCCGCAAATGCTGAAGGCGCACGGGATGTCCACGATGCAGACCGGCTGGCTGTCCGCGGTGCCGTACTTCTTCGCGACGATCGCGTTGCTGTGGTGGGCGAAGCGGGTGGACCGGCGCGGCGGCCCGGTCGCGAACCTGGCGATCGGACTGTTCATCGGCGCGGTGGCGCTCGGCGTGTCGACCCATTTCCTGACGCTCGGGCCCGCGCTCGTCGGCATCACGCTCGCGCTGATCGGCACGATCGCCGGACGCACGATCTTCTATACGCTGCCTTCCCGCTTCCTGTCCGGCCAGGCCGCGGCCGGCGGGCTGGCGCTGATCAATTCGATCGGCGCGCTCGGCGGATTCGCGGGCCCGTATCTCGTCGGCTACCTGAAGGACAGCTTCGGCACCTTCACGGCCGGGATGCTCGGCCTTGCGATCGTTCTGGCGATCACGACGCTGCTCACGCTGTCGCTGTATGCATTCGACCGGAGCGAATGACATGACCATTTCGATCAAACGACGCCGGTTGCTCGGTGCGGCCGCCGCCTCGCTCACGCTGCCCGGGTGCGTCAATACGCGCGCGCCGGCCCAACACGGACCTTCCCGCATGACGACCCAAGGCAACTATCTCGCGGTGCGCAACGACTGGCTCGCATCCGCGCTCGAACCCGCACTCGACCCGGATCTGCCGATCGTCGATGCGCACCATCACTTCTACGAGCGGCCGGGCTGGATCTACATGCTCGACGACTATCTGCAGGATGCGCGATCCGGCCACAACGTCCAGGCATCCGTCTACATGCAGGCGCTGACGCGCTATCGCGACGCGGGGCCGGCCGAACTGAAGCCGGTCGGCGAGACGGCCTACGTCGCCGGCGTGACGGCGCCGCTGCAACGGAGCCGTCCGGCCGTCGCGAAAGGCATCGTCGGGCATGCCGACCTGCGGCTCGGCGAGCGCGTGCGCGACGTGCTCGAAGCGCATGTCGACGCCGGTCGCGGACGCTTTCGCGGCATTCGACACCTGACCACCTGGGATGCCGATCCGTCGCTCGCCAATCCGTTATCGGCGGTGCCGCGCGGGCTGTTGCTCGATCCCGCGTACCGCGCCGGCGTCGCGCAGCTCGCGCCGCTCGGACTGTCGTACGACGCGTGGCTGTTCTTTCCTCAATTGCCCGAGCTGTTCGATCTGGCGAAGGCGAACCCCGACACGCGGATCGTCGTCAATCACTGCGGCGGCGTCGTGCGGATCGCGAGCTATGCGGACAAGCGGCCGGAAGTGTTCAAGCAATGGTCGGCGTCGATGCGCGAACTGGCGCGGCTGCCGAACGTATACGTGAAGGTCGGCGGCCTCGGCATGCGGATCAACGGCTTCGAGTTCGAGAAGGGCGCGCGGCCGCCGTCGTCCGAACAGCTGGCCGACGCATGGAAGCCGTGGATGCTCACGTGCATCGAGGCGTTCGGCGCCGAGCGCTGCATGTTCGAGAGCAATTTCCCGGTCGACAAGGGCTCGTATTCGTACGTGAACGGCTGGAACGCGTTCAAGCGGCTGACCGCGCACGCGAGCCCGAGCGAGCGCGACGCGCTGTTCCGCGGAACCGTCACGCGCGCGTACCGGCTCGGCTGACGCGTACTGCGTCCGTTGCCTCGCGCTAGCCCTTCTCGACCAACGCGGCGAGCCGGGCGAGCGCCATTTGCCAGCCGGCCTCGTTGTCGGCGGCCGGCACGCCGGGCGGCACACCGTCGTGCACCGCATCGACGCGTGTGCCGCCTGCTTCGTCGGACAGCGTGATCGTGACCGTCATCGCGCCGCGCAGCATCGGATCGTCGGTTTCGAACACGTCGATTTCCACGATCTGCTGGTCCGGCACGAGCGTCACGAAGCGGCCGTGATAGGTGTCGGTGTGCGCGGTGGTCTTGCCGGTGCCGTCCGACGGTTCGTCGTAGCTCAGCGACACGCGCAGCGCGCCGCCTTCGCGCGTGTCGTATGCGTGCACGCGGCACGTCATGCCGTCGGGCACCTTCCATTGTTCGACGGCGTGCGGATCGAGCAGCGCGCGGTAGACGCGCCCGCGCGGCGCGTTCAGGTGCCGGCTGACCCGGGTCGAATGCGTGTGCATGTGCAGCATGTTGCCTCCCGCGGAACGCGCACGACGGTGCACGCCGGATGCCGGCGTGTCGTCATGCTTCCTTCAGGAATCCTAGGCGCGCGCGCGGCCGCATGCAATGGCCCGCGCATGCAGCCGCATTCAGCGCAACGCGGCCGCGAATTCGTCGAGCTGCGTGATGCAGATGTTCCAGCCCTCGAAAAAGCCGAGGGCCTCGTGGCGCTCGCGCGTCGCGGCATCAGGATGCATCACGCGCGCCTCGTAGCGGCAGCCGGCGGGGTCGTCGGCCATCGTGATGACGGCCGTGAAGCCCAGCCACGGCACCTGCGGCCGCCAGCCGCCCGTGAGCATCGACGTGAATGCGATTCGCGCTTCCGGCACGATTTCGAGGAAGCAGCCGGGGTTGTCGCTCGTGCCGCCGTCGGGGCCGCGCATGAACGTGTGGAAGGCGCCGCCCGGGCGCAGGTCGAACGCGCGCACTTCGGTGGTCCACGGTTTCGGGCACCACCATTCCTTCAGCAATTCCGGGTCGGTCCATGCGCGCCAGAGTGCCTGGCGCGGCGCGCGCAGCGTGCGCGTGATGACGAGGTCATGGGTTTCGGCGGGGTCGACATGGCTGGTTGACATGCGCTTGCTCCTCCTGGTGACGGCGTTCGACGAATGCCACGAGGCGATCGGAGCGCGCTTCCCACTGCGCGCGCTGCGCGGCGAGCCACTGCTCGGCTTCCGCCAGCCGGCTGCCGACCAGCTCGCAGGTGCGCGAGCGGCCGGTTTTCCGGGTCGTGACGAGGCCGCTGCGCTCGAGCACCGCGAGATGCTTCATGAACGACGGCAGCGCCATGCCGAACGGCGCGGCCAGTTCCGAAACGGTTCGCCCGCCATTGCCGAGCGCGCCGACGATCGCGCAGCGTGTCGGATCGGCGAGGGCGTGGAATACGTCGCTGATACCGGGTTGAAAGTTAGCCATGTGGCTAAGCATAGGCGATGCAGCGGGATTTTTCGTCGCGTAGCATGATGGGGCGGGAACACGCGCCGATCGGGCTGGGCGCCGTGTTGCCCGACACCGGCCGCCGTTGCGCATGCATCCACCGCACGCCGGCATTCCATTCGATCCGGGCGCACGCCGGCCGAACGCGTGCCCCACCTGACATACCGGAGAGGGTATGACCGAACCCGTGACCGTGCGCCGCCTCGATGCGAGCGAAGCGCATGCGCGCATCGACGCGCTGGCCGATGTGCTGATCGATTGCGTCGAGGGGGGCGCGTCCGTCAGCTTCATGTTGCCGATCGAGCGCTCGACCGCCGTGGCGTTCTGGACGCGCGTCGCCGACGGCGTCGCGAGCGGCGAGCGCATCCTGCTGGTGGCCGAGGACGCCGCCGGCCGGATCGTCGGCACCGTCCAGGTCGTGACCGCGCAGCCGGAGAACCAGCCGCATCGCGCGGACATCGCGAAGATGCTCGTGTCCCGTCATGCACGGAGGCAGGGGATCGCGGCGCGGCTGATGACGGCTGCCGACGAAGCCGCGCGCGATGCCGGCAAGACCGTGCTCGTGCTCGACACGGTGACGGGCGGCGATGCCGAGCGTCTGTACGAGCGGGCCGGCTGGCAGCGCGTCGGCGTCGTGCCGAACTTCGCGCTGATGCCCGACGGCGCATTGTGCGCGACGACGTATTTTCACAAGCAGCTCGCGTAACCGGGCTGGATGCGTGCGCAAGCCGGCTCGCGATCGGCCCGCCTTGCGGCGGAGCGGGGCCGCGGGCAGGAAGCCGGGCGGACACGAAAAGCCGGCCGGCGACGGCGCCGCTCCGATATATTCGTGCTCGAACACGCCACGACCATGCCAACGGAAGGAATCACTGCCTCGATGAAACGCTCCCATGTCGCCTTCGCCCTCACGGGCCTGCTGGTCGCGGTGCCGATTGCCGCCTACGCGCTCGTCAAGCCGCTGCGCGTCGTCGCGCCCGCGCTGCTTCCCGGCGTGTCGTGCCCCAGCGCGGACATCTGCACGGACGATGCCGCGACGTTCGGCGCCGCGCAGCAGCTCTATCGCGACGGTTATGCGCGCGCGGCGGCGGCCGTGGGCCCGTTTCGCGAGGCCCCGCGCGTCGTGTTCTGCTCGACGCGCGAGTGTGCCGACAAGTTCGGTCTCGGCGAACGCGCGGCACTGACGCTGGGGGATTTCGGCGTGGTCATCGCGCCGCGCGGCTGGCAGACCTACTTTCTCGCGCACGAACTGATTCATCACCGTCAGGCCGAAGTGCTCGGCAACCTCGCGGTCGCGACCAAGCCGCGCTGGCTGATCGAGGGGATGGCGTATGCGCTCAGCGACGATCCGCGTCATCCGCTGACGGAGCCGTTCGAGTCGTGGCGCGCGCGTTTCGGCGCGTGGCATGCGGCGCTGGGCGGACAGCCGATGTGGGATGCCGCAAGGGCGGTGGAATAGCGCGGGACGCGCTCGCACGGCGGGCGAGCGCGAACCGCGTTGTCGGCGGATGTGTGCAGACGGGGCGACGCCGTTCGTGCTTCGCCCCTGGAGAGTCAGCCCGCCGCCACGCGTCGTGCGCGGCGGGCCCGGTCGTCAGACCGTGGTGTCGATGATGCCCGGGATCTTCACGTCCGGGTTCACGTCCGCGTCGTAGTCGACGCCGGCGATCTCGAAGCCGAACAGGCGCAGGAACTCGGTCTTGTAGCCGGCGAAGTCGGTCATCTCGTAGAGATTCTCGTTCGTCACCTTGTCCCACATGGCGACGACCTTGGCCTGCACTTGCGGATCCAGCTCCTTGTAGTCCGCGCGCAGGCGGCCTTCGTCGTCGATGTGCGGCGTCGCGCCGTACATGCTGTCCTTCAGGAGCCCGTACACCTGCTCGATGCAGCCTTCGTGCGTGCCCTTTTCCTTCATCACCTTGAACAGCAGCGACAGGTAGAGCGGCATCATCGGGATCGCCGAGCTCGCCTGCGTGACGACGGCCTTCAGCACCGACACGCGGGCATCGCCGCCGTGCGCGGCGAGCTTGTCGCGGATCGACAGCACCTTCTTGTCGAGATCCTTCTTCGCTTCGCCGATCGAGCCGTTCCAGTAGATGTCGTGCGTGATCTGCTCGCCGAGATACGTGAACGCGGTCGTCTTCGCGCCGTCGGCCAGCACGCCGGCTTCAGCGAGCGCGTCGATCCACATCTGCCAGTCCTCGCCGCCCATCACGGCGACGGTGCCGTCGATCTCTTCCTGCGTCGCCGGCTCGAGCGAGACTTCGCGGATCACTTCCTTGTCGGTGTCGAGGCCGCGGAACGTGACCGACTTGCCGACCGGCTTCAGCGTCGAGCTGATCGTTTCGCCCGTCTTCGGATGCGTGCGGCGCGGTGCCGCGAGGCTGTAGACGACCAGATCGACCTTGCCGAGATCCTGCTTGATGGTGTCGATCGTGATCTGCTTGACCTTGTCGGAGAATGCGTCGCCGTTGATGCTGCGCGCATAGAGCCCCTTTTCCGCGGCGAATTTCTCGAACGCGGCGCTGTTGTACCAGCCGGCGGTGCCCGGCTTCGTTTCGCTGCCGGCGCGCTCGAAGAACACGCCCAGCGTGTCCGCGCCCGAGCCGAACGCGGCCGAGATCCGGGCGGCGAGGCCATAGCCCGTCGACGCGCCGATCACGAGCACCTTCTTCGGGCCGTTGGCGATCGGGCCGTGCGAAGTCACGTAGTCGATCTGTTCCTTGACGTTGGCTTCGCAGCCGACCGGATGTGTCGTCACGCAGATGAAGCCACGCACGCGCGGTTTGATGATCATGAAAACCTCTAGTCAGAAAGGCGCGGACGGCCTGAAATCGGAAAAATCCCGCGCATTGTAATGGAAGCGGGCGGTCAGGGCGGGAAAGGCGGGCGGCGGCGGCATTCGCGGTTGCCCGGGGTCGGACCATCGAGGGCGGCGATTGACGTCGCCGCCAGTTATTTCTCTCTTGACAGAAATAACTGAAAAAACTAAATTTCCGGACATGGAACTCACACCGATTGCCGAACGATTCATTCTCCACTGGGGCGAAATGGGCTCGCGGTGGGGCGTCAACCGCACCGTCTCGCAGATTCATGCGCTGCTGTACCTGGCCGGAAGGCCGGTCGCGGCCGACGAGATCGCCGAGACGCTCAACGTCGCGCGCTCCAACGTCAGCACGAGCCTGAAGGAGCTGCAGGCGTGGCGGCTCGCGAAGGTCGTGCACGTGCTGGGCGATCGCCGCGACCACTTCGAGACGTCGACCGACATCTGGGAACTGTTCAAGCTGATCGTCGAAGGGCGGCGGCAGCGCGAGATCGAACCGACGCTCACGGTGCTGCGCGATTGCCTGACGAGCCCCGAGATCGCCAACGAGAGCCGCGAAACCGAACAGCGCATTCGCGACACGCTGCAGTTCGTCGAGACGCTCACGACCTGGTCGGACGAGATGCTGCGGCTCAAGCCCGACACGCTGATGAAGGCGCTGGGGATCGGCGCGAAGATCAGCCAGACGGTCAGGCGCAAGTCTTCGAAGTAGGCGGCACCGGACATGCGGGCACGCAGCCCGCTTTTTTTGGAATCTTCATTTCTGTCATTACAGAAATAACTGTATATAGAGGATGAAAAAATGAACGAAATCGTGCTGTCGATCCGCCGGCATTGCGTATCGCGGAGCGCGACATGAACATCCTCGTCTGCGGCGCGAACGGCTTCATCGGGCGGGCGCTGGGCGCGCGGCTCGAGGCCGGCGGTCATCGCGTGCTGCGCGGCGTGCGGCATGCGGTCGGCCCGCACGACGTCGCGATCGACTTCGCGAAGGATGTCGATGCCGACGCGTGGCTTGCCCGGCTGGATGGCGTCGACGTGGTGATCAATGCAGTCGGGATCCTCGCCGACCGGCGTGACGAGACGTTCGACACCGTGCATCGCGCGGCGCCCTGCGCGCTCTTCACCGCATGCTGCCGTGCCCGCGTGCGACGCGTGATCCAGATCTCGGCGCTGGGCGTCGAGCGCGGCGACACGCCGTATTTCGCCAGCAAGTACGCGGCCGACACCTTCCTGCAGACGCTGCCGCTCGATTACCGGATCGTGCGTCCGGCGCTCGTCTACGGCACCGCCGGCACGTCCGCCCGGTTCTTCCGGATGCTCGCGAGCCTGCCCGTGCACGTGTTACCTGCGGGCGGCCATCAGCGGCTGCGCCCCGTGCACATCGACGATCTCGCCGAACTCGTCGCGCGGCTCGTCGATGCGCCGGCGGCCGACCGCGCCGTCATCGACGCGGTCGGCGGCGACGAAGTCGAGTATCGCGAGATGCTGAGCGTCTATCGCGCCGCGCTGGGCTTCCCGCCGGCGGCGCGCGTGACGCTGCCGGGCCCGCTGGTCGGCGCGGCGGCCGCGCTGCTCGGCACGATGCCGGGCGCGATGCTGACCCGCGATACGTGGACGATGCTGCGCGGCGGCAACACCGGCGATCCCGCCGCGCTCGCGGCCGTGCTTGGCCGGCCGCCGCGCGGCCTGCGGGATTTCATCGGCGCGAACGCGAACGCGGCCGCGCTGCGCGGCGATGCGCTCGCGATGTGGCGGCGGCCGCTGCTGCTCGGCGCGCTCGCGATCGTCTGGATCTGGACGGCCATCGTCAGCGCGTTCATTCATCCGCGGCACGACAGCCTCGCGATGCTCGCCCGCGTCCACCTGAGCGGACTGCCCGCGCTGATCGCGCTCTACGGCGCATGCGCGCTGGACTTCGCGTTCGGCGTGGCGACCGTCGCCGTGCCGTCGCGCCGTCTGTGGGCCGCGCAAGGCGCGCTGATCGTCGCGTATTCGGCCGTCATCGCGGTCACGATGCCCGGGCTGCTCGCCGAGCCGTTCGGCCCCGTGCTGAAGAACGTGCCGATTCTCGCGATCCTGTTGATCCTTTTTTCAGAAGAAGAACACGCATGAACATCTATCTCGTGATCAAGACGCTGCATATCCTGTCCTCGGTGCTGATGGTCGGCACGGGCTTCGGCACCGCGTTCTACCTGTTCTTCGCGAACCGCACGCGCTCGGTGCCGGCGATCGCCGCCGTGTCGCGCCTCGTGGTGCGCGCCGACTGGTGGTTCACGACGCCGGCCGTACTGTTCCAGCCCGCGTCCGGGCTGTGGCTCGCGCACACGGCCGGCTGGCCGTTGACGACGCCGTGGCTCATGGCGTCGATCGTGCTGTATGCGGTCGCGGGCGCGTGCTGGCTGCCGGTCGTGTGGCTGCAGATCGAGCTGGCCGCGATGGCGAAGCTCGCGCATGCGAATGGCGATGCCGATCTGCCGGCACGCTACTGGCGTTATGCGAAGCGCTGGGAGTTGCTCGGCTATCCGGCGTTCTTCGCGATGTTGAGCGTGTATTTCCTGATGGTGGTCAAGCCGATGTAAGCGCGCCGCCGGCGCACGGGAGCGGCGGCATGGCGTACGGGAAAGCAGTCGATCGATTCATGATGCACGCTAAAACAAAAGGAGTGCGAATCATGGACTCAAGTGAACTGGTGCTGTACTTCGACGGGCGATGTCCGTTATGTGTCGCGGCGATACAGCGTCTTCGGGCCCGCGACGCGCGACAACAGCTGGCTTTCGTCGATATCGCCGGGCCGGGCTTCGATCCCGCTCCGCTGGGCGTCGACCTGCCCGCGCTGAATCGGGAGCTGCACGTGCGCCTGCCGGACGGACGCATGCTGACCGGTGTGGACGGCATCCTGGCCGCCCATGCGCTGACCGGGCGAAGCCGGCTCGTCCGGCTGCTTCGCGTGCCGGTCGTGCGCAGTGCGCTGTCGCTGCTGTATCGCCGCGTCGCGCGCAACCGGCTTGCCGTCTCGCGCTGGCTCGGCTATCGCGCCGAAGCACCGTGCGACGGGGTGGCGTGCGGTATCGACCGAGCCGCCGAATCCGCAGTGGATCGTCCCGCACGTGATGACGTGCGCCGCATCGTGTTGGCCTGGATGTACGGCGCGGCGATCGCACATCTGCTCGTCGGCATTGCCGTTCCGTGGGTAGCCGGCACGCCATGGTTCGACGCGTATCACAGCGTCATCGAGCGGCATTTCTGGGCGGGAATGGCGCCCGAACCGGCGAGAGCGCAGCAGATCTGGTGGATGGCGCTGATCGGTGCGACGGTGCAATGCGCGTCGGTCTGGATGCTGGCGCTCGTCCACCTCGGCAACCGGCTGCGCCGGCGGGAAGTGTGGGGGTGGTTGCTGGCCGGCCTGTTGATCTGGGCGCCGCAGGACATGCTGTTTTCATTGCAGGCACATGTATGGGGCCACGTCGCGATCGACGCGGCGGCACTCGTCGCGATGGTGCCGCCACTCGTCTGGCTCTGGAGGAGGGATAGCGTATGAACACCTTGCCCGCTTTCGATTGGGCGCTCATCCTGTTGATCGTGCAGGGCGCGATGGGCGCATTCGATACGCTCTATCACCACGAGCTCACTCAGGATCTGCCGCACCGCCCGCGCGCGCGGCTCGAGCTGGCGATTCACGCGGTGCGCTCCGTACTTTACGGTCTCGTGTTCGCGTCGATCGCGAACGTGGCCTTTCACGGTGCCTGGGTCGCGGCCATCGCGGCGGTGGTGGTGGTCGAGGTGGTGCTGACGTTGTGGGATTTCGTCGTCGAGGATCGGAGCCGCAAGCTGCCGGCGACCGAGCGCGTGCTGCACACGCTGCTGGCCGTCAACGGCGGTGCGCTGTTCGGGATGGTCGCGATACAGCTGGCCGCCTGGGCGCACGAACCGACCGCGCTGCAGGCGCTCGATCTCGGCTGGCGCGGCGGGTTGCTGAGCTTGTTTGCCGTCGGCGTGACGGTATCGGGAATCCGCGACGGGATCGCGGCCTGCCGGATCGCGCGACGCGCGCCGGCCGCCAATCCGTTCGCGGGGCACCCGCCGGGGAACGTGCTCGTCACCGGCGGGACCGGCTTCATCGGCGAAACCCTCGTGAACGGGCTGCTCGATGCAGGGCATACGGTCACGTTGCTGGCACGTGATCCGCTGCGCGCGGCCTACCAGTTCCACGGCCGTGTGCGCAGCGTGACGTCCGTCGAGCAGTTGCAGCCGCATGAGCGTTTCGACACGATCATCAATCTCGCGGGGGCGCCGGTGCTCGGCGCGCGCTGGAGCAAACGCCGGCAGGCATTGCTGCTCGCCAGCCGGGTTGGTGTCACGGAATCGCTGATGCGCTGGGTCGAGACCGCCGAGGTCAAGCCGCGCACGTGGATCCAGGCGTCGGCGATCGGCTACTACGGCGTGCGTCCTTCCGACGAGCCGCTCGACGAGAGCAGCAGCGCCGGCACCGGCTTCATGTCCGAGCTGTGCCGGCAGTGGGAGCAGTCCGCGCAGGCGCTCGAGCATCACGGCGTTCGCTCGGTGGTGCTGCGGCTGGGCCTCGTGTTCGGCCCCGGTGGCGCGTTGCGCCCGATGCTGCTGCCGCATTACTTCGGGGTGGGCGGGCGATTCGGCGACGGCACGCAGGTGATGAGCTGGATCCACCGGGACGACGTGCTGCGAATCATCGCGCGCGCGATGGGGAATTCGGGCATGCGCGGCGTCTACAACGCGGTCGCACCCGCGCCGTTGACCCAGCGCGAGTTCGTGCAGGTCGTGTCGAAGGTGCTGCACCGCCCGGCGTGGCTGCACGTGCCGGCCGCGCCGCTGCGCATCGCGATGGGAGAGATGGCCGAGCTGCTGCTGGACGGGCAGCGGGTGATGTCGGCGCGGCTGCATCAGGACGGATTCGTGTTTCGGTTCCCGACGGCCGAGCATGCGCTGCGTGACCTGACGAATCGGCCGCACGCGGATTTTCCGCGCACGGCATGTCGTTTGCCGGGTGGTCGTGTATAAACTCGACGGGAGCGCGTTCGGGCCGTTTCGCGCGTTCCGAACGCTTCGCATTCGACCTCACAAGGAGCCTGCATGCTGCACATCCTCGGCAAGATCCCGTCCATCAACGTCCGCAAGGTGCTGTGGCTGTGCACCGAACTCAACCTGCCGTTCGAACAGGAAGACTGGGGCGCGGGCTTTCGCACGACCAACGATCCGACCTACCTTGCGCTGAATCCGAACGGCCTCGTGCCGGTGATCAAGGACGACGACTTCGTGCTGTGGGAGTCGAACACGATCATCCGCTATCTCGCGAACCGCTATGGCGGCGACGCGCTCTATCCGGCCGAGCCGCGGGCGCGCGCGCGGGTCGACCAGTGGATCGACTGGCAGGGCACGGACCTGAATCGTTCGTGGGTCGGCGCGTTCCTCGGCCTCGTACGCAAGTCGCCCGATCACCAGGACCCGGCGGCGATCGCGCAGTCGATCGCGGGCTGGACGAAGCACATGCAGATCCTGAACGCGCAGCTCGAAGCGACCGGCGCATTCGTGGCCGGCGACCATTTCACGCTCGCCGACATTCCGATCGGCCTGTCGGTGAACCGCTGGTTCGGCACGCCGTTCGAGCACCCGGATTTCCCGGCGGTGAAGCGTTACATCGAGCGTCTGGCGACGCGCGAGGGCTTCAAGCAGTATGCGGGCAGCGCGAACCCGTAACGCATTGCATGTCGCGCGCGATGCGGCGGCTTGACCGCCGCCTCATCGCTGCCTTTCCGCGGCACGTCACGTGCCGGACGCCGGTACGGCCTCCAGCACGCGCGCGAGAAACGCCTCGTGATTCCACGCGGATTCCGGCCGCGACAATCCGAGCCGCACGACCACCAGCTCGCAGCTCGGCACCACGCTCACGAACTGGCCTTCATGGCCGACCGCATGAAACGCATCGGCGGGCAGCGGGCGCGCGTGCGGATCGCGATCGTTGAACGGCTCCGGCACCTTGACCCACAGATGCGCGCCGAATTCTCCGCGCGTCGACAGCGGCGTCGCGCGCGTCAGGTAGCGCACCCAGCCTTCCGGCAGCCGCCGCTGCCCGTCCCACACCCCGTCCTGCAGCAGAAGTTGCCCGAAGCGCGCCCAGTCGCGCGCGCTCGCATACATGAACGACGCGCTGCCGAGCGTGCCGGCCGCATCGGGCTCGAACACCGCGCTGCGCATCCCGAGCGGCGCGAACAGCGCGCGGCGCGGAAACGCGAGGTAGTCGCTCTCGGTGCCGCCCATCGCCTCGCGCATCACGCGCGCGACGATCGCGCTCGTGCCGCTCGAGTAGTACCACTGCGTGCCGGGCTGCGCGGCGAGCGGCTTGGCCGACGCGAAGCGCGCGGTGTCCGGTTGCGTGAACAGCATCACGGCGACGTCGGACAGCGGGTCGTCGTAGTCCTCGTTGAATTGCAGGCCGCTCGTCATCCGCAGCAGCTCGTCGAACGTGATCGCCGCGCGCGGGTCGCCGACGTCGCGCCATTCGGGCAGCAGCGCCGACGCGTCCGGCGACAGCTTGTGCTGCGCGACGAGCATGCCGGCCAGCGCGGCCGTCACGGTCTTCGTCATCGACCAGCCGGGTAGCGGCGTATCGGCGGTGAAGCCGGGCGCATAGCGTTCGGCGATGATCTGGCCGCGCCACATCACGACGACCGCGCGGGTGCGCCGCGGTCGCGCCGGATCGGGTTCATCGAACGCGCGGTCGAGCGCGGTCTGCAGCTTGCGAGCGTCGATGCCGGCGGGCGGTGCGGCCGGCGCCGCCGCCTGCGCGGGCGGCGGATCGGGGACGGGCGGCAGCGCGGCCGGCAGCACGCCGGGCGACGGCCCGAGCGCGAGCGTGCAGCCGAGCCCGGGCCGGAAGTCCGCCTCGCGTTGCGCGAACCCGGCGAACGTTGCGACGGCCCGATGATGCTCGGGATCGATCGACGGGCGCACCAGTTTCAGCAGCGGGTGCACGCCAGCCATGATGTCGACGTCGATCACCGACGCGGCCGGACGGCCCGACACGAACACGCCGGAACACAGCGCCTTCGCGGCATAACCCGTCGCGATCGGTGCAAGCCGCGACAGCATGTAGCCGGTGTAGCCGGCCGCGGCGACGAGCGCGACGGCGATGCCGCGCAGGATCAGCGATTTGAAGGGGATCGTCATGCGCGAGCGTCCTCGGTGGCGTGCCGGCCGGCAACGATCCGGCAGTGTCGCAGGTTCGGGCAAGCGGTGGCAATCGCGGGGGCGGCGACGCCGGGCGGCATCGATCAGGCGGCATGGTGCCCGGCGTGTGCGAATCGCATGTGTCGATCGCGCAGGGGCGAACGGGCCGCAGTCGGCCCGTTCACGCGGTGCGTCATTGCGCGTTGTCGTTGTCCGAACGCAGCGTCCAGATCGTCGCGGTATTCGTGTTGTCGTCGACGGCCGCGAATTCCGGCTGGCCCTTGCTGCCGTGCCCGAACGCGAGGCCGAAGGCCGCTCCCGGCACGGTATCGACCTGCATCTGCGCGACGAAGTGTCCGGTCACCGTGAATTCGACGATCTCGCTCGGTTGCAGCGGGTCGGGGTTGACCGCGTCGCCGTTGGCGGTCACGAGATGGCCGTTCGGCGCGAGCGCCAGTGCGAGCGGGCCGTGCAGGTGCGCCGCGTCGAAGTAGATCATCCGTCCGACGCCGGCGTTGCGATTCGTCGACGCGGCGTTCTGGATCGCGAACACCGCGTTGTCGCCGGTGGACGCGACGTACAGCACGTCGATGTTCGGGTCGTACGCGAGGCCGGTCGGGCCGACGACCAGCGCGTTGGGATCGGTCCGGTTCACGTAGCCCGACGCGATGATCCGCGAACTCGGCAGCATCCTGACGCCGTTGTTGTCGATCGCCAGTTCGATCCGCGCGACCGTCCCGTTCAGCACGTTCGACACGAACGCGGTCACGCGCTGGCCACGGTCGATCACGGTCATGTCCCACGGCCCGTCGAGCAGCGTGCTGCTGGACAGTTGCGTGACCAGATTGCCTTGCGGACCGATGACGAGCAGCGAACCCGGGGGCACGACGGTCTTGCCGTCCGGCGCGGGAAGGTTGCCGACCAGCACGAAGCCGCTGCGCAGCACCGCGAGCGCGGTCGTCAGGCCGAGATTGCTGCCCTGGAAGAACGTCGTCGGCGTATTGCCGGGCGACAGTTTCACGACCGTCGTGCCGGTGCCTTGCGCGTTCGACGCCGCGTTGAAGTTGGACACGACGACGTCGCCCGGTTTGAGCGTGCTCCAGCTCGGCACGCCGCGCGGCACGAAGGCGATGCCGTACGGATTGACGTCGCCGTTGGCGGGCACCGTCGACGCAGTGACCGACGAGACCGGCAGGATCGAGTCGTTGCCGCCGGCCCACGCGAAAGCCGACGACAATGCGACCAGCCCGGCGCCGCAAGCCGCGCGGCACAGCGTGCGCGCCATCGTGCGACGGGCGTGGGCGAGGAGCGGCGGGTGAATGGCAAGGGCGGGCGAACGACAGGAGGGGAGAGGGTCCATGGCATGACTCCGGTTGGTGATCGCGAGCAGTCATCGCGGCTGCCGGCCTGCGCAGCTGGCGGGTGTCCGGTGCGGATCCGCGGTCTTGCCGTGCGAACCCGCACTCGGAATAAACGGATGGCGACGGCCGGATATTCCATCCGGCGAACGACATGACACGCGAGCCGGCGCGCATTGTTCACCGCGATCGCCACACGGCCTGACAAGTTGAAATCCGACCCGCCGTCGGCCGATAATCGTCCGGCATCGTTCCCAGTCAAACCGCAATCGCCAAATCGGAAAACGCCATGTCCTACGACAACAACAACCCGTTCGCCCGGATCCTGCGCGGCGAACTGCCGTGCGTGAAGGTCGCCGAAGACGACGCCACGCTCGCGATCATGGATCTCATGCCGCAGGCCGACGGTCACGTACTCGTGATCCCGAAGGAGCCGGCCGCGCAGATCTTCGAGCTGTCCGGCGACGCGGCCGCGGCCGGCATCCGCATGACGCAGCGCGTCGCGGCGGCCGTGCGCGCGGCGCTCGGGCCGGACGGCGTGTTCATCGGTCAGTTCAACGGCGCGGCGGCGGGCCAGACGGTCCCGCACGTGCATTTCCACGTGATTCCGCGCTGGGAAGGCGTCGACCTGCGGATGCACGCGCGCGACATCGCCGACGCGGCCACGCTCGAATCGCTCGCCGAGCGCATCCGCGCGCATTTCGTGTAACGCCTGTACGGCTCGTGATTCGGGTGGCGCCAGCGGGCGCGTGCGGCGACGCCGTTCGCGCCTGTTTCAGCGGTCACACCACGTAACACGTGTAACCGCTCGCGAAACTCGGCCTGGCGGCTCCGGCGCTAGACTCCGCGCATTCGCATTGCCGCATCGAGCGACAGGAAGCGCCAGTCGCCTCTTCGTGCCGGCCGTCACGGGTTGCGACGGCACGGCTTTCGCGCGATGCGACGTGTCCTCTTCGCCGGGAATCGAGCCATGTACAAAGTTCTCATCACGTTTGCGCTGATCGGCGGCCTGTCCGGCTGCTATGTCGCGCCGCCTTACGGCTACGCGCCCGCGCCGGTCTATTACGGCTATGCGCCGGCCTATTACGCACCGCCCGTCAGCGTCGGGATCGGCGGCAACTTCCGCATTCGCTGACTGGGCGGCGGTCGCGGGCGCCGCCCGCGCGTCGATCGAGCGCGTCGTTCGACGCGCCGCCGCTGCTTCTCGCAGGGAAAACTCGCGCGCCGCATGACGGCGCGCGTGCGCATCGCCCGCCCGGGTTCCTATACTTCACAGGAAAGCCCACTCCGGCGAGGCAAGCCATGGCCGTTACGCGCAAGTTCGCAATCGTTGCGAGCGTCTCCACGCTCGTCTATCTCGGGCTTGCCGTGCTCGGCATCGGCGGGTTCGCCGCCTTCTTCTCGCATCCGCCACTGATCGCCATTGCCGTCGCGACGCTCGCGCTTGCCGTCGTCGCGATGTTTACCGAAGGCAACCTGAGCGCCGGCGAACGCGAGAACCGCGACAATCGCTGGGTGCTCGCGGCCTTCGGCGCGAGCGGGTTCCTGCTCGCGTATTTGCCGGCGCTGACCGACCGGCTCGACGTGTGGACCTTCGGCGGCGACACGGTGCGCTGGATCGGCGTCGCGCTCTACGTCGCGGGCGGCGTGCTGCGCCTCTGGCCCGTGTTCGTGCTCGGCAAGCGCTTCAGCGGGCTCGTCGCGATCCAGCCGGGCCACACGCTGGTGACGGACGGCATCTACAGCAAGATCCGCAACCCGAGCTATCTCGGCCTGCTCGTCAATGCGGCCGGCTGGGCGTTGGCGTTCCGCTCGGGCGTCGGGCTGCTGCTCGTCGCGTTGACGTTGATTCCGCTCGTCGCGCGCATCCGTTCCGAGGAAGCGCTGCTGCGTACGCAATTCGGCGCCGAATACGACGCGTATTGCGCGCACACCTGGCGGCTGATTCCGGGCGTGTACTGACCCTCGTTCGACCTGAACGACCGGGGCGATTCCGCCGGCTCGCGGCATGCCGCCGATGTGTTGCCACGTGTGTCCGAACCCGCGCGACGGGCACGTTCCGCATCGCCGAAAAACGGGGCTTGACCATGGCCGGAGCTCCTGCCGGCGGGCGTTCCCGGCGGTTTTCGGCAAGATTTTCCGGTCCTTTTTCGGTAAACAACTTGTTACCAGAATGTCGACGGCAAGCAGGCTCGACCGGTGCTATTCTTCGCCGCAAGCTCATTGAAATGAATTGGTCCGGGATTCGGCACAATGCCGGCATCGACGTCGATCGATTCAGATCGTCGTATCGAGCGGACCTTCGATAACCAGATTGCGAACAAGGAAGAATACGGGAATGTGGAAGAAAATCGCCCCCGCTCTCGTCGTCGCCGTGCTGACCGGCGCGACCGCAGTGCCGGCATTGGCCGGTGACATGAACAACGCGCTCGGCGGCGCGCTCGGCGGGGTTGCCGGCGCAGCGGTCGGCGGCGCGGTCGGCGGCAGCACCGGCTCCGTGATCGGCGGCGCGATCGGCGGCGGCGCAGGTGGTGCCGTGACGTCGAACCGTCGCGAGCGCACCGGCGCGATCATCGGCGGCGCACTCGGCGGCGGCGCGGGTACCGCGGCCGGCAACGCGATGGGCGGCCGCACGGGCGGCCTGCTGGGCGCGGCCGTCGGCGGCGGCGCCGGCGCGGCGCTCGGCGGCAACCTGTCGCGCAACTCGTATGACCGCGGCGGCGATTATGGCGATCGCGGCCATCGTCACCGCAAGCATCGCCACCACCGCGACTGGGACTGATCGCCGCGGGCGCGGCACGGTGCGCGGCCTGCGCACCGGCGCGCCCAACGCGTCGGCACCCGATCCGACAGCCGGCCCGGCGGCCTCAGCCGGGCCGCCATCGCCGGCAAGGCCGGCGATCTTCATCCCCTTCGGCAGTTCATACCCGGCCCCGCTCGACGGGTTGGCACGCTCTCTCCCGCTTCACCTTTCCCGCTTGTAGACGACATCGCCAGTTGCATCGACATGCAACCGCGCAGGGTCGGCCATCCCCATTTCGCCATCGCCGATCGACGGGTTGCCGTCCGGTCATCAGGATTTCCCTGAGGCGCCGACGCGTCCACGGCACGCGTTGTCGGGCCATCGCGCGCAACGGCGGGTAGTGGGAAATCGAATGGATGTCATCGCAACATTTAATTGGTCGATCCGAATCGACTTCGCTATCGTCAACGCTGCCCGCGTACGGAATCGAACCGTGCCGTCCCCCGTGCCCCGCCGCATGACCCCGAGTGTCCGCGGCCCGGCCGCCGGACCCGCAAGCATGGGGCGCCCCGCCCGCTGAACCGGGCGGGCCCGTCGCGAAGCCTGGCCGACCGAACGAAGGCGCCCGCGCTTTCAAGCCACCCCGGCAACGATGTCCCGCCGTCGCATGCGTGCCCCACGCGCGTGCCGCGCCTGCCGTTGCGACCCGGGGCCGGACCAACCCATTGCCTGGATGCTTTATGTCTAAGACAACGTATTACGCGCCGCATGGCGGCCACCCGCCGCAGACCGATCTGCTGACCGATCGCGCGATGTTCACCGAGGCGTATGCGGTCATTCCGAAGGGAGTGATGCGCGACATCGTCACGAGCTGGCTGCCGTTCTGGACCAACACGCGCCTGTGGGTGATCGCGCGTCCGCTGTCGGGTTTCGCCGAAACCTTCTCGCAGTACATCGTCGAAGTGAATCCGGGCGGCGGCAGCGACAAGCCCGAGCAGGACAAGAACGCCGAAGCCGTGCTGTTCGTCGTCGAAGGCGAGGCCGAACTGACGCTGCAGGGCAAGCAGCACACGCTGAAGCCGGGCGGCTACGCGTTCATCCCGCCGGGCGCCGACTGGACGCTGCACAACGTCAGCGATGCCGCCGTGCGTTTCCACTGGATCCGCAAGCACTATCAGATCGTCGACGGCATTGCGCTGCCCGAAGCGTTCGTGACCAACGAGCAGGATGTCGAGCCGATTCCGATGCCGGGCACCAACGGCGCATGGGTGACGACGCGCTTCGTCGACATGAGCGACATGCGTCATGACATGCACGTGAACATCGTGACGTTCGAGCCGGGCGGCGTGATTCCGTTCGCGGAGACGCACGTGATGGAGCACGGCCTGTACGTGCTCGAAGGCAAGGCCGTGTATCGCCTGAACCAGGACTGGGTCGAGGTGGAAGCGGGCGACTTCATGTGGCTGCGCGCGTTCTGCCCGCAGGCATGCTATTCGGGCGGCCCCGGCCGCTTCCGTTACCTGCTGTACAAGGATGTGAACCGTCACATGAACCTGACGCTGAATCCGGCGCGCTAAGCGTCGCGCACGTCGGACACGAAAACCCGCTGGTGCATGCCGGCGGGTTTTTTTATTGATGCCGCCGTGCGATGCAGTGGACGCGGCGGCCGGACTGTCGTCGCATGCTACGCGTCGAGCGCCGAGGCGGCCAGCCGCGCGACCTGCAGCCGTGTATCGGGTGACAGCCCGTCCTCGATCAGCCAGACCGCCGACAAACCGGCCCACGCAAGAATCCACTGCAGCAACCGGCGGCGGTCGAGTTGCGCAGCCTCGGCGACGAGCGCGACGCGCCGCGCGAAGCGGGCGGGATCGACGGCGATGTCGTGTGCGGGATTGCAGAACAGGTTCGCGTAATCGAACGCGCGGTCGCCGCGCAAACCCTTCGGGTCGATCGCCAGCCAGCCGCGATCGCCGAAGTGCAGCACGTTGCCGTGATGGATGTCGCCGTGCAGCACGACGACGTCGTCGACGGGCGGCGCGGCCAGCAGCCGGCGCGCCGCCGTGGCCGAACGCCGCAGCGTGTCATCGCCGGTGTCATGCGACAGCAGCGTGTGGAACCAGTCGGTCAGCGGCACGACCTCGGGCGCTGCCGGTGTGCGATGCGCATGCAGCCGCGCGACCGCGCGGCATGCGATCCGGATCGTATCGTCGTCGTGGCCGGCGGCGGACAGGCCGACGAGCGTCGGCGCCGGCTGCGCGCGTTCGAGCAGCACCGCGTCGCTGTCGTGCAGCCACACGCGCGCGGCGCCATCCCCGTTCCACCAGGTCATCAGCGCATTGCCGCGGCGCTCTTCGTCGCAGGTCGCGACCTTGAGCATCGCGGGGCGCGCGTGCCAGACGACGGGCAGCACGCCGCCGCTCGCGGTCAGGATCGGGCCGCCGTCGGGAACGAGGTCCCACAGGCGCAGATACGTGTCGAACATGCAGACGATGGTACAGGCGAACCGGCTCGTGCGCCGCGCGGGGCACCCGGCACGGCTGCCGCGCAACCATTCCTAAATAAAATTTAGCCAGCCAAACTTAGGCTAAAGAATGTTCCGGTATCCCGGCATCCCTTCGACAATGCGCGCCTTCCGTGACCGACGGGCGCCTGTTGCGCCCGCGTTCGCCGCATTGAAGAAGGAGCCTGCATGACCGACCACACCGCCAACCCTCCAACGCCACCGGCCCCGCCTCCCGCATCGCCGCGCCGCCGCGCATGGCGCATCTTCGCCGGCGCGCTCTTCGGCCTGACGCTCGCGTGCGCGGGCATCGGCGCATGGACGATCGATCGCATCTGGACGCAGTTGCCATCCGTCGAGCACCTGGCCGTCTACCGGCCCGCGTTGCCGCTGCGGATTTTCTCGCGCGACGGCGAGCTGCTGGCCGAGTACGGCGTCGAGCGCCGCGAATTCGTGCCGCTCGAACGCATTCCGCCGCTCATGCGGCACGCGCTGCTCGCGGCCGAGGACGCGAAGTTCTACCAGCACGGCGCGATCGATATCGGCGGCCTCGCTCGCGCGACGTTCGCGAACGTCGTGACCGGGCAGCCGGGGCAGGGCGGCAGCACGATCACGATGCAGGTCGCGCGCAACTTCTACCTGACGCGCGACAAGGTGCTGAGCCGCAAGCTCGCCGAGATCCTGATGGCCATCAAGCTCGAGCGCGAGTACAGCAAGGACAAGCTGCTCGAGCTTTACATGAACCAGATCTATCTCGGCGAGCGCGCGTATGGTTTCGCGGCGGCCGCGAACGTGTATTTCGGCAAGCCGCTCGACGCGCTGAGCGCGGGCGAAGCGGCCGTGCTCGCCGGATTGCCGAAGGCGCCGTCCGCGTTCAATCCGGTCGTCAATCCGGCGCGCGCGACCGCGCGGCGCAACTACGTGCTCGGCCGCATGCATGCGCTCGGCGAGCTCGACGAGGCGGCCTATCGTGCGGCGATCGACGCGCCGATCGCGCTGGCGACCACGCCGCCGCCCGGCATCATCGCGGCGCCGTACGTCGCGGAGCGCGCGCGCCGGATGATGGTCGAGCGCTTTCACGACGACGCCTATACGCTCGGCCTCGACGTGACCACGACGATCTCGATGCGCGACCAGCGCGCGGCCGAAGCCGCGCTCCAGCGCACGCTGAGCCGGCAGCCGCGCGCGAGGCGCGATGCGCGCAGCGGGCTCGAAGGCGCGCTCGTGTCGCTGGATGCGGCGACGGGCGACATGCTCGCGCTCGTCGGCGGCGCGGATTTCAACCGCAACGTGTTCGACCACGCATTGCAGGCGTATCGCCAGCCGGGTTCGAGCTTCAAGCCGTTCGTCTATTCGGCGGCGCTGGAGAAGGGCTACTTTCCGGGCGTGCTGGTCGACGACACGCAGCGCACGCTGACCCATGAGGAAACCGGCGCGCGGCCGTGGCGCCCACGCAATTTCGGCAACCGCTACGAGGGCTTCATTCCGGTGCGGCGCGGGCTCGTGCGCTCGAAGAACCTGGTCGCGGTCAGCCTGATGCAGGCCACCGACGCGCGCTACGTGCAGCAGCAGGCGGTGCATTTCGGCTTCGACGCGCAGCGCAATCCGGCGTCGCTGCCGCTCGCGCTCGGCGCGGGCGCGGTGACGCCGCTCGAACTCGCGAGCGCGTACAGCGTGTTCGCGAACGGCGGGACGCGGATGGAGCCGCGCCTGATCCTGTCGGTGAAGCAGCGTCACGGCGGCGCGATGTACGAGGCGACGACGCCTGAAGGCGCGCGCGTCGTGTCGGTGCGCAACGCGTTCATGATGGACAGCATGCTGCGCGACGTCGTGAAGGCCGGCACCGCGCGTGGCGCGCTCGCCTTGCGCCGCGACGACGCAGCCGGCAAGACGGGCACGTCGAACGGATCGAAGGATGTCTGGTTCGCCGGCTACTCGTCGGGCATCGTCGCGGTCGCGTGGCTCGGCTACGACACGCCGCGCCCGATGGGGCGCGCGACCGGCGCGACGCTCGCGCTGCCGGTCTGGCTCGACTACATGAAGACGGCCGTCGACGGACGCACGCAGGTCGCTGCGACGCCGCCCCAGGACGTCGCGCTCGTCGACGGCGATTTCGTGTACGCCGAATACACGCGCGGCACGTGCACGGCCGACGTGCCGTCGTACATCCGCAGCCGCTTCGCGTGCGGCGGCGCGCCGGCGGCCGAGGCGCCGGATGCTTCGGGCGAAAAGGGCAGGCCCGACGAGCCGATGCCCGCGGCCGTCGATGCGGCCGAGCGCGAACGCGTGCTCGACCTGTTCCGTACCGAAGACTGAGGCGCGCGATGCATACGCTTTATCTGATCGCGATCGTCGCGGAGGCGATGTCGGGCGCGCTGATGGGCATGCGGCGCGGGATGGACCGCTTCGGGCTCGCGCTCGTCGGCGCGGTGACGGCGCTCGGTGGCGGCACGGTGCGCGACGTGCTGCTCGGCCACTATCCGCTCGGCTGGATCGCGCATCCCGAATATCTGGTGATCACGCTCGTCGCGGCGACCGTCGCGTCGTGGGCCGCGCGGCACGTCGCGCGGATGAAGACGCTGTTCGTCACCGTCGACGCGATCGGTCTCGCGGCGTTCACGATCATCGGCTGCGATATTGGCGCGGCGACGGGCAGCGCGCCGATCATCGTCGTGCTGGCCGGCGCGATCACCGGCGTGTGCGGCGGGATGCTGCGCGACCTGCTGTGCAACGAGATGCCGCTGATCTTGCGCGAGGAACTGTATGCGAGCGTCGCGTTCTTCACGGGCACGCTGTACGTCGGGAGCCAGCATCTCGGTATCGATGCCGGGTTGGCGTCGATGGTCGCGCTGGTGGCGGGCTTCACGACGCGCATGCTTGCGGTGCGGCTCGGATGGAAAATGCGGACGTTCGGCGTCGCGGACGTCGAGCATTGAGCGAGGCCGCCACACGGATACGACGACACGCGTGCGCTACGCCGGCACCATGACCGGTGGCGACCCGTCACCCGTTTCCACCATCTTCACCGCGAATCCGTAGCACTGCGCGATATGGGTGGGCGTCATCACGTCGCGCGGCGCGCCGTGCGCGACGATCGTGCCGTCCGCGAGCATCGCGATCGTATCCGCGTGCCGCGCGGCGAGGTTCGGATCGTGGACGATCGCGAGCACGCCGAGCCGCCATTCGCGCGCAACGGTGCGCACGGTGTCGAGCAACCGGTGCTGATGCGCGAGATCGAGCGCGGCGGTCGGTTCGTCGAGCAGCAGGTAGCGCGGGCCGTTTTCCGTCGCGTCGTCGTCCGGCCACAGCTGCGCGAGCACGCGCGCGAACTGCACGCGTGCGAGCTCGCCGCCGGACAGCGTCGTGACGTCGCGGCCGACGAGCGTCTCGGCGCCCGCGCGTTCGAGCGCCTGCCACGCAATGTCGCGATCGCGGTGTGCGATCACGTGCCGCGCGCCGCCGCGTCGTGCATGCGGATAGCGGCCGAGCAGCACGATTTCGTCGACGCTGAACGGAAACGCCGGTTGCGCGGCCTGCGGCAGCACGGCGCGCAGGCACGCGAGCCGCGGCGCGTCGATGCGCGCGAGCGGTTCGCCGTTCAGCGTGATGTCGCCGGTCACGCGCACGCCGCTCGGCGCGACGCTGCCGGTCAGTTCGCCCGCCAAGGTCTTCAGCAGCGTGCTCTTGCCTGCGCCGTTGCGGCCGAGCAGCGCGGTCACGCGGCCGGGTTCGATCGACAGCGACAGGTTGTGCAGAACGATGCGGTGCCGGCGGGCGACGTCGAGATGTTGGGCGGTCAGCATGATGAGCGCATGAAGGATCTAGCCGCTGAGCGCGCCGCGGCTTTTCCACAGCAGCGCGAGAAAGAACGGTGCGCCGAGCAGCGCGGTGAGCACGCCGAGCGGAATCTCGGCGGGCGCGGCGGCGGTGCGCGCGGCGAGATCGGCGGCGAGCGTCAGCAGCGCGCCGAGCAATGCGGCGCCGGGCAGCACCATGCGCTGGTCGGGGCCGCAGGCGAGGCGCACGCAGTGCGGCGCGACGAGGCCGATGAAACCGATGATGCCCGCGCACGATACGAGCGCGCCCACCGTGAGCGCGACCGCGACGAGCACGCGGCGTTTGAGCTGCTGCACCGGCACGCCGAGATGCAACGCCTCGGTTTCGCCAAGCTGCAATGCATTGAGCGCGTCACGGTCGCGCGCGAGCAGCCCGCAGCCGATCGCGACGCACGGCGCGACGGCCGCCAGCGCGGGCCATTGCGCGCCGCCGAGGCTGCCGAGGCTCCAGAAGGTCAGCGAGCGCAGTTGCGCGTCGTCGGCGACGAACGTGAGCAATCCGATCGCCGCGCCGACCAGCGCGTTGATCGCGATGCCGGCGAGCAGCAGCAGCGGCAGCGCGAGCCGGCCGCGCGACGCGGCGAGCCGGTAGACGAGCGCCGCGACCGCGAGCGCGCCCGCGAACGCGGCGACGGGCAGCGCGACCGCGCCTGCATGCGCGGCGAACAGCGCGGGGCCGAGCACGATCGTCGTCGTTGCGCCGAGCGCCGCGCCGCTCGACACGCCGACGAGCCCCGGATCGGCGAGCGGGTTGCGGAACAGCGCCTGCATCGCGGCGCCGGCCGCGCCGAAGCCGCCGCCGACCAGCAGCGCGAGCATGACGCGCGGCGCGCGGATGTCGACCAGCACCGCGCGTGCCTGTTGCGCGGCCGGGTCGCCGCTCAGCGCGGCCCAGGCTTCCGCGAACGGAATGCGATACGCGCCCACGCACAGCGCGACGACGGACATGGCGCACACGAGGACGGCGAGCGCGGCCAGCGCGAAGGGCGCGATGCGGCGTGTCGCGCCGACGCGTGCGGCGCCCGTGCGCGCTACGTGCGATCGCGCGGGGAAAGGTGAAGCGTGAGCGGGCATCGTGTCGATCCGGAATCAGGCGAGCGCATCCGACAGGCGCCGGTGCAGGGTCGTGACGGCGAGCGGCAGGCGCGGGCCGAAGCCGAGCAGGAACAGCGCATCGAGCGACACGACGCGCCGTGCGCGGCCGGCCGGCGTCGCGCCGAAGCCGGGTGCGGCGAGCAGCGCGTCGCGGCCGCCGACCGCCGCGAGCCCTTCGTCGGAGATCAGCACGACGTCGGGTGCGGCGGCAGCCAGTGCCTCGGTCGTCAGCGGCTTGTAGTGATCGAAGCCCTGCATCGCGTTGCGCGCGCCCGCGTAGCGGAGCATCGCGTCGGCGGCCGTGCGCTGGCCGGCGACGAGCGCCTGGTTGCCCGTATGGTTCAGCACGAACAGCACGCGCGGCGGCTGCGCGCCGCCGGGCACGCGCGTGGCGATCGCGTCGCGCGCGGCCTGCCAGTCGCGATCGAAGCGCCGCAGCAGCGCCGTGCCCGCGTCGCGCACGTCGAGCGCCTGTGCAACGCCGGTGATCTTCGCGCGCACCGAGTCGACGTCATGCCGCTCGTTGAACGTCGTCACCGCGACACCCGCGCTTTTCACTTGCGCGATCGCGGCAGGCGGGCCGGCTTCCGCCGACGCGAGCACGAGATCGGGGCGCAGCGACAGCAGCCCCTCGGCCGACAACGCGCGCTGATAGCCGACCTTCGGCAGGCGTTTCGCGGCGTCCGGGTACGTGCAGGTCGTATCGGTGCCGACGAGCCGGTAACCGCGCGCGTCGGCGCCGCCGAGCGCGAACGCGGTTTCCGCGAGCGCGCCGCCGATCACGACGACGCGCTTTTGCGCGGCTTGCGGGCGCGCTCGGCCGGGCAGCGCGCCCGCGAGCGCACCGGCGACCGCGCTCGCGAGCACGACGCGGCGACGCGGCAGGAACGATCGCGCGCTCACCGTGCGTCTCCGCGCGCCGCCGACGGCAGCGTCGCGACGAGCGCGCGCCAGTCGTCGCGTTCGACCTGACCCGGCTTGCGCTCGCCGAACAGCAGCGCGACGTGGTCGCCCTGCCGGTCGAACAGCTCGAGCGACGTGACGATGCCGTCGCTCGTCGGCTTCTTCACGACCCACGCGGCGGCGATCAGGTCCTCGCGCACATGCAGGTTGAAGCCCGGGTCGAGCACGTTGATCCACGCGCCGACCTCGCGCACGTTCGCGACGGGGCCCGTATGGATCTGGATCATGCCCGCATTGCCGACGAATACCATGATCGGCTGGCCGCTCGACGCGGCCCGTTCGAGCACGTGACGCAGCGCGTGCGCCGCTTCGACCGGATACGCATATTGCGGATCGGCGAGGCGCAGCGCCTGCATGCGGCTCACGCCGAAGCGCTGCGTGACGCCGAAGAACTGATGCGTGTCGGTCATCGCGTCCCACGCGGCGCGAAAGCCCGCGACGTCGATCTCGGTGTCCGCGCGCTCGGGCGTTTTCGGTGCGGCGGGCGCGACGTCGAGCCCCGGCGTTTGCGACGCCGCGCGCCAGCGTTCGACGAACGCGTCGTACGCCGCGTGATCGCTGTGCGCGCGCAGGTAAACCTTGTGGATCGCATGACCTTGCGCGTCGAAGAACTGCAGGCTCTTGAGCGGACCGTGCGCGGTTTCGTCGCGCACCGCGAACGCCGACGCCCAGTGGCGGTAGAAGATGCGCAGTTCGATGTCGCCGAGCGCGAGGCCGACCGGGCCGTCATGGCTCATCTGCGCATATTCGCCGTCTTTCTCGTGGACGGCCGTGTCGTTGCGCGTGAGCGCCATCACGCGGCCGAGGCGCGGCATTTCCTCGAACATCGCCGGAAAGCGCGCGTCGAGCCGCACGACGTGTTCGCCGACGAACGCGGCGAGCGCCTCGCCTTCGCTGACGCCGAGCGCTTGCGCGACGTCGCGGTTGCGCAGCTGGCGCTCGGTCTTGAGTTTGATGAACGCGTCGCGCAACGCGGCGGGCGCGCGGGCCGGCGTGGCCGGCTGACCGGGAAGGGCGGATTGCATCATGTCGGACTCCTTCAAGTAACGGTTGGGGTGGCAGCGCGGGCGGCGCGCATCAGAAATCGACCTTCATGCTGACGGCGACGGTGCGGCCTGACGACGTATATGCATCGAGCACCTGCGAATCGGCGGCGATCCCGCGCACGTCCGACCAGTTCCAGTACTTCCGGTCGAACAGGTTGCGGATGCCGATCGTCGCGCTCACGTGCTTGTTGAAGCGGTAGCCGCCGCGCAGATCGACGACGAACGACGACGGCGGCGAGAAGCACGTCTTGTTCGAACAGTCGGACTTGTCGATGTCCTTGTCGCGTTTCGCGGCCTGGAACAGCAGGTCGGTCTGCACGAACCAGCGTTCGCCGGGTTCGTAGCGCACGCCGAACACCGCCGAGAACGGATTGACCGTGTTCAGCGGCTGGCTCGCCGCGCCGTCGTTCTGCGTCGAGCCCTTAGTGAACGCCATCGCCGTCTTCAGCGTGATGCCGTTCGGCATCGCCCATTCGGCGCGGCCTTCGAGGCCGTGGATGCGCGCGTCGGCGAAGTTCACGTACTGGAATACGAACGGATCGGCCGGGCGGCCGCTGCCGGCGATCGTCGTGCGCGAGATGAAGTTGCGGTAGCGGCCCGTGAACGCGGCCGCGCTGTAGCGCACGATGCCGTAGCCGGTGCCGGCCTTGCCGCGCAGGCCGGCTTCGAACGTGTCGCTCGTCTCGGGCTTCAGGTTCGGATTGCCGATCGACGTGTAGCCGTACACGGGGTTCGAGAAGCTGCTGTTCACCTGGTCGGGCGTCGGCGCGCGGAAGCCGTGCGCGTACTGCGCGTACGGAATGACCGCGGGCGTGATCTCGTAGAGCACCGCGACGCGCGGCGACACTTCGTTCGCGCTCGTCGACACCGCGGTGCCGGTGAAAAGCGGATCGTTCTGCGTTGGGCTCAGGCGGTACGTATCGAAGCGCAGCCCCGGCGTGACGAGCAGGCGGCCATAGCCGATCCGGTCCTGCACGAACGCGCCGAACAGCGTGTAGTCGGTGTCGGGGAACGCCTTGTTCGGGAACGCTTCGCCGACGCCCGGCACCGTGCCGTCGCGCAGGTTCGTCACGCGCGACACGCTGCCGTCGACGCCATACAGCAGCTTGTGCGCGAACGGGCCGGTCGAGAAGCCGCTTTCGGCGAACGCGGCGCCGCCGAACGTGCGCTCCTTGTACTGGTTGTCGCGGGAGCGCGAAGGCTGCCGGCCGCGCGTCTCGAACGCGTACTGGTCCTGTTTCGCGTCCTGGTAGTAAAACTGCGCATGAGCGGTCTGGAACCAGCGGAACGCATCGTCGCGGAAATCGTAGTCGACGCTGAAACGGTTGCGTTCGAGCCGGTCGTGGGTCGTGAGGCCGAGCGTGGCCGGCGGGTTGATCGCGGACAACACGTCGGTGCTCACGCGGCGCTGCACGGTTTCGGCGGTGAACCTGATCGTGTCGCGCGCGGTGGGCGTCAGCACGAGCTTGCCGAGCAGCGATTCCGAATAGACGTCCTGCGGATTCGACGTGGTGCGCAGCGTGCTCGCCGAGTTGTCGCCGCCGCGCGTGTCGACTTCGTGGCCGCGCCGGCCATCGGCGATGATCATCCCCTGTACGCGATCGTTGCCGCCCGCGGCTGACACGGTCGCGCCGATGCTGCGGTCGGCCGAGTCGTAGCTCGGCCTGAACGAGAAGTAGACGGGTTTGCCGTAGATCGACAGCAGGTCGCGCGGATCCTTCGTGATGAAGTTCACCGCGCCGGTCAGCCCGTCGCTGCCGTACAGCGCCGATGCCGGCCCGCGCAGGATCTCGATGCGCTTGAGCATGTCGAGATCGGCGTAGTCGCCGCGGCCGGCTTCGAGCGGGCCGAACGAGAACGCGTTCGGCAGGCGGATGCCGTCTTCCATCAGCAGCACGCGATTGCCTTCGAGGCCGCGGATGTTGATGCTCGAATCGCCGTCGCGGCCGCCGCCGAGCGCGGCGCTGCCGGGGCGGTACGCGGTGCGGCGCACCGTGACGCCCGGCTCGTAGCGCAGCGCATCCTTGATGTTGGTGGCCTGCTGTTCCTCGAGATCGTCGTCGGTGATCACCGACACGGACGCGGCCGTGCGACTCGCGGCGGTGGCGGTGCGGGTGGCCGTGACGGTGACGGGGTCGAGCAGCGCCGCATCGCCGCGCATGGACGCGGCGGCGGTCAGGACGGCAGGTGGCGGGTTGGCGCCTTGCGGCGGCGAATCGGCATGAGCCGGGGCGGCGGACAGGCCGAACGCGCCGAACAGCGCGGCACAGATCGGCCGCCGCGCGAGCGGATGGCAATGCACAGGTGGTCTCCCATTGACGATGACTAGCCCGAAGGCTGGCTGGGTGACGCGTTCACCTGGCTGGCCCGTTCGCGCGCGACTGGCGGCGAACGGCGAATTGAAAGGAAATTGATAATTTCGCCAGTGTAAATGGGAATCATTATCAATACAAGGGCGAAAAGCGGCGCGTGCGGACGCGCGCCGTCGGCGCGGATCGGGCGAGCCGCGCGCGGCGAGACATGCGGTGAAAGCAGGCTGGCCCTAGGCCAGCGATTCGATACGAATCAGCAGGTTGCGCGCATGCGCGATGAACGCATCGTGCGTCGCGCGATCGCCGTGGCCTTCGAAGCCGGCCTGTTCGGCGAACGCGAGCTGTTCGGCGTAGAGGTCGACGAGCGCGCTGCGTGTGTCGGGCGGCAGCGCTCGGATCATCGAGACGAGCAGCAGTTCCTGCGCGCGCAGCATGCCGGACAGCGATTGGGCGTTCATGCCGACCTCCTCGAACGACGCGGCGGCGTGCCGCTCATTTCATAGTAGGTGGTCGGCGCGCGCAGCGGAAATCAGCCGGCGGCCGTCGCCGTCCGTGCGTCGCGCACGACCTGCGCGACGCGCTCGACGAATTCGGCGTCGACGCTCGACAGCGCTTCGCGCTTGCCGTCGGGCATTTCGACCATCAGGCGGTAGGTGATGTCCTGCGTGGTCCAGGCGAGATAGCCGACGACCGCGAGCATCACGCCGACGACCAGCGCGGCGCTCGATGCGCCGATGCCGCCTGCGACGGCGGTGGCCACGCCGATCAGTGAGATCAGCCAGGGCACGAGGCGATTTTTCGGAATCTTGACGACATCGACGTTGCGGATGTCACGGAGCGGGAAGACCTGCCCGGCGGCCGACAGGCCGTTGCGGGTGACCATCACGCCGCGTTCGTTGAATGCGTTTTCCATCGTGTGTTGCGTGGACGAAAACGCGCAGCGTAGCAGACTTCGTTGCCGCGTCAAACGAGACCGAGTGCCGCACGATGCGTGCGGGCCGGCCGCGATGCGGGCAACGGCGGGTAATGGCGGGTAACGGGGGGAATCAGAACTGCAGCCGGCCGTCGCCGTACAGGCGGCCCGGCACATGCGACGCCACGACCTCGGCGATTTCCTCGTCGGTCGATTCGGCCGGCACGATCTGGCGCCGCGCGGGTGCGTCGAGATGCATCGTCCATTCGACGAGCCGGTACGGGCGGCCCCACGGGCGCTGCATTTCGACCGACACGCGGCAGCTCTGGACCGGCAGCGAATGCCGGCGCGTCAGAATCGCGTGCAGATGGCTGAAAACGGTATCTTCGATCATCTTGGGCTCCGATCCTGTCTTGTGGGCAGTTGATGGCGGTGCCGTAGTGGGTCTCAAAAAAAAAGCCGCCGATGCTCAGGCGGCCAACAGGGGGGGTGAGAGCATCCTCTCAGCCCAGAATTAAGCGAAACTTAAAAGCCCATAAAAAAGCGCCCCGTGTGGAGCGGGGCGCTTCTTGCCGTCGTCGTCCGCGAAATGCGCGGACAAGTTAAGCGGATGCTTTAGAACTTGTGACGGATACCGACGCGAGCGGCCAGCTGGTTCGACGAACCGTTGCCCGACGTGCTGAAGTAGCTCGTGCTCGAACCGATCTGCGCTTGCACGCCGTTGCCCGACGCCTTCTGGTAGACGACCAGGCCGTACACGTCCGTACGCTTGCTGAGCGCGTAGTCGAGGCCCAGGTTGCCCTGGTTCCAGTGCGCCGAGTTGCCGCTTTGCGTTGCGTTCGTGTACGTGTAGCCCGCTGCTGCCGACAGGGCCGGCGTGATCGCGTACTTCACGCCTGCTTCATACGCGTTGTAGAACGTGCCCGACGCGCCAGCCGCGATCGGGGTGAACTGCGTGCGCGTCCAGAGCAGCCATGCCGTTGCCGGGCCGAAGATGTAGCGGCCGCCGACGCCGTACGTGCGCAGGTCGCGGATGTTCGTCAGCGCGATGTTCGCGATCGACGTCGAGAATGCCGGCGTCGACTGGCTCGGGAAGCGGATGTCCGTGTATGCGGCGCCGAGTGCGAACGGGCCGTTCGCGTAGTTCAGGCCGAAGCTGTATGCGCGCGACGAACCGGCCGTCGTCGTGGTGCCCGTCGTCGTCGACGGTGCGCCGGCGAAGTCGGTCGAGTTCGAGAAGCCGTACAACGCGCCGAACGTGAAGCCGGCGTAGTTCGCGCTCTGGAACTTCACCGAGTTGTTGATGCGGCTCGACGTGAGCTGGTCGATGTCGTTCACGTGGTACGCGTAGTTACCCGCGACCGTGTTGCCGCCCGTCGAGTAGTTCGAACCGAGGATGTCGGTCGAGAACGAGTACTGGCGGCCGAACGTGACCGTGCCGTATTGCGACTGGCTCAGGCCGACGTAGGCTTGACGGCCGAAGATCGCGCCGCCCTGGCCGATCGTGCCGTTGCCGCTGTTGAAGCCGTTTTCGAGCACGAAGATCGCCTTCAGGCCGCCACCGAGGTCTTCGGTGCCGCGCAGGCCCCAACGGCTGCCCTGGGCCACGCCGTCGTCGTACTTGAACAGCTTGCCGCTGCCGCCGTTCGCGGTCTTGCTGTGGTTCACGTAGCTGATACCGGCATCGATGACGCCATACAGGGTCACGCTGCTTTGTGCGTGTGCCGCGCCGGCCGTTGCTGCGAGGATGGCGATGGTCAACAGTTTCTTGTTCAAAGGATTCTCCGAGCGAATAAATGGCGTGTCCAGTTGCGGTTCCGGCGCTCTCTATGGGCGCTTTCACGGACCGGTCGCAACTTTATCGGCGGGCCACGTAATGAATGTGACAGGCTTTGTCATATGACGAATCTGTGGTGCCGAAGCGACACTGGATTCTGCCCGGTTGTACAGCGGGGAGTTATACCGATTTCGGCTGAGATTCGATCGGGATCCGGAATATGCACATGAAATAAGCTTGGTTGGTGCCGTTCCGGCCCCGTGCCACGATGCGCGCTTCAACAACGACACGGGACAAGAGGACACCATGCGACGTTCGATCCTGACCGGCCTCGGCGCGCTTGCCGCGGCGCTGGCCTTTGCCGCGCCCGGCGCGCACGCCGACTCCCAGACGCTGAAGATCGGCACGATGAGCGGCCCCGACGCGCAGATCTGGACCGAGGTGACGAAAGTCGCCGCACGCGAAGGCCTCGCGATCAAGGTCATCGAATTCAACGACTATGTGCAGCCGAACGCGGCGCTCGACGCGGGCGATCTCGACGCGAACGGTTTCCAGCACCAGCCGTTTCTCGACAGCCAGATCAAGCAGCGCGGCTACCGGATCGTCAACGTCGGGCTGACCTACACGGCGCCGATGGGTTTCTATTCGAAGAAGCTCAAGTCGCTGAAGGATCTGCCGACCGGTGCGAAGGTCGGGATCCAGAACGATCCGTCGAACGGCAACCGCGCGCTGCTGCTGCTGCAGAAATACGGCGTGATCAAGCTGAAGGCGGGCGCTGGCACGAACGGCGTGAACGCGACGCCGCTCGACGTCGCCGAGAATCCGAAGAAGATCAGGATCGTCGAGCTCGACGCCGCGCAACTGCCGCGCGCGCTGCCCGACCTCGACGCCGCGTCGATCAACACCGACTACGCGGTGAAGGCCGGGCTCACGCCGGTGAAGGATGCGATCGCGATCGAGGATCTGCGAGGGCCGTACGCGAACCTGATCGCGGTGCGCGCGCAGGACAAGGACAAGCCGTGGGTGAAGAAGCTCGTCGCGGCCTATGAATCGGACGACGTGCGCAAGTTCATCGACCAGAAGTTCGGCGGTGCGATCGTGCCGGCGTTCTGAACGTCGGCCGATGCCCGGCCGCGTCGCCGGGCATCGCGCCGGACCGAAAAGCAAATCGCCCGCGCAAGCGGGCGATTTCGTTGGCGCGCCGCGATGCGGCGCACGGGCCGGCCGCTCGGGCGGCCCGGGGGCTCAGGCGGACAGCAGCGACCCGGTGCGGATCGGCGTCGCGCCGGCGATCCGCGCGACTTCCATCCCGGCGGTCGCGAAGCGCACGACCTGGCGCGCGTACAGCACGCCCGACACGCTGCTCTTCAGCGTGATCACGCGATCGGTCAGCGGATCGACGATGTCGGCGACGTCCTGGCCAGCCTCGATCCACGCGCCGACCGGCGTGCGGAACACGATCACGCCCGACACCGGCGCGACGAGCGGATCGGTGCCCGCGAGCGGTGTGGCCGGATGCGCGAGCGGCGGCAGCGGCGCCGGTGTGCCGTCGATGACGCCGCGCTCGGTCAGGTATTCGACGATCGCTTGCGAATCTTTCTCCGCAAGCTCGTACGACACGTCGCGCTCGCTGCGCAGTTCGACCGTGACGGAAATCGCGCCGTTCGGGATCGGGAAGCGATCGCCGAACCGGCTGCGCAGATCGGACCAGCAGAAGCTGTGGATCTCGTCGAACGGATTGCCGACCGAATTCAGCGCGAGCAGCGACGCCTGCGCGTCCAGATAGCGCGCCAGCGGCTCGACGTCTTCCCACAGATCGGGGTTCGTATACAGGTGCATCACCGCGTCGTTGTCGCAATGCAGGTCGAGCACGATGTCGGCGTCGAACGACAGTTTCTGCAGCGCGAGGCGCTGCGATTCGAGCTCGGTGCGCGGCTTCTGTTCGTCGAGCGCCTCGCGCATCGCGGTGCGTACCGCGGCGACGTTGCGCTGCGCGTCGTTCGTCAGCCGGTCTTCGATGCGCGGCATCACGAGCGCTGCGAGATCGTGGAAATTGCGGTTGAAGTTCTGCATCGAGCCGAGCTCGAAGCGGCCGAGGTGATCGCCGAACACGTGCTGCGACAGGCCGATCGGGTTCGGCACAGGGACGATGACCACCTCGCCGCGCAGCTTGCCGGCCGTCTCGAGCGCGGCGATCTTGCGGCGCAGCAGCGCGGCGACCAGCATGCCGGGCAGTTCGTCCGCGTGCAGCGACGACTGGATGTAGACCTTCTTCCCGCCGCGCGGGCCGTAGTGGAAGCTCGTGATCTGGCGTTCGGTGCCGACGGCGGGGGAAATCAGCGGATGGGTCTGCGTTTGCATGATGAGGGGAGGGCGGCGCAGCCGCGAGTGATCCGGTATGCGTGGAAGATCGATTGTACGTTGCCTTCCGCGAACCTATCAAACCGCGTACATGGCAAGTCGATTTCCCTTACGAATCATCGGGTTGTTGCGTAAAAAATAACGTCGCCGCGGCCCTTCGCTCACGCGTGCCACGCGGTCTTTCGGCGCGCGCGGGCAAAAAAAACGGGCTCCTTCCGGAGCCCGTCTGCGCGGATGCGAAGCGCGCGTTGCGCGGTGTTACTTGCCGTACACGTCGAAATCGAAGTACTTCTTCGCGATCTTGTCGTACGTGCCGTCCTTGCGCATGCCGGCGATCGCGCCGTCGATCTTCGCCTTCAGGTCGGTGTCTTCCTTGCGCAGGCCGATACCGGCGCCGTTGCCGAGCGTCTTCGGATCGTCGATGTCCTTGCCGGCGAAATCGAAGCTCGCGCCGCGCGGCGTCTTCAGGAAGCCGATTTCAGCCTGCACCGCGTCCTGCAGCGCGCCGTCCAGACGGCCGGAGATCAGGTCCGCGTAGACCTGGTCCTGGTTCTGGTAAGGCACGACGTTCACGCCCTTCGGGGCCCAGTACGTCTTCGCGTAGGTTTCCTGAATCGTGCCCTGCTCGACGCCGACCGACTTGCCCTTCAGCGATTCGGCCGTCGGCATCAGGCCGGCGCCCTTCTTCGCGACGAGGCGCGTCGGCGTGTTGAACAGCTTCGACGAGAACGCGATCTGTTCCTGGCGCGCCGGCGTCATCGACATCGACGACAGGACGCCGTCGAACTTGCGTGCCTTCAGCGCCGGGATCATCCCGTCGAAGTCGTTTTCGATCCACACGCACTTCGCGTTCATGCGGCGGCAGATTTCGTTGCCGAGGTCGACGTCGAAGCCGACCACCTTGCCGTCGGCGCCTTTCGATTCGAAAGGCGGGTAGCTTGCGTCGACGCCGAAGCGCACGGTCGTCCAGTCCTTCGCGTATGCAGTGCCGGCCGATACGGCGAGCAGGGCTACGGTCACAGCCGCAAGAATCTTTTTCACTCGGTGACTCCTCGTTTTGTTCGATGGGTGCGCGGTTGTGCCGCGCCGTAAGCCTTCGGTCCGGCGCGGCTTCGCGTCGGACTGTCCGTTTCGCTGCCCGATGCGGGCGCGCGACGTGCGCAAGATTATCAAGACAAAATACCGGCAGGGCGCCTAGGACATGCCCCGATACCGGACCCGACGGCCGCGCATGCTGCGCGCGACCGTTTCAGACGAAGGAACGATTCAACCGAGCGTTTCGTTGACCGCGCGCTGCAGACAGGTGACGAATTGCGACACGGCCGGCGTCGGCAGCAGGTCGCGGCGCGCGATGATCGACAGGTCGAAGCGCGGCATGCTTTCGTCGAGGTTGGCCGTGCGAACCCCGAGCGGCGCCACCATCGCGGCCAGCGGGCGCGTGAAGCAGCCGATCACGTCGGAGCGCGCGACGAGCCCGAGCGTCACCGCGAACGACATCGGCGAGCGCAGCAGGCGCTTCGGCAGCGGCAGCCCGCGCGCCTCGAACATGCCGACCATCACGCTGTGCGGGAATTGCTCGGCCCCGACCGTGACGATCCATTCGGCGTCGAGCAATTCCTCTAACCGGCGCGCGTGCGCGAGCGGGTGGCCTTCGCGCATCACGACGGTGAACTCGGTCGACAGCAGCGGCACTTGCGTGAGATCGCGGTCGAGCGCGGGCACATGGTGCATCGCAGCGATGTCGAGCGTGCCGTTGCGCAATTGCGCGAGCGCGTCCGGCACCGTCACTTCCTCCAGATGCAGGCTCACGTTCGGCATCGACCGGCGGAAGGCGGTGACCGCGTGCGGCAGTGCGGTCAGCGCGATCGACGGCATCGTGCCGACCGCGACCCGTCCGGACATTTCCCCTTTCACCTGCTCGACGGCCTCGACGGTGCGGCGCATGTCGCCGAGCAACTGCTCGGCGCGCGGCAGCAGCGCATGGCCGCACGCGGTCAGCTCTACGCCGCGCACGCTGCGCGCGAGCAGTTCCGCGTTCAGCGCCGTTTCCAGTTCGCGGATCGTATGCGTGATCGCGGGCTGGGTGACGCCGAGTTCGCGCGCGGCGGCGCGCAGGCTCTTGTGATGCGCGGCGGAGACGAACGCCTGGAGCTGCGCGATGTTCAGGTGGTTTCGGATGCGGGTCATCGATCGGTTCGGATCTGGCGGCGGGCGGGGGCGCCGGCTTGAAGATCGATAGGGTAGCGCGCCGCGACGGCGAACGCCGGGCGGAACAAAAACCGCAAGGCGCGGCGATCAGGATTGCAGACGACGGTGCGTGCGGTGCGTGCGGTGCGTGACGTTGCCGAGATGCGCCGCGTGACGACACACCGCGTGAAGTTATCGTGGCGGCCCGGTGTGTCAGGCAAGCGCCAGTTCGACGGCCGCGAGCGTGCGGCGGCGGATCCAGCCGCTCGCGAGCCGGATCGCGAGCCAGTACGGCAGAAACAGCAGGCGCGTGCGCGTGCTCGGGCAGTGCACGAAGGTTTCGGTGCGCAGCAGGCGCGTGCCGGACGACAGTCCGACGACCTCGAACCGCAGCACCAGCTTCGCGTCGCGCGGATCGTCGTGCCGGACGAAGGCCGCGGCGTCGTCGATCGTCCGCACGTCGGGCGTCGGGCGCCAGAAGCGTCCGATGAGCCCCAGCGACAGCGACGTGTCGTCGCGATGCAGCAGCGTGAACGTATCGAAGCCGAAGCGTTCGCGTGCGGCTTCGGCGGGGCGGTTGCCCAGCGCATGCGCGATGGCCGCCGGCGATTCGCGCACGGCAAGCAGCGCGTCGATGACCGGATCGGCACGCATGTCGAGCGCGGCCACGGCGTCGATGATGCGCGACGGCGGCGCGTCGATCGGCCGCGATTCATGAACTTCGACGAAGCCGAACGACGGGATGAACGGCGGTTTGCTCGCCGCGGTCCGCGTGTCTGATTCAGAGACGATGCCGAACGGATTCATGGTCGTTCCGGAGGACAAAATGTGATCGTAGCACCGCGTTCGGACTCGCGGTGCGCCGCGCCGCTCGCCGCCTTCCGTCTCGCCGGACAGCGCGCCGCAACGCCGGCCGCATCGACAAAAAAGGCCCGGAAACGTGCGTTTCCAGGCCGCGAGACCATCGACGACGATGGTGGAGGAGACGGTGTCGTCCCGATGCGCGCCGTCCTTCTGCCGGCGACGTCGCGCACGATGCGCGGTCAGATCGCCCAGCCGCCGAGATAGAACGTGACGAGCACGGCCGCGATGAGCACGGTGCCGACGTTGAGCTTGCGGAATTCGCCGCTGGCGATGCGGCCGATCACGAGCGTCGAGAAGCCGAGCATGATGCCGGTCACGATGTTCGCGGTCAGCACGATGAACACCGCGCACACGAGGCCCGACATCGCATCGACCATGTCGTCCATGTGCAGCTTGCTCACGCTGCCGAGCATCAGCAGGCCGACGTACATCAGCGCCGGGGCCGTCGCGTACGACGGCACGAGGCCCGCGAGCGGCGAGAAGAACATCACGACCAGGAACAGCACGCCGACCACCGCGGCCGCGAGGCCCGTCTTCGCACCGGCGGCCACGCCGACGCTGGACTCGATGTAGGCCGCGGCCGGTGCACCGCCGAGGAAGCCGGAGAAGATCGAGCTGATCGAATCGGCGGTCAGCGCGCGGCCGCCGTTGATGATGCGGCCGTTCTCGTCGAGCTGGCCCGCCTGGCCCGCGACCGCGCGGATCGTGCCGGTCGCGTCGAACACGGCGGTCATCACGAGCGCGAGCACGCTCGGCAGCACGGCCATCGACAGCGCGCCCTTGATGTCCATCGCGCCGATCAGCGATGCGTGGCCCGGTGCGCTCAGCGACGGCAGCGCGAAGATGCCGCGATACTTCACGGCCGGATCGAACACGAGGCCGATCAGCGAGATCGCGACCACGACGAGCAGGATGCCGCCGGGCACGCGACGCTTTTCGAGCCCGAAGATCGCGGCCAGGCCGACGACGGACATGATGACCGGGAACGCGGTGATCTGGCCGAGCGAGACCGGCAGGCCGGCGCCGGGATTCTTGATCACGAGGCCGACGTCGTTCGACGCGATCAGCAGGAGGAACAGGCCGATGCCGATCCCGGTGCCGTGCGCGACGCCCGCGGGCAGGTTGCGCAGGATCCACGAACGCACGCCGGTGACCGAGATGCCCGTGAACACGAGGCCCATCAGGAACACGGCGCCGAGCGCGACGGTCGGATGCAGGCCCTTGCCGAGCACGAGGCCGAACGCGGTGAACGCCGTCAGCGAGATCGCGCAGCCGATCGCGATCGGCAGCTTCGCCCACAGGCCCATCAGCAGCGAACCGAACGCGGTGGTGAGGCAGACCGCGACGAATACCGCGCTCGTGTCGAAGCCGGCCTTGCCGAACATGCCGGGCACGACGAACACGGAATAGACCATCGCGAGGAAAGTGGTCACGCCCGCGACGATTTCGCGACGCTGCGTGCTGCCGCGCGACGAAATGCCGAAGTACCGGTCGATGACTCCCTTGGTGCCGAAGTCCGTTTCTTCCGCGCCGACGCCGACCGTCGGCTGCACCGGGGTATCACTCATGAGCTTGCTCCTTTATCAGCATGCTGAAACGGCCTGTGGCAGGCCGTCGTCAGGGTGTCTCGTATCTGGTTGAAATTATCGGCAGCGTCGTGGGGACGCATCACGCGTGATTCGTGTCGTCGTCCGCGCGTTGAAGGGCGCGCGTGTGCCGCGTCGTACGACGCGTGGCGTGGTCGACCCCGTCACGTGTGCTTTGCCGTAGCGAAGGTTAGGCGAACGGCCCATCACGTCCCATTGGGGGAAGAGCATGCAGCGCATGTCGCAGCGCTTATATCGGCGTGCAACGGGGCTTCGTCGTCGCGGAACGCGTGTATACGCCTAGTTCGAATCCGTTAAGGCGATTATTTGAACGCCGGGTCGGCGGGCAGGGCGGGAGCGGGTGACGCATCGGGGATTACGAATGTCTTTCATCGAGGCCGCGCAGGTGCGTGAATGCGGCCACGCGTGACGCGCCGCGCCGCCGTGCGCAACGTGAGTCCGGATGATACCGGGGCCGCGTGCGTGACCGGATCGATGACGATGCATGCGTCGGGCATCCGATCGGTAAATGCAGGATCACTGATCAAACGGACGTGGTGATCAGCACGCTGACGGCGGCGTCCGCGCTTCGGGATGCCGCCGCGCGTTGCTTCAGGAACACGTATCGCGCGAAATACGGAAAGCGGCCGATCGCATGCTCGGTCGCACACGTCGCCTCCGGCGGTGTGCCGCCCACGGTATCGAGCCGCTGGACGAAGCGCACGCCGGCGAGCGTGCCGGTTGCGGCCGGCGTCGCGGCGAGCAGGAGCTGCGGAATGCTGCCCGGGCGCGCGCCGGGCGCTTCCGCGAGCTTCTTGCCGGTGATGCGGCTGCCGTCGAGCGTTTCCCACGACGGCCCCGCGCCGTGCCGGACGACGAGCGCGCCGGTGGCGTCGAACAGCATCGCCTCCGGGCGCTGGAATGCCCATGCGAGCCGGTGTCCGGCGTCGTATTCGCATGCGTAGATCTGAACGCCGGTCGCGGTCGTCGAGAGCACGGGCGACGCCGGCTGGGGCGGCACGAGACCGGTTGCATCGTCGGCGTAGGCCGGCAGGGTGCAGGCCGCGAACGAAAGGCCGGCCGCGATGGCCCGCAGCATGTCGCGTGTCGGAAAGCGGCTTGGCATGGCGGGGCGTCCTTTCAGATCGGGTGACGGTCGTGCGGAGTCGATCGTGTAAACGTTAGGCGGCGATTGCGCAGGCTGCAATTCGGAAATGGCAATCGCGGCGATAGTCGCCGCGATTGCAAGGGAAGGGATGTGCGCGGCCGCTCGTCGCGGCGGTCGAGCGGATGTGGCTCAGGCCGCGCCGGCCGGCGCAGGAGCGTGTTCCGCGATCAGGCGCTCGGCCTTCAGTGCGTCCCACAGGCTTGCCGGAATCGGCACCGACGCGAGCCGCAGGTTCTCGTCGATGCGATCGGGCCGGCTCGCGCCGGGGATCACGGCGGCGACGGCCGGATGCGCGAGCGAGAACTGCAGCGCCACCGCGCGGACGTCGACGCCGAACTGCTCGCTGATCTGCCGGATGCGCGCGACGCGGCCGAGCATCTCCTGCGTGGCCGGCTGGTATTCGAAGTGCGTGCCGCCCGCGAGCACGCCGGAGTTGTACGGGCCGCCGACGATGATGCCGAGGCCGCGCGCCGCGCTTTCCGGCATCAGCCGTTCGAGCGCGCCCGCATGGTCGAGCAGCGTGTAGCGGCCGGCGAGCAGGAAGCCGTCCGGGTCCGAGCGCTCGAGCGCGAGCTCGCACGGCTCGATCCGGTTCACGCCGAGGCCCCAGCCCTTGATGACCTTCTCGTCGCGCAGCCGCGTGAGTGCCTTGGCCGCACCCGACATCGCGATGTCGAACACTTCGAGCCAGCGCTCGCCGTGGAAGTCGATCGCCGGATCGTGGATCCACACGGTATCGAGGCGGTCGGTGCGCAGCCGCTCGAGGCTCGCCTCGATCGAGCGCAGCGTGCCGTCTTCCGTGTAGTCGTAGACGACCTTGTTCGGCAGCCCATGGCGGAACAGCCCGCCCTTCTCGCCGAGATCGCGCTGCGACGCATCCTCGTGCTCGTCGAGCACGAGGCGGCCGACCTTCGTGCCGAGCGAATATTCGTCGCGCGGGCGGCCGGCGAGCGCTTCACCGAGGCGCAGCTCGGCGAGGCCGGCGCCATACAGCGGCGCCGCGTCGAAGTAGCGGATACCGCTTTCCCAAGCCGCGTCGACGGTCGCCAGCGCTTCCTCGTTCGGGATGTCCCGATACATGTTGCCCAGCGGCGCGGTGCCGAATCCTACGCGGGAAGGGGACGTGATTCTCATGTCGGACTCCTGTCGATCGCTCAGGCCGCGGCCTGCGCGAGCGTCGGATAGTCGGTCAGGCCGCGTGCGCCGCCGCCGAACAGCGTGTTGCGGTCGTGCGGCGTGAGCACGGCGCCGGTGCGCAGGCGCTCGGGCAGGTCGGGGTTCGCGACGAACGGGCGGCCGAAGGCGACGAGGTCGGCCCAGCCGGCGGCGATCGCTTCGCGCGCGCGCTCGGCGGTGTACGCGCCGGCGTAGATCAGCACGCCCGGGAACGCTGCACGCAGCTGCTGCTTGAATTCGACCGGCATCAGCGGCGCGTCGTCCCAGTCGGCTTCCGCGATGTGCAGGTAGCAGACGCCAAGTTCGCCGAGCAGCTTCGCGGCGGCGAGGTAGGTCGTCTCGGGATCGTCGTCGACGCAGCCGTTCAGCGTGGTCAGCGGCGCGAGGCGGATGCCGACGCGCGACGCGTCGCCGGTGCCTTCGATCAGCGCCTGCGCGACTTCGCGCAGGAAGCGCAGCCGGTTTTCGAGCGAGCCGCCGTACGCGTCGGTGCGCGTGTTCGCGTTCGAGTCGATGAACTGGTTCACGAGATAGCCGTTCGCGCCGTGCAGCTCGACGCCGTCGAAGCCGGCTTCGATCGCGTTGCGCGCGGCGGCGCGATATTGATCGACGATCTCGCGGATTTCGTCGACGGACAACGCGCGCGGCTCGGAGGCCTGCACGAAGCCCGGCGTGGTGCCGTCTTGACCGGCGACGAACACGTTCACGCCCTTCGCCTGGAGCGGCGACGACGACACGGGTTGCCGGCCGCCGAGCAGGCTCGTGTGGCTCAGCCGGCCGACGTGCCAGAGCTGCGCGAAGATGCGGCCGTGCGCGGCGTGGACGGCGTCCGTCACCTTGCGCCAGCCGGCGACCTGCGACGGCGTGTGGATGCCGGGCGTCCATGCGTAGCCCTTGCCGAGCGGCGCGATGTAGGTACCTTCGCTGACGATCAGGCCCGCGCTCGCGCGCTGCGCGTAATACGCGGCCATCAGTTCGTTGGCTTCGTCGCCGGGCTGGCTGGCGCGCGAACGCGTCATCGGCGGCATCACGATGCGGTTCGGCAGTGTCAGCGAACCGAATTGCAGCGGTTGAAAAAGCGGGTCCTGGGTCATGATGGATTCCTGTCGGTGCCGCGGCCGGCTGGCCGCGGACGGTTCGATTGAGGGGGCGGTGCGTTCAGTCCCACGTCGGCGCGAGGCCGACCGGGTCGACTTCGCGGCCGTTGCGCTCGAGCGCGGCGATCTGCGCCATGTCCTCGTCGGTCAGGCGCAGCGTCTGCGCGAGCAGGTTGCTTGCGAGGTTTTCGCGCTTTGTCGACGACGGGATCACCGAGTAGCCGAGCTGCAGCGCCCAGGCCAGCGCGACCTGCGCCGGCGTCGCGTCGTGACGTTGCGCGATCGCGCCGATCACCGGGTCGCCGAGCACCTTGCCGTATGCGAGCGTCATGTACGACGTCACGTGGATGCCTTCGCCGTTCATGAACTCGACCAGCTTGCGGTTCTGCAGGTACGGGCTCAGTTCGATCTGGTTCGTGGCGATCGCATCCTTGCCGACCACCGCGATCGCTTCCTTCGTCAGTTCGATGTTGAAGTTCGAGATGCCGATCCGGCGCGTGAGGCCCTTTGCCTTCGCGTCGGCGAGCGCGGTCATGAACGTCTGGACCGACACGCCGCTCTCCGGAGCCGGCCAGTGGATCAGCGTCAGGTCGACGTAGTCGGTGCGCAGCTTGCGCAGGCTTTCCTCGAGGCTGGCGACCAGTTTTTCCGGCGCGTAGTTGTCGACCCAGATCTTCGTCGTGAGGAACAGGTCTTCGCGGCGCACGCCCGATGCGGCGATCGCTTCGCCGACTTCGGCTTCGTTGCCGTAGATCTGCGCGGTGTCGATCGCGCGATAGCCGACTTCGAGACCGTTGCGGACCGAGTCGATGACAACCTGGCCTTGCAGGCGGAAAGTGCCGAGGCCGAATGCGGGAATGTTGCTCATCTTGTGTTCCTGGAAGAGGTGGACCGATTGCGTTATGGAAGCCATTCTGGCGTCCTGGACTGATGAGATAAACGCCTCTAGAGGTCAAAAATATTTGATTTGAAGTCAAATATCGGTCGTGGATTCGGCTGGCTGGCGGCGTGCCGGCCTCAGGCGGTGGCTGTCAGCGCGTTCGCAGCGGCATTCGCATGGAATGCCGGCAGCACGTCCGACGCGATCTCGGCCATCGTCTCGTCGAGCGGGCGGCGGTTGCGGCGGAAATGCAGGCCGATGTGCTGCACGCCCGCGTCGCGCATCGCCGCGAGTTCCTCCGTCAGCGCGATGCGTCCGGCGCGCGCGCCGAAGCGGTGCCGCTGCAGCGGCTCGTGCGGATCGTCCGCGAGGTCGAGGTGGATGAAGCTCACGTACGGCTTGCTGCCGGCCACCGCGCGCCAGTTCGCGACGCGCTGCACGTGATCGGCCGGCGTGCCCGGATACGCGAGGCAGCCGTCCATGTGCTCGCCGATCCAGGCGGGTGTCTGCTGCGCGAGACCGGCGACGAGCAGCGGCACCGGCGAGCGCGCGGCGGGCAGCACGTCGAGGCCGGGCGGCAGATGCGCGCGCGCGCCGTCGCGCAGCAGCGCGATCTGGTCGCGGAAGTTCGCGCCGCGCGACGCGAAGTCGCGGCCGAACAGCGGATATTCGACCGGCCGGTCGCCGCTCGCGACGCCGAGCAGCAGGCGTCCCCGGCTGAGTTCCTGGATCGTCGCGGCCGATTTCAGCGTGAGCAGCGGTTCGCGCAGCGGCAGCACGACGGCCGCCGTGCCGAGGAGGATGTCGCGCGTGATGCCGGCGAGGTAGCCGAGATACGAGAAGGTCTCGAACACCTGCGCGGCGTCGCCGAACGACGGGTCGTACACCGGCACGTCGCGCACCCAGAGCGCGCGGAAGCCGAGCGTGTCGGCCAGTTGCGCGAGCTCCGCGTGGATTTCCAGGTCGGGCACGCCGGGGCGGCGGCCGTCATGCTGGCGCTTCGCGTCGCCGGCCGGCGACCAGTCGTTGTCGAGCGGCAGTTCGACGCCGATGCTGAAGCCGCCGTCGGCGAGCTTGTCGAGTGAAGTGGACATGGTCGGGCGTCTCCGTTCAGATGGCGCGCAGGCTGCCTGCGAGCCGGTAGAAGTCCAGCGACGACGCGGTGAAGAACGCGCGCGACGTGCCGGCGGCGAAATCGTCGAGGTGCACGACCGTCGCGCGGTCGGCTTCCTGCCACGAGATCGCGTAGGTCTCGCCGGCGACGTGCTGCCACGTGAAGGCGACTTCGCCCGTCGCGCCGGCGTACGCGCCTTCGGTGATCTCGTAGCGCATGTGGAGGCCGTCCTCGTCATATGCGTTGAGGGCGGTGAGGCCGTCGTAACGGACTTCGAAAGTCTTGCCGGCGAACGGCGGACGTCGGGTCGATGCGTTCATGCTGGGCGGCTCCTGCAAACAAGTGACGTTCAATGGGCGAGTTCGACGGGTTCGGCCGTGCGTTCGGGCAGGCCCTGGCCGCGGTCGAGGCGGCCGCTCAGCGCGGTCAGCGCGAACGCGCCGAGCGTGACGACGGCGGCGATCCACGGCGTATGGCCGAGGCCGACGTTCGCGACGATCAGGCCGCCGAGCGACGAGCCGCCGGCGACGCCGAGGTTGAACGCGGCGATGTTGAAGCCCGATGCGACGTCGGTGGCGTCCGGCGCGAAGTGGCGCGCCTGCTTGACGACGTACACCTGCAGGCCCGGCACGTTGCCGAATGCGACGGCGCCCCACGCGAGCATCGTCAGCACCGCGAGCCACTTCACGTGCACCGTGAAGGTCAGTGCGAGCAGCACGATCGCGAGCAGCAGGAAGATCTGCTTGAGCGCCTTGACCGGGCCGACGCGGTCGGCGAGCTTGCCGCCCCACACGTTGCCGAACGCGACCGACACGCCGTAGCCGACGAGCACGAGGCTGACCTGCGACGGCGTGAAGCCGGCGATCTGTTCGAGCAGCGGCGCCATGTAGGTGAACGCGATCAGCGAGCCGCCGTAGCCGACCGCCGTCATCGCATAGACGAGCAGCAGGCGCGGCTGGGCCAGCACGCGGAACTGGCGGGCGAGCGGCGCCGGCGGCGTTCGCGGAAGACCGCGCGGCACGAAGGCAACCGCGCCGAGGAACGCGACGAGGCCGAACAGCGCGACGATCAGGAACGTCGCGCGCCAGCCGAAGTGCTGGCCGATGAAGGTGCCGAGCGGAATGCCGGCGACGAACGCGACGGTCATGCCGCTGAACATCGTCGCGATCGCGCTGGCGGCCTTGTCCTTCGGCACGAGCGTGGTCGCGATGATCGAGCCGACCGAGAAGAACACGCCGTGCGCGAGGCCGGTGAGCACGCGCGCGACGATCAGCGATTCGTAGCCCGGCGCCTGCCAGGCGACGAGGTTGCCGATGGTGAACAGCGCCATCAGCGCGGCGAGCAGCGTCTTGCGCGGCACGCGGCCGGTGAGCGCGGTGAGCAGCGGCGCGCCGATCGCGACGCTCAGCGCGTAGAGGCTGACGAGCAGGCCGGCCGACGGCAGGCTGACGCCGAGATCGGCGCCGATCGTCGGGATCAGCCCGACGATCACGAATTCGGTCGTGCCGATGGCAAAGGCGCTGATGGTCAGCGCAAGCAGGGCGAGTGGCATGGCGGGATCCAGGTTCCAGTAAGAATGGATCGCAGTGTGCCGCCTTTACTTTTGCGGAAAAACTGGTCTATAAACCAAATTGTTTTGATTTCAGGTCAACAATGAAAATCACGCTCGACGAACTCCAGGCCTTTGCCGCCGTGGTCGACACCGGGTCGATCACCGCCGCCGCGCAGCAGCTCGACGTCACAGTGTCGGCGGCGAGCCGCACGCTTGCGCGGCTCGAGGAGAAGCTGAAGACCACGCTGCTGCGCCGGACCACGCGCCGGCTTGAACTGACCGAAGAAGGGCGCGCGTTCCTGCAGGATGCGCGCGCGATCATCGAATCGGTCGAGAACGCCGAGGAGCAGATGCTCGCGCGGCGCGAGATGCCGTCGGGGCGGCTGCGCGTCGATGCCGCGACGCCGTTCATGCTGCACGTGATCGTGCCGCTCGTGCGCGGCTACCGCGAACGCTTCCCGAAGGTCGAGCTGGAGCTGAACAGCAACGAGGGGATCATCGACCTGCTCGAGCGGCGCACCGACGTCGCGATCCGGATCGGCCGCCTGAAGGATTCGACGCTGCACAGCCGGCGGATCGGCAACAGCCGGCTGCGCATCCTCGCGAGCCCCGCGTACATCGAAGCGCACGGCCAGCCGCGCAAGGTCGAGGATCTCGCCAAGCACACGCTGCTCGGCTTCACGCAGCCGGAATCGCTGAACGTGTGGCCGATCCTCGGCGCGGACGGCGAGCCGAGCCGCATCGAGCCCGCCATCTGGTCGTCGAGCGGCGAGACGCTGCGGCAGCTCGCGCTGGAGGGGGCGGGCATGGTGTGCCTGTCGGATTTCATGACCGCGCAGGATCGCGAGGCCGGCCGGCTCGTGCAGGTGCTCGCGCGGCAGACGCTCGAAGTCGAACAGCCGATCAACGCGGTGTATTACCGGAACACCGCGATCTCGTCGCGGATCGCGTCGTTCGTCGATTACATGATCGAAGCGCTGGGCGGCGGGAGCAGCGGCAGCGATGCGCCGACGCGGCGCAAGGCCGCCTGGATGGGGCCGCTGTAACGGCGGCGCGCCGTAAGGGAAGCGGGGGGCGGCGGTGGCCCGGGTGTGATCCGGCGTGCCGCACGGCGCTTGCGCCGCGGGCACGCCGTCGTGCAGCGCTTACGCTTCCTCGGACCACGACATGTTGTCGCGCGCCAGCAGCGCCGACGATGCCGCCGGTCCGAACGTGCCCGCGGTGTAGAGCCGCGGGCGATCGCCGAGCTGCTTCCAGCCGTCGAGGATCGGCTCGACCCACGACCACGCGGCCTCGAGTTCGTCGCGGCGCATGAAGTGCGTGAGGCGGCCGCGGATCACGTCGATCAGCAACCGCTCGTACGCTTCCGCGCGCCGTTCCGGAATCGCCTGCTGCAGGTCGAGGTTCAGGCTCACCGGCACCATCTTCATCCCGCTGCCCGGCTCCTTCGCGAGCATCTGCAACTGGATCGACTCTTCCGGCTGGAGCTGGATCACGAGGCGGTTGCTGTAGTGGCGCGGGCCGCTCGGGATGATCGAGAAGGGCATGTCCGCGAACTCGATCACGATTTCCGACTGGCGGCGCTGCAGCCGCTTGCCGGTGCGCAGGAAGAACGGCACGTTCGCCCAGCGCCAGTTGTTGATGTGCGCGCGCAGTGCGACGAAGGTCTCCGCGTGGCTGTCCGCCGGCACGTTGTCTTCCTCGAGATAGCCCTTGACCGGCTGACCGTTGACCGCGCCGGCCGTGTACTGGCCGCGCACCGTGTCGCGCGCGACGTCCGACAGCGCCATCGGCCGCAGCGAGCGCAGCACCTTCAGCTTCTCGTCGCGCACCGCGTCCGGGTCGAGCGACACCGGCGGCTCCATCGCGACGATGCACAGCAGTTGCAGCAGGTGGTTCTGCACCATGTCGCGCAGCGCGCCGGTATGGTCGTAGAAGCCCGCGCGGCTGCCCACGCCGACCGTCTCCGCCACCGTGATCTGCACGCTGCGGATGCTCGGCGCCTGCCACAGCGGCCCGAAGATCGGGTTGCCGAAGCGCAGCACCATCAGGTTCTGCACGGTTTCCTTGCCGAGGTAATGGTCGATCCGGTAGATCTGCGATTCCGCGAAATGCTTGCCGACCGCGTCGTTGATCGCCTGCGCCGACGCGAGATCGTGGCCGAGCGGCTTTTCGAGGACGACGCGCGAGCGCGCGTCGACGAGGTGCGCGGCCGACAGGTTGTCGCAGATCGTCGTGAACAGCTCCGGCGATGTCGACAGGTAGAACACGCGGATCGCATCGCCGCGCGCCGCGTCGGCGAGGCGCGCGTAGTCTTCCGGCGCGTTCACGTCGATCAGTACGTACTTGAACAGGTCGAGGAAACGGGCCCACGCGTCGGCGTCGAACGCCTTGTCGTCGATGAACGGACGCGATTGCTCGTCCATGAACTTGCGATAGCCGTCGATGCCCCAGTCGCGCCGGCCGACCGCGATGATGCGCGTCTCCGGCGGCAGGTTGCAGTGCAGGTGCGCCATGTACAGCGCGGGCAACAGCTTGCGGGCGGCCAGGTCGCCGCCGCCGCCGAAGATGATCATGTCGACGGGCTGGTCGGCTTCGGTCTGGTTGGGCTTATTCGTCATGAGTGGATCGCGGTCTGAAGCGGTGTGAGCGTGGAACGAACGTCGAAGCGCCGGGCGCCGGTGCGTTGGCGCGCCAGTACGTGAAAACGCTAATAGTGCACGCTTTTGATCGATTGCGTATGTGTTCCCGCGTTGTAACAGCACTTGCATTGCTTGCATGCCGTGATTATGATTGAGCGCTCACTCATTAAAGGAATCGAACGTGGCCCGACCGCGCAGTCCTGACAAGCACGACGCCATCCTCGCCGCCGCCGCCCGCGCGCTCGCGGAGGACGGCGCGAGCGCGACCACCGCGCGCATCGCGCGGCTCGCCGGCGTCGCGGAAGGCACGGTATTTACCTATTTCGAGACCAAGGATGCGCTGCTGAATGCGCTGTACCTGAGCCTGAAGGCCGAGATGCGCGAGGCGATGATGACCGGGTTTCCGGAGCATGCGCCGGCCGAACAGGCGATGCGGCATGCGTGGAACGGCTACGTGTCGTGGGGCGTCGCGAACCCGGACGGGCGCCGCGCGTTGCAGCAGCTCGGCGTGAGCGGCCGCATCGACGACGCGCATCGCGCGGCCGGGGCCGAAGGGTTCGGCGCGATCGGCTCGCTGCTGCGCGCGCAGGTTGCCGCGGCGGGCGGGCTGAAGGCCGACGATGCGCACGCGTTCTGCGCGGCGCTGTTCACGTCGATCGCGGAGACGGCGATGGAATCGATCGCGCGCGATCCGGCGCTGGCCGACGGATACCGGGAGGCCGGGTTTCGTGCGCTGTGGGCCGTGCTGCACGCGGTCTGAGCGAACGGCCCGCCGGGCGGGCTGCGCGGCGGACAGCGCGAGGCGGATGATCGGCGGCGCGTTCGGATCGGCGCGTCCGCCGCGACGGAAGGCGGTTTCAGGCAGGGCGACGCACGGTGAAAACCATCGTGTCAGCGCCCATATTAATGAGTGAGTAATCATTCATTTTGTGGTTTCAACCTTGTCGAGGAGTGGAAAATGTCGAAAGTCTGGCTGGTAACAGGGGCCGCGCGCGGCTTGGGGCGTGCGATCGCGGAAGCGGTGCTGGCGGCGGGCGATCGTCTGGTGGCCGGTGCGCGCGATCCCGCGCGGCTCGCGGATCTGGAGGAGCGGTACGGCGACCGGCTGCTGCCGATCGAACTCGACGTGACCGACGCCGCCGCGGCCGCGCATGCGGTGGCGGCTGCGCGCGACGCGTTCGGCCGCATCGACGTGCTGGTGAACAACGCGGGCTACGGTCATACGGCGCCGTTCGAGCAGATGGCCGCCGACGATTTCCGCGACCAGATCGAAACGAACCTGTTCGGCGTGGTCAACATGACGCGCGCAGTGCTGCCGACGATGCGTGCGCAGCGCGCGGGCCACATCTTCCAGGTGTCGTCGGTCGGCGGGCGCACGGCGACGGCCGGCCTGTCCGCGTATCAGGCCGCGAAGTGGGCGGTCGGCGGGTTCAGCGACGTGCTGTCGAAGGAAGTCGCGCCGTTCGGCGTGCGCGTGTGCACGCTGGAGCCGGGCGGGATGCGCACCGAATGGGCGGCGCAGGCGAAGCGCGAGGTCGACGGCTTGCTGCCCGACTATCAGCCGTCGGTCGGGAAGATTCTCGAATTGCTCGGCGCGTATGGCGGCCACGAGGTCGGCGATCCCGCACGGATCGCGGCGCTGATCGTCGAGCTGTCGCGTCGCGACGACGTGCCGATGCGTCTGCTGCTCGGCGGCGATGCGCTGTTCGTGTGCGAGCAGGCGGAAGCGCAGCGCGCGGAGGAGGCGGCGCGGTGGCGCGATGCGACGCTGTCGACGATGTTCCCGGACGCGAAGCTCCCGGATGGGCTGCAGGCGTTGAAGAAGGTCGGGTAAGCCGGGGCATCGCGGGTTCGCTTGAGCGCCGCGCCGGTCGTCGACAGCGATCGCCGTTGCCGGCGGCCTTCAGCGGCCCAGCGCGTAGAACTCCGCGTTGGGCCGCATGTTCGTCACGTTCGCGATGCGATTCGACATCCCGAAGAACGCCGAGATCGCCGCGATGTCCCAGGCGTCCTCGTCGGTGAAGCCATGCGACTTCAGCGTATCGAAGTCCGCTTCGCCCACCAGGTGCGCGGTTTGCGAAACCTTCATCGCGAAGTCGAGCATCGCCTTCTGTCGGGCGGTGATGTCGGCCTTGCGATAGTTGGTCGCGATCTGGTCGGCGATCAGCGGATCCTTCGCGCGAATGCGCAGGATCGCGCCGTGCGCGATCACGCAGTACTGACACTGGTTCACGCTGCTGGTGGCCACGACGATCATTTCGCGTTCGGCCTTGGTGAGGTTGCCCGGCTTGTCCATCAGCGCGTCGTGGTACGCCATGAACGCGCGAAACTCGTCCGGGCGATGCGCGAGCGTGAGGAATACGTTCGGGACGAAGCCCGATTTTTCCTGGACGGCCGCGATCCGTTCGCGAATGTCGTCGGGCAGGTATTCGAGTGCCGGCACGGGGAAGCGGCTGACGGGCGTGTTGTCTGCAGCGGTCATGAGGTCTCCTGGATGAAGTGGCACGGGCGGTCTCGACGCACGAGCCGCCGGCCTGAAAAAGAAACATCGCGTGTTGCCCGTGGCGTCATGCATTGACGTCGACGATGATGTGGCCGCGAATCGGGTTGTTCATCAGCTCCTCGCCAAGTGGGATGACGCTGCCGACGCCGAAGAGCGTGTTTCTAGCCGGATGGAGCAAGTCTGTCAGCGAACGATGCAAGCATGGGATCTCACTCGCACTGGTACAAACCCTGATTAAATAAATTTATCGCGGTGAAAAATTCCGCATCTTATTCAACGGATATCGGCTCGCTATAGTGGCTCGCTTTCCCGCACGCAACCGTTCGCGTGCGGGCTGACACGCTGACGATCAGCAGGAGCCGCTTGATGACCACCGACGTCCGATTCACCGAAATCGAGGATCTGATGCCCGCCGCCGGCGGGCTGCGCGAGATTCGCCATCATATTCACCATCACCCGGAACTCGCGTACGAGGAGCACGAGACGGCCGCGCTCGTCGCGGACAAGCTCGAGCAATGGGGCTGGCAGGTGACGCGCGGGGTCGGCGAGACGGGGGTGGTCGGCACGCTGCGCGTCGGCGACGGCACGCGCAGCATCGGCATCCGTGCGGACATGGACGCGCTGCCGATCCTCGAAGCGACCGGCCTGCCGTACGCGAGCGGCACGCACGGCAAGATGCACGCATGCGGCCACGACGGCCACACGACGATGCTGCTCGGCGCCGCGCAACACCTCGCGAAGACGCGCAACTTCTCCGGCACCGTGCATCTGTATTTCCAGCCGGCGGAAGAGCACGGCGTCGACAGCGGCGCGAAGAAGATGATCGACGATGGCCTGTTCGACCGTTTTCCGTGCGATGCGGTGTTCGGCATGCACAACCATCCGGGCGCGGCGCCCGGCGTGTTCCTCACGCGACGCGGCCCGTTCATGTCGGCCGGCGACAAGGCGATCATCTCGATCGAGGGTGTCGGTGGTCACGCGGCGCGGCCGCATCTGACGGTCGACCCGGTGGTCGTCGCGGCGAGCATCGTGATGGCGCTGCAGACGATCGTCGCGCGCAACGTCGACCCGTCGCAACCGGCGGTCGTCACGGTCGGCTCGATGCACGCGGGCACCGCGAACAACGTGATCCCGAACGGCGCGCGCCTCGAACTCAGCGTGCGGTCGTTCAGCCCCGACGTGCGCGCGCTGCTCAAGCGCCGCATCGTCGAGCTCGCCGAAGCGCAGGCCGCGAGTTACGGCGCGACCGCGCACGTCGAGTACATCGAAGGCTATCCGGTCGTCGTCAATACGGATGCCGAAACGGATTTCGCCGCGCAGGTCGCGCGCGAGCTGGTCGGCGACGCGCACGTGGTCGAGCAGGCCGACCTGCTGATGGGCAGCGAGGATTTCGCGTTCATGCTGCAGCAGCGGCCGGGCTCGTTCGTGCGGCTCGGCAACGGCGAAGGCGAGGACGGCTGCATGGTGCACAACCCGAAGTACGACTTCAACGATCGCAACCTGCCGATCGGCGCGGCGTTCTGGACGCGCCTCGTCGAGCGGTACCTCGGGCAGTAGCCCCGGCGGCGGCGCGCGGCCGGCGCTTCCGGCCGCATTGAGAGGAGAACCGAACGATGCAGAAAGACCATCTCGCGCTGCACCCCGCGTCGGCGGGGGCTGCCGAAGCCGATACGCACGGCGCACCGGCCGTCACGAAGCGCGGCGCGATCGCGGCGGCCGTGATCGGCAACTGGCTGGAGTTCTTCGATTTCACCGTGTACGGCTTTTTCGCGGTGCTGATCGGCAAGCTGTTCTTCCCGTCGAGCGATCCGACCACGTCGCTGCTGCTGTCGGTCGCGACGTTCGCCGCGGGCTTCTTCACGCGGCCGCTCGGCAGCGTCGTGCTCGGCGTCTATGCGGATCGCAAGGGCCGCAAGGCCGCGCTGAACCTGACGATCATGCTGATGGCGCTCGGCACCGGCCTGATCGCGATCGCGCCGACCTACGCGCAGGTCGGTGTGGCCGCGCCGCTGCTGGTCGTCTGCGCACGGCTGATGCAGGGCTTCTCGCAGGGCGGTGAATTCGGCGCGGCGACTTCCACGCTGATCGAGCAGGGCGGCACGTCGCACCGCGCGTTCCGCGCGAGCTGGCAGATGGCGACGCAAGGCGGCGCGGCGCTGATGGGATCGGGCTTCGCGGCGCTGCTGTCGAACACGCTGACGAAGGACGCGCTCGAGGGCTGGGGCTGGCGCCTGCCGTTCCTCGTGGGCGTGCTGATCGCGCCGGTGGGCATGTATCTGCGCCGCCGGCTCGCGGACGATGCGCCCGGCGACAGCCATCACGGGATCGAACGCGGCGTGCTGCGCGAGCTGTTCTCGCAGCACACGCGCACCGTGCTGCTGCTGATGCTGACGGTGATGGGCGGCACGGTGTCGACCTACATCCTGACTTTCTACATGCCGACCTATGCGATCCACACGCTCGGGCTGCCGATGAAGCTGTCGATGTTCGTCGGCGTCGCGTCGGGTTGCGTGATGCTGGTGACGTGTCCGCTGTTCGGCTGGCTGTCGGACCGCCTCGGCAGCCGGCGCATGCCGATCTTCGTCGGACGCGGCGTGCTGGTTCTGCTGCTGTTCCCGGCGTTCTGGCTGATGAACCATCATCCGACGCTGTCGGTGATCCTGCCGCTGACCGCGCTGATGCTGCTGTTCTATTCGCTCGGTTCGGCATCCGAAATGGCGCTGATGTGCGAATCGCTGCCGCGCCACGTGCGCGCGACGGGCATCTCGATCGCGTATGCGCTCGCGGTGACGATCTTCGGCGGCACCGCGCAGCTGATCGCGACCTGGCTCGTGAAGACGACGGGCAGCAAGCTCGCGCCGGCCGGCTACGTGGCCGTGTGCGTGGTGCTGTCGCTGATCGCGGTCGCGATGCTGCGCGAGACGGCGCGCGAATCGATGGACTGACGTGCGGCGCCGCGGGCGGTGATCCGCGTGTGGATTACCGCCCGCGCACGGTCCTCAGGTACGACGCGAGCATCGTCGCCAGTTCCTGCGCGGCAGGCGTCAACGGCACGGCCGCGCGCTGCAGCAGGCAGACTTCCTGCGATTCAGCCTGCTCGCGCACGCGCACTTTCGCGAGCGCGCCCGCGAACGGCCCGTGCCGCGTCACGGCTTCGGATTCGAGCGCGAGGCAATCCGTCTGCGTGACGAGCTGCAGCGTTTCGAACATCCCTTCCACGGTTGCGATGATCGTCGGCGCGGGCTGGCCGTGCGCGTCGAAATACGCGAGCAGCCGGTTGACGACCGGATCGGCGCTCAGGTTCGGCGAACGCGTCGACACCCACGCATAGTCGGCCAACTCGGCAAGCGATTGCGCGTGCTGCTGCGGATGGCCGCTGCGACACACGACCACCGGCGCCGACGCATGCAGCGGCGTGACCGCGAGATCGGTCGTGTCGGTCTGCTTCGCGACGAGCGCGATCGCGAAATCCACCGCGTTCTCGCGCAGCCAGCCGATCATCATTCGCGACGTGCCGGTGCGCAGGTGTACGTCGACCTTCGGGAAGCGCGCGCGGAACGCGGTCAGCACCGGCGCGAACGCATCGATCAGCGGTTCGGTCACGAGGCCCAGCGTGACGGTGCCTTCGTAGGCGCCGCTCAGCTGACGGATCTCGTGCTCGACCTGTTCGCATTCGCCGAGGATCGCGCCCGAGCGCGCGAGCAGCCGCTGGCCGACGGCCGTCGGCACGATCCCGCGATTGGTGCGCGTGAACAGCGTCGCGCCGAGCGTCGCTTCGAGGCTCTGCAGTTGCTGCGTGACGCCGCTCTGCGCGAGATCCAGCGCGCGTGCGGCGGCGCGCAGGCTGCCGTGTTCGACGACGGCCTGGAAGATGCGGAGCTGGGACAGCGTGAACGCCATGGTCGAGCGTGAAGCCGGTGATCGGAAATACTGATCATGATAAGACAGCCGCGCGTTCCGGCGGCGACGCGCGCGCACTACGATCGCAGGCAGTCCGGCCCATCCCGGTTGTCCCACTTCCCGCCTTCCGCCGATCATGAAACGCGTGCCACGCCTCCCTCGCTTCCGCCGCTTCCTCGTTCCGCTGGCTTCCCTGTGCATCGGTTTCGCGGCGCCGTCCGCGCACGCGCTCGATGCGCATGTGGTGCGCCTCGGCATCGATCCGACCTATCCGCCGATGGACGCGAAGGCGCCCGACGGCAGCCTGAAGGGTTTCGACGTCGATCTCGGCAACGAGATCTGCCGCCGTGCGCAATTGCGCTGCCAGTGGGTCGAGCTGGAATTCTCCGGGATGATCCCGGCGCTGCAGGCGCGCAAGATCGACGCGATCCTGTCGTCGATGGCGATCACCGAGAAGCGCGAGAAGCAGATCCTGTTCTCGTCGAAACTGTTCCGCTTCAAGTCGCGACTCGTCGCGCGGCCCGAGCGCGGGCTCGGCAGCACGGCCGCGTCGCTGGCCGGCAAGCGCGTCGGCGTGCAGTCGGGCACGCAGTTCGAATCGTGGGCGCTCGCGCACTGGGCGCCGGCCGGTGTCGGCGTGGTGCCGTACAAGAGCCAGGACGACGTGTTCGCCGATCTCGTCAACGGCCGGCTCGACGCCGCGCTGCTCGGCACGGTGGAAGCCGACTACGGATTTCTGCGCCAGCCGAAGGGCAAGGGCTTCGCGTTCGTCGGCGCGGCGCTCGACCTGGGCGATCGCGGCGTCGGCATCGGAATGCGCCAGTCGGACACGGCGCTCAAGGCGTCGATCGACGGCGCGATCGCATCAATGCTGAAGGACGGCACGTACGAGCGGATCGCGAAGCAGTACTTCGATTTCAACCCGTACGGCGACTGAGCCGAACGCGCCGTTTCCCTCGCATTTTTCATTCGGGACCCTCGATGCAGATTCGCACCACGCCGCTCCTGTCGCCGTCGATCGGCACGCAGCGCACGCTGACCAGCTTTCACTTCGGGCCGGCCGACGCCGGCCGCAAGATCTACCTGCAGGCCGCGCTGCACGCGGACGAGACGCCCGCGATGCTCGCCGCCGTCGCGCTCAAGCAGCGACTCGCACAGCTTGACGCGGCCGGCCGGCTCGCGGCCGAGGTCGTGCTGGTGCCGGTCGCGAACCCGATCGGGCTCAATCACCATCTGCTCGGGCAATTCATCGGCCGGTTCGATCTCGCGAGCGGACGCAATTTCAATCGCGGCTTCCTGCCGCTCGCCGACATCGCCGCGCGGGCGCGCGATCGGCTCGGCACGGATCCCGAACGCAATCGCGCGATCGTGCGCGAATGCGTCGGCGCGGCGCTCGACGAGATCGCGCCGCGTACCGAATTCGACGCGTTGCAGCTTGCGTTGCTGAAGCTGTCGCACGACGCGGACGTCGTGATCGACCTGCATTGCTCGCTCGAAGCGGTGATGCACGTGTACACGAGCGACGCGGCATGGCCGCAGGTCGAGCCGCTCGCGCGCTATCTCGGCGCGGCGGTGTCGCTGCTCGCCGAGGATTCCGGCGGCCACGCGTTCGACGATGCGCATCACCTGATGTGGACGCAGTTGCGGCAGCATCTGCCGGAACGCACGCCGATGGCGGCGGGCACGGTGGCCGTGACCGTCGAATGCCGTGGCCAGCGCGACGTGACGCACGAATACGCGGCGCGCGACGCCGATGCGCTCGTCGACTATCTGGTGTGGTGCGGTGCGGTGCGCGGCGAGCGCACGCCGCTGCCGCCGCTCGCCGCGCTGGCCACGCCGCTCGCGGGCAGCGAGCAGTTCTACGCGCCGGTGAGCGGGATTCTCGTGCACCGCGCGGCGATCGGCGCGACGATTCGCGCGGGCGATCCGTTGTTCGACATCGTCGATCCGCTGACCGACGCGATCACGACGGTGTCGAGCGGCACCGACGGCGTGTTCTACATGCGCCGCGCGATCCGCTTCGTGACGGCCGGTGCGCCGCTCGGCCGCGTGACGGGGACGGTGCCGGTGCGCACGGGGATGCTGCTCGGGGCGTGAGTGGTGGGCACGGTGCCTGAGCGGCGCCGCGCAATGTCGTGCTTGTTGAATTGACCGGGCGTTACAGGAGAGTCGGAGCATTGAACGGGCGGCCACGCGCCCCCCGCTTTTTTTGTGTCCGCGAATGGCCGTCGCGCCGATCCGGCCATCGCGCGGTGCACTTACCCGCGCCGTGCCACCAGTTCCGACACCGTCTGCGCGGCCTGCTGCAGCGGCCCGAGAAACTCCTTCACCATCTGCTTCGCGGTATGCCGCTGCGCGTTGCCGCTGATGTTCATCGCGGCGATCACCTGCCCGCGCCGGTTGCGGATCGGCGCCGAGATCGACATCAAGCCCACTTCGAGTTCCTGGTCGACCACGGCCCAGCCTTGCTGGCGCACCTGCGCGATCGTCGCCTTCAGCTCGCCGATGTCGGTGATCGTGCGCGGCGTGTGCGCGCGGATGCCGCTCTGCGCGAGCGTTTCGTCGAGCGCCGCGTCGTCGAGCGCGGACAGCAGCACACGGCCCATCGACGTGCAGTACGCGGGCAGGCGGCTGCCGATCGACAGGTTGATCGTCATGATCTTGTGGGTCGGCACGCGCAGCACGTAGACGATCTCGGTGCGGTCGAGCACGGCGGCCGAGCAGCTTTCGTGGATCTGCGCGGACAGCTGCTCCATCACCGGATCGGCGAGACTCCAGAACGGCATCGACGTGAGATATGCGAAGCCGAGTTCGAGGATCTTCGGCGTGAGCCGGAACAGCCGGCCGTCGGCCTCGACATAGCCGAGCGTCTGCAGCGTCAGCAGGATCCGGCGCGCGCCGGCGCGCGTGAGCCCGGTGGCCGAGGCGACCTCGGTGAGCGTCTGCTCCGGGCGCTGGGCGTCGAATGCGCGGATCACCGCGAGGCCGCGCGCGAACGACTGCACATAGGAGTCGCCCGGTTTCGTCTGGATGTCTTCGGTTGTCATGAACGGTCGGATTGTCGTGCAGCCGAGAAGATAGCGCATGGGGCCTGACACGCCAACCGCACCGCGGACCGGGCGCTTGACAGGTCGTCCCCGCACTCCCTATGATGCGTTGAACGTTCGATACACGATCTTATGTTCGTATATAGAACATTTAAGCGCATCCCGGCGGGCAATGCAAGGGGCGCGTTTCATTAACTTCCCAGCCTTGCATGAGACCGGAGACACTGATGACCGAAGCTTTTCTGTGTGATGCGATTCGTACCCCGATCGGCCGTTACGGCGGCGCGCTGTCCGGCGTGCGCGCCGACGACCTCGGCGCGGTGCCGCTCAAGGCGCTCGTCGAGCGCAACCGCGACGTCGACTGGACGGCGATCGACGACGTGATCTACGGCTGCGCGAACCAGGCCGGCGAGGACAACCGCAACGTCGCGCGCATGTCCGCGCTGCTCGCGGGTCTGCCGGAGGGCGTGCCGGGTTCGACGATCAACCGCCTGTGCGGTTCCGGGATGGACGCGGTCGGCGTGGCCGCGCGCGCGATCAAGTCGGGCGAGGCCGCGCTGATGGTGGCCGGCGGCGTCGAAAGCATGACGCGCGCGCCGTTCGTGATGGGCAAGGCCGCCAGCGCGTTCGCGCGCCAGGCCGACATCTACGACACGACGATCGGCTGGCGCTTCGTCAATCCGCTGATGAAGCAGCTGCATGGTGTCGATTCGATGCCGGAGACGGCCGAGAACGTCGCGGTCGACTACAACATCAGCCGCGCCGACCAGGACCTGTTCGCGCTGCGCAGCCAGCAGAAGGCCGCGCGTGCGCAGCAGGACGGCACGCTCGCCGAGGAAATCGTGCCGGTCACGATTCCGCAGAAGAAGGGCGATCCGGTCGTCTTTTCGCGTGACGAGCATCCGCGCGAAACGTCGCTCGAGACGCTCGCGAAGCTGAAGGGCGTCGTGCGTCCGGACGGCTCGGTGACGGCCGGCAACGCATCGGGCGTCAACGACGGCGCCGCCGCGCTGCTGCTCGCGAACGAAGCCACCGCGAAGCGCTTCGGCCTGACGCCGCGTGCGCGCGTGCTCGGCATCGCGACGGCCGGCGTCGCGCCGCGCGTGATGGGCATCGGCCCCGCGCCGGCCACGCAGAAGCTGCTCGCCCGGCTCGGGATGACGATCGACCAGTTCGACGTGATCGAGCTGAACGAAGCGTTCGCGTCGCAGGGCCTCGCGGTGCTGCGCATGCTGGGCGTCGCCGACGACGATCCTCGCGTGAACCCGAACGGCGGCGCGATCGCGCTCGGCCATCCGCTCGGCGCGTCGGGCGCGCGCCTCGTGACGACCGCGATGTATCAGCTGCATCGCACCAACGGCCGCTTCGCGCTGTGCACGATGTGCATCGGCGTCGGCCAGGGCATCGCGATCGCGATCGAGCGCGTCTGATCGCGTCATCCGGGGGAGCGGCGGGAGTTCACGCCGCTTGACCGGGTTCCCGCTTCAAACGGTGTGGCCGGCACGCGATCGTCGTGCCGGCCACATCGTCATTCAGCTTGCGCTCGTTGCGCGAGGCGTGCGACGAGCGCGTCGATTTCGGTGTCCGCGAACACCTCGATGCCATGCTGGCGCAGCAGCGCCGCCGTCACACCGGCGCCGACATGCCGCCGGCCCGCGAAACTCCCGTCGTAAATGAAACTGCTTCCGCACGACGGGCTGCCGTCCGCCAGGATCGCGTAGCGGCAGTCGTGCGCGCGTGCCAGCGCGAGCGCGGTGCGCGCGCCGTCGATGAACGGCGCCGTTACGTCGGTGCCGTGCACGTCGACGATGCGCGCGACGCCCGACAGAACGCGTTGCCCTGATTCCCCGTCCGCGATTTCGGCGGGCGGACGCGGCACGCTCAATCCCCCCGCCAGTTCCGGACACACGGGCACCAGGCGCCCTTCGCGCTGCCATCGTGCGAGCGTTTCATGCGCGGCGGTCTTCGCCGAGCCGTTGTAACGGACGGGGTGACCGAGCACGCACATGCTGACGAGGATCTTCGGCGAGGCCGGCGGCCGCGACGCGTTGTGCAATGTCGTTCTCCGAGCGGGCGGTGTTGAGCAAGCGGAAATTCTACGCGCGGGTTGCGTTCGCGCGCGTACGGATGACGGAGGATCTCGCACCGAGCGGCATGTCCGCCGCCGCATTCCGGCACGACCGATTCCATTGATCGTTGGATTTTTTCATCGAATTCAAATGCCGGTCGAATGGAGCCGAGCAGGCTGAATCGTTTCGCTGTGCGCAATGGTTATGTGAACCGATGCGTCGCCTGACGTAATCCAGCAAAGCATCGGGCCGTATCCGCAAAGCGCCGGACGCGATTATCGCGGGATTACTTGATCGAAATCATGTCGACGACGGAATTCGAATTTTCCGGCGCTTTCGGACTCAGGATTTCCCGGTGATTGCCGACAGTAAGGACGAGACCGTCGTAAAGCGATAAACCGTTTTTCGGCTACTGAGCGTGATTTTCGCGCCGCGCGGATCCCGCAGACGGATCCGCCTTTCGGAGCCTTGCATGCGCAACAACCAACCTGTCACCCAACAAGAATTCGAATTTCCCGACGACGTCACGCTGATGTCGACCACCGATGCCGACAGCATCATCACGTACGCGAACACGACGTTCGAATACGTGAGCGGCTTCTCGAACGACGAACTCGTCGGTCAGCCGCACAACGTCGTGCGGCACCCCGATATGCCGAAGGAGGCGTTCGCCGACATGTGGGCGACGTTGAAGAGCGGTGAGCCGTGGACCGCGCTCGTGAAGAACCGCCGCCGGAACGGCGATCACTACTGGGTGCGCGCGAACGCGGTGCCGGTGATGCGCGACGGCGTGCCGCACGGTTACCTGTCGGTGCGCACGAAGGCACCGCGCGACGAGATCGCGGCCACCGACGCGCTGTATCGCGCGTTCCGCGAAGGCAAGGCCGGCCAGCGTCGGTTCCACAAGGGGTTGATCGTGCGGACCGGGCTGTTGCGGATCGCGTCGCTGCCGCAGACGATGTCGGTGCGCGCGCGCGTGCATTCGGCGCTGTGCGTGCTGGCGCCGGCCGTCGTCGGTGCAGGCTGGGCATGCGGGCTGGCCGGCGGCGGGCTCGCGGCGTTCGCCGCCGCGACGGCCGGCGTGTCGGTGGCGGCCGGCCTGTGGCTCGATGCGCAGATCGTGCGTCCGCTGAAACGGCTGCACGACCAGGCACTGAACGTCGCGACCGGCGAAAGCCGCCGCGGCGTGCGGATGAACCGCGTCGACGAGATCGGCATGACGCTGCGCACGATCAACCAGCTCGGGTTGATGTTCCGCTGGCTCGTCGACGACGTCAGCGAGCAGGTGCACAACGTGCAGCGCGCGAGCAACGAGATCGCGCAAGGCAACAACGACCTGAGCGCGCGCACCGAACAGGCCGCGTCGAGCGTGCAGGAAACCGCGGCGTCGATGGCCGAAATGACGGCCACCGTCGACAGCAATGCCGAGACCGCGCTGCAGGCCAACCGGCTCGCCGTGTCCGCGAGCGAAGCGGCCGAGCGCGGCGGGCAGGCGGTGAGCGAGGTCGTCACGACGATGGACGACATCACGGCGAGTTCGCGCAAGATTTCCGACATCATCGGCGTGATCGACGGCATCGCGTTTCAGACCAACATCCTTGCGCTGAACGCGGCGGTCGAGGCGGCGCGCGCGGGCGAACAGGGGCGCGGGTTCGCGGTGGTCGCCGGCGAGGTGCGGGCGCTCGCGCAGCGCAGCGCGAACGCGGCGAAGGAAATCAAGACGCTGATCGGCGCGAGCGTCGAGCGGGTCGAGTCGGGCGCGCGCCGGGTCGACGATGCGGGCAGAACGATGGAGGACATCGTCACGCAGGTGAAGCGCGTGTCGGACCTGATCGCGGAGATCAGCTCGTCGACGGTGGAACAGAGCACGGGCGTCGCGCAAGTGGACCAGGCAGTCGTGCATCTGGACAACATCACGCAGCAGAACGCGGCGCTGGTCGAGCAGAGCGCGGCGGCGTCGGAAAGCCTGAAGCAGCAGGCGACGCGGCTCGTCGATGCGGTAAACGTGTTTCGGTAATCGGCGGGGGGCGCGGGCGTCTGCGCGTTCCGTCGCGGCGAGCCGGTTAAATCCCGGCTTTCCGATTCGATTCGAATGTATCGAACGAGAGGGATTCTCATTTCCGAACCCGGATTTATTCACTAATCCGGGCGGAGGATATGTTTACATTGATCTGACAATTGACGGCAAAGTATTTGATAAAACGGGGTTTTTGATTCACGTGTAAACAAAGTTTTCGGCTGAATCAAGATGATGCGAAATTAATGCATATTTACCCGCAGCCGGCATAATGTTTTCGCCGGATTTGCCGAAAGCGCAGGAGTGTGACCGAACGCATGCGGGACAGCCGCGATGCGTACGGTCTCGATCCAATCCACAAGCGGACACAAGATTCGCAACCGGGAACTCCACACCATGCGCAATAACCAGCCTGTCACGCAACGCGAATTCGAATTCCCCGATGACGCGACGCTGATGTCGACCACCGACGCGGACAGTTACATCAAATACGCGAATGCCGCGTTCATTCAGGTCAGCGGATTTTCCCCCGAGGAAATCGAAGGTCAGCCGCACAACATCGTGCGGCATCCGGATATGCCGAAGGAGGCGTTCGCCGACATGTGGGCGACGCTGAAGAACGGCGAACCATGGACCGCACTGGTAAAGAATCGCCGCAAGAACGGCGACCACTACTGGGTCCGTTCGAATACGGTGCCGGTGATGCGCAACGGGCAGCCGACCGGCTACATGTCGGTGCGCACGAAGGCGACGCGCGACGAGATCGCGGCGGCCGACGCGCTGTATCGCGCGTTCCGCGAAGGCAAGGCCGGCAATCGCCGCTTCCACAAGGGATTGATCGTCCGGACTGGGCTGATGCGCGTCGCGTCGCTGTTTCAGACGATGTCGGTGCGCGCGCGGCTGCATTCGACGCTGTGCGTGCTGGCGCCGGCCGTCGTCGGCGCGGGCTGGGCATGCGGGCTGACCGGCGGCGGACTCGCGGCGTTCGGCGCCGCGACGGTCGGCGTGTCGGTGGCCGCCGGCCTGTGGCTCGATGCGCAGATCGCGCGTCCGCTGATGCAACTGCGTGACCAGGCGTTGCGCGTCGCGACCGGCGAGAGCCGCACCGGCGTGGCGATGAACCGCGTCGACGAGATCGGCATGACGCTGCGCACGATCAACCAGCTCGGGCTGATGTTCCGCTGGCTCGTCGACGACGTCAGCGAGCAGGTGCACAACGTGCAGCGCGCGAGCAACGAGATCGCGCAGGGCAACAACGACCTGAGCGCGCGCACCGAGCAGGCGTCGACCAGCGTGCAGCAGACGGCCGCGTCGATGGCCGAGATGACGGCCACGGTGTCGAGCAATGCGGAGACGGCGCTGCAGGCGAACCAGTTGTCGGTTTCCGCGAGCGAGGCGGCCGAGCGCGGCGGGCAGGCGGTGAGCGAGGTCGTGACGACGATGAACGACATCACGGCGAGTTCGCGCAAGATTTCCGACATCATCGGCGTGATCGACGGCATCGCGTTCCAGACCAACATCCTCGCGCTGAACGCGGCGGTCGAGGCGGCGCGCGCGGGCGATCAGGGGCGCGGCTTCGCGGTGGTCGCCGGGGAAGTGCGGGCGCTCGCGCAGCGCAGCGCGAACGCGGCGAAGGAAATCAAGACGCTGATCGGCGCGAGCGTCGAGCGGGTCGAGTCGGGCGCACGGATCGTCGACGGCGCGGGCAAGACGATGGAGGACATCGTCACGCAGGTGAAGCGCGTGTCGGACCTGATCGCGGAGATCAGCTCGTCGACGGCGGAACAGAGCACGGGCGTCGCGCAGGTCGACCAGGCAGTCGTGCATCTGGACAACATCACGCAGCAGAACGCGGCGCTGGTCGAGCAGAGCGCGGCTGCGTCGGAAAGCCTGAAGCAGCAGGCGACGCGGCTCGTCGATGCGGTGAACGTGTTTCGTTGAAGGCGGCGGAGGGAGGTGACGCGGGCGCGGCGGAGAGGGGCACCGGCCCGCGTCGGGACCGCCCGGTTCCGGCCGGGCGGTCAGGGCCTGTCACGGACGCGACAGGCCCCGAACCGTCAGACGGCGAGACAGAGGTACTTGATCACGACGTAATCGTCGATGCCGTAGTGCGAGCCTTCGCGGCCGAGGCCCGACTGCTTGACGCCGCCGAACGGCGCGACTTCGTTCGAGATCAGGCCCGTGTTGACGCCGACCATCCCGTATTCGAGCGCCTCGGCGACCTTCCACACGCGACCGATGTCGCGGCTGTAGAAATACGCGGCGAGACCGAACTCGGTGTCGTTCGCGAGGCGGATCACCTCGTCGTCGCTGCCGAACTTGAACAGCGGCGCGAGCGGCCCGAACGTCTCTTCCTTCGCGACCTTCATCGCCGGCGTGACGCCCGTCAGCACGGTCGGCTCGAAGAAGCCGTGGCCGAGCGCGTGGCGCTTGCCGCCCGTCACGACGGTCGCGCCCTTCGCGAGCGCGTCCTCGATGTGTGCCTCGACCTTCAGCACGGCCGCTTCGTTGATCAGCGGGCCTTGCGTGACGCCCGGCTCCGTGCCGCGACCGACCTTCAGCTGGCCGACCGCCGCCGCGAGCTTCTGCGCGAACTGGTCGTACACGGCTTCGTGCACATAGAAGCGGTTCGTGCACACGCACGTCTGGCCGCTGTTGCGGTACTTCGACGCGATCGCGCCCTGCACGGCCGCATCGAGATCGGCGTCGTCGAACACGATGAACGGCGCGTTGCCGCCGAGCTCCAGCGACACTTTCTTGACCGTCGCCGCGCATTGCGACATCAGCAGGCGGCCGACCGGCGTCGAGCCGGTAAACGACAGCTTGCGCACGATCGGGTTAGACGTCAGTTCGCCGCCGATCGCCTTCGGGTCGCCCGTGACGACGCTGAACACGCCGGCCGGCACGCCCGCGCGCTCGGCCAGCACGGCCATCGCGAGGGCCGAGAACGGCGTCGCTTCAGCCGGCTTCACGACGATCGGACAGCCTGCCGCGAGCGCCGGGCCGACCTTGCGGGTGATCATCGCCGCCGGGAAGTTCCACGGCGTGATCGCCGCGCACACGCCGATCGCTTCCTTCGTCACGACGATGCGCTTGTCGCTCGCCGGCGTCGGGATCGTGTCGCCGTACACGCGCTTGCCTTCCTCCGCGAACCACTCGAGGAATGACGCCGCGTAGCCGATCTCGCCCTTCGCCTCGGCCAGCGACTTGCCCTGCTCGGTGGTCAGGATCAGCGCGAGGTCGTCGGCGTTTTCCATCATCAGGTCGTGCCACTTGCGCAGGATCGCCGCGCGTTCCTTCGCGGTCTTCTTGCGCCACGCCGGCCATGCGGCGTTCGCGGCTTCGATCGCGTGACGCGTCTCGGCCGTGCCCATCGCCGGCACGGTGCCGAGCAGGCCGCCGGTTGCCGGGTTGCGGACTTCGAACGACTCGCCGTTCGCCGCGCCTTGCCATTCGCCGTTGACGTACGCCTGCTGGCGGAACAGCGACGGATCTTTCAGTGCCAGGGTTTCCTGAACAGTGCTCATATGAATCGCCTGCGTTGAAAATGACGGATGAAACGGCCGCCGCCGTCACGAAGACGGCGGCGGCGCATTCAATTGAAGCGGACGGGAACTCAGGCCGGCACGCCGACCGTTTCCTTCAGCACTTCCTCGAGGATCACGAGCGCTTCGTCGAACACGGCCTGCGGGATCGTCAGCGGGAACAGGAAGCGCACGACGTTCGAGTACACGCCGCACACGAGCAGCAGCAGCCCGCGCTCGAGCGCACGCGCCTGCACGCGCTTCGTGAATTCCGCGTCCGGCTCGCCCGAACCCGGCTTCAGGAACTCGACCGCGATCATCGCGCCCGGGCCGCGCACGTCGGCGATCTGCGGCACGTCGGCCTGCAGCGAATTCAGCTTCGCCTTCAGCACGTCGCCGAGCTGCGTCGCGCGTTCGCACAGCTTCTCTTCGTCGATGATGTCGAGCACCGCGTGCGCCGACGCGACGGCCAGCGGGTTGCCCGCGTACGTGCCGCCGAGGCCGCCGGGGGCAGCCGCGTCCATCACGTCGGTACGGCCGACGACGCCCGACAGCGGCATGCCGCCCGCGAGGCTCTTCGCCATCGTGATCAGGTCGGCCAGCACGTCGTAGTGCTGCATCGCGAACAGCTTGCCGGTACGCGCGAAGCCCGTCTGCACTTCGTCGGCGATCAGCAGGATGCCGTGCTCGTTACAGATCTTGCGCAGCGCGCGCACGAATTCGGCCGGCGCCGGATTGAAGCCGCCTTCGCCCTGGACCGGTTCGAAGATGATCGCGGCGACGCGCTTCGGATCGATGTCGGCCTTGAACAGCATCTCGATCGCCTTGATCGAGTCGGCCGTCGTCACGCCGTGCAGCGCGTTCGGGTACGGTGCGTGGAACACGTCGCCCGGGAACGGGCCGAAGTTCAGCTTGTACGGGGCGACCTTGCCGGTCAGCGCCATGCCCATCATCGTGCGGCCGTGGAAGCCGCCCGAGAACGCGATGACGCCCGGACGGCCGGTTGCCGCGCGCGCGATCTTGATCGCGTTTTCGACGGCTTCGGCGCCGGTCGTGAAGAACGCGGTCTTCTTCGGGAAGTCGCCCGGCGCGCGCGCGTTGATCTTTTCGGCCAGTTCGACGTACGACGCGTACGGGACGATCTGGTAAGCGGTGTGCGTGAAGCTGTTCAGCTGATCCGCGATCGCCTTGACGATCTTCGGGTGGCGGTGGCCCGTGTTCAGCACCGCGATGCCGGCGGCGAAATCGATGAAGCGACGGCCTTCGACATCCCACAGCTCCGCGTTCTCGGCGCGGGCTGCGTAGAAATCACACATTACGCCGACGCCGCGCGGGGTGGCGGCGTTCTTGCGGGCCTGCAGGTCGGCATTCTTCACGGTCATCTCCTTGATGTTTTGCCCGGTGGGATAAAAATCGGCCGCGTTGGCAGCCCATGGAGGCGACTATAATCACATTTGGCTCTGGCAATCAGAGCCATTTCAATAAATATTCAGGAGCCAATCATGCGCGCAAGCGTGTTGTCGGACTGGCTGGCGCAGCGCCTCGTGCGCGGCGGCGAACAGCCGATCTACCGGCAGCTGCACCGCCTGCTGCAGCAGGCGATCCTGTCGCGCGAACTGCCGGCCGGCACGCGCGTGCCGTCGTCGCGGCTGCTGGCGGCGGAGCTCGGGATCGCCCGCAACACGGTCACGCAGGTTTACGAACAGCTTGCGCTCGAAGGCTACGTGAACTCGGCGACGGGGCGCGGCACGTTCGTCGCCGACAGCGCGCCGGACGAGATCGTCGGCGCGCCGGCCGACGCGGGCGCCGGGCCGGCGGTGGTGCCTGCTTCCGCGCGGCGGCTGTCCTCGCGCGGCACGCGGCTCGTCGAAGGCGCGGGCGTGTCGAAGCGCCAGGGCGGCGCGTTCATGCCGGGCGTGCCCGATGTGTCGCGATTTCCGGCGCGCGTGTGGACGCGGCTGCACAACAAGTATTGGCGGCGCCTGCGTCCGGACCTGCTGACCTACGCGCCGGGCGGCGGGCTCGCGCTGTTGCGCGAGGCGCTGGCCGACTATCTGCGCACGTCGCGCTCGGTGCGCTGCACGCCCGAGCAGATCGTGATCACGACCGGGATCCACCAGTCGATCGACCTCGCGGTGCGGCTGCTGACCGATCCGGGCGACGCGATCTGGACCGAGGATCCGTGCTACTGGGGCGTGCGCAGCGTGCTGAACGTGTCGGGGCTCACCACGCGGCCGATTCCGGTCGACGACGAAGGGATCGCGCCGTCGGCCGCCGATCTCGCCGAGCCGCCGAAGCTGATGCTCGTCACGCCGTCGCATCAGTATCCGCTCGGGATGGTGATGAGCCTCGCGCGGCGGCGGATGCTGCTCGAATACGCGCGCCAGCACGGCTGCTGGATCATCGAGGACGACTACGACAGCGAATTCCGTTACGGCAGCCGGCCGCTCGCGTCGCTGCAGGGGCTCGATACGGCCGGGCAGGTGATCTACGTCGGCAGCTTCGGCAAGACGCTGTTCCCGGGGCTGCGGGTCGGGTATCTCGTCGCGCCGGAGCCGCTCGCGGAGAGCTTCGCGACCGCGAGCGCCGAGCTGTATCGCGAAGGTCAGTTGTTGCAGCAGGCGGTGCTCGCGGAGTTCATCGCGGAAGGGCACTTCGTGTCGCATATCCGCAAGATGCGCACGCTGTACGGGCAGCGCCGCGAGGTGCTGCTCGACGCGGTCGCGCGCCGCTACGGCGACACGCTGCAGGCGCTCGGCAGCGATGCGGGGCTGCATCTCGTCACGCGGCTGCCGGACGGTGTCGACGATCGCGCGGTCGCGCAGGCCGCGCTCGAACGCAACATCGTCGTGCGGCCGTTGTCCGGCTATTACGCGCAGCGCGAACGTGCGGCATCGGGCTTGCTGCTCGGTTATGCGTGTGTGCCGGAGGATGAGATCGCGACGGCGTTTGCGACGCTGGCCGAGGCGATCGACGAGCGGGCGTTCGACCGGGTCGTCGCGACGGTCTGACGGGAACGGCACGGCGGCATGCGCGCGCTGCGGGGCGGGCCGTCGACAGGTGAGCCAACGATCGCCTCCGAGGTGCGAACCGATCGTCGGCATGCGCTACAGCCGAATCAACACCGCGCCCGCGACCACCAGCACACACGCGGCGAGCCGCTGCGCGCCGGGCCGCTCGCGCATCACGAACCAGCCGATCGCGACCGCGAAGATCGAGCTCGTCTCGCGCAGCGCCGACACCGTCGCAACAGGCAGGTATCGATACGCGAGGATCACGATCCCGTATGCGGCGAGCGAGATCGTGCCGGCGATCGCGCCCTGCGCGAGCGCGGTGCGCGACGCGAGCACCGCGCGCGGGCCGCCGCGCAGCACGCAGACGAGCACGAGCTGCGGCACGCTCCACAGCAGATACACCCAAGCGATGTAGCCGAGCGCGCTGCCGGACACGCGCGAGCCGATTCCGTCGCAGATCGAATACGCGGCGATGAACACGCCCGTGAGCAGCGCATACGGCACGCCTTCGCCGGAGAACCGGAAGCCGCGTCGCAGCGCGAGCGACATGATGCCGAACGACACGAGCGCGATGCCCGCGAAGCCGAACGGCGTCGGCCGCTCATGCAGCATCGCGAGCGCCAGCACCGACACGAGCAGCGGCGAAATCCCGCGCGCGATCGGATAGATCTGCCCGAACTCGCCGTTGCGGTACGCGCGCGCCAGCGTGAAGCAGTACGCGACCTCGAGCACCGCCGACGCCGCGACATATGGCCAGGCGGCGGGCGCCGGCGCGGGCAGCAGCACGGCGCCGGCGATGCCGAACGCGAGATACGGCAGCGACATCGTGCCGAGCTGGACGAGCCGGTCTTCGCTGACATGGAGGAAGGCATTCCAGATCGCGTGCAGCAACGCGGAGCACAGCACGAGACCGATGAACAGGTGATCCATGAACGAAGGCGCGGACGGGAAGGGGAGCGGCGAGCGCCGTCAATTATGTGGGTATCCGGCGCGCTCGCGCGGAATTGTCGATAATGGAGCGTTGTTATTCACCGGATGCCGACGATGACCGAAGCCCCCCTCACCCCGCCCGCCGTTCCGCGCCTCACGAGCCTGTCCCACGGCGGCGGCTGCGGCTGCAAGATCGCGCCGGGCGTGCTGTCCGAACTGCTGAAGCGGGCCACGCCGCCGGCGCTGTTCCCGGACCTGCTGGTCGGCACCGAGACCTCCGACGACGCGGCCGTCTACCGGCTGAACGACGAGCAGGCGATCGTCGCGACCACGGACTTCTTCATGCCGATCGTCGACGATCCGTTCGACTTCGGCCGCATCGCGGCAACGAACGCGCTGTCCGACGTCTACGCGATGGGCGGCAAGCCGATTCTCGCGCTCGCGCTGGTCGGGATGCCGATCAACGTGCTGCCGCACGAGACGATCGCGGCCGTGCTGCGCGGCGGCGAATCGGTGTGCGCGGATGCCGGCATTCCGGTCGCGGGCGGCCACTCGATCGATTCGGTCGAGCCGATCTACGGGCTCGCGGCGATCGGCGTCGTGCATCCGTCGCGCGTGAAGCGCAACGCGGCCGCGCGCGCGGGCGACGTGCTCGTGCTCGGCAAGCCGCTCGGCGTCGGCGTGCTGTCGGCCGCGCTGAAGAAGAATCAGCTCGACGACGCAGGCTACGCGCAGATGGTTGCGACGACCACCAAGCTGAACCGGCCGGGTGCCGAACTCGCCGCGCTGCCGGGCGTGCATGCGTTGACCGACGTCACGGGCTTCGGGCTGCTCGGCCACACGCTCGAACTCGCGCGCGGCGCGAATCTCACCGCACGCGTGCATTACGCGTCGCTGCCGTGGCTGGCGGGCGTCGAGGCGTTCGTCGCCGACGGCGTGTTCACCGGCGCATCGGGCCGCAACTGGGCGGCGTATGGCGCCGACGTGCGGCTCGCCGACGGGCTGCCGACGGTCGCGCAGGCGCTGCTGACCGATCCGCAGACATCCGGCGGCCTGCTGGTCGCGTGCGCGCCGGACGCGGTCGACGACGTGCTCGCGTGCTTCCGCGCCGACGGTTTCGATCGCGCGGCCGTGATCGGCGAGATGGTGGACGGCCCCGCGCGCGTCGACGTCGCCTGACGCGTTTCCTTATCGCGGATCACTGTCGGTCGCTAGAATCGATGCCTTCTCTCGAAGGCATCGACGACCGATGAACGATTTCCTGTTCGGGCTGACGATCGCGCTGTCGGTCGGGCCCGTCGCGCTGATGATCGCGAACCACGGGATGCGCGCCGGCACCGCGAGCGGCGTGCGCGCGGCGGTCGGCGTGGCGTCGGCCGACGGCTGCTATGCGCTCGTCGCGTTCACGCTCGGCGCGATGCTCGCGAGCACGCTCGCGTCGTACCTGCCGCTGTTCCGCTTCGTCGGCGCGCTCGTGTTGCTCGCCATGGGCGCACGCATGCTGTGGCAGGCGCTGAAGGATCGGCGCCGCACGCTGGATGGCGCCGCCCCGCCGCCGGGCACGCGCCCGTTCACGTCGATGTTCGTCGTCACGCTCGCGAATCCGCTGACCATCCTGCTGTTTTATGGCTATGCCACCGCCACCGCCGCTGCCGGCGCGCACCGGCACTGGCTGCTCGGCGCCGCGTGCGTGTTTGCCGGCAGTCTCGCCGGACAACTCGTGTTCGCGTTCGGCGGCAGCGCGATCGGGCGCATCGTGAAGTCGCCCCGATGGCTCGTGGCAAGCCATGTGCTGGCGGCGCTCGTCGTGCTCGGTTATGGCGTCGCGGGGATGCTGCGCGTTTAGCGAATCGGATGCCGTCGCCGGTCACGATCGATAGCGGCGATGTCGCGTCGCCCAATCGAATGGCATTCCTGATTTTTTGTCGGATATCGTTCGAACCACGCGCACACGAACCGCGTGATCGAACGCCGCGGGCCGTTTCGTAGCCGGGTTCCGCATCGCGCACGCGCGTTCTATACTCCCTCGCGCAGTCTCCGAGAGCCGTTCTCACCCAACATCACCGAAACAAGGAACGCCGATGCTGACTCGCTCCATCCTTTCCGCCGCTGCATTCTCGCTTGCCGCCTGTGCGACCGCGCCGTCGATCGCGCAGGATCACCAGGGCAACGATGCGGGCAATGCTGCATTCGCCGAGACCGGTGCACAGGGCCGCCCGGTCAAGGTCATGATCATCACGATGTTCGGTCCGGAGGGCCAGGCATGGCTCGACCGGCTCGGCCCGTGGCGCGACATCACCGTGCCCGGCCTGTCGCCCGACTATCCGGCCGTTCACTGCAACAAGCAGGACGTGTGCGTGGTGACGACCGGCATGGGCTACGCGAACGCCTCCGCGACGATCATGGCGCTCACGTTCTCGCAGCGCTTCGACCTGCGCCGCACGTATTTCCTCGTGTCGGGCATCGCGGGCGTCGACCCCGCGCAAGGCACGGTCGGTTCCGCCGCCTGGTCGAAATATCTGGTCGACTTCAGCCTGCAGTGGGAACTCGATGCGCGCGAGATTCCGGCCGGCTGGAACACCGGCTTTCTCGGTATCAATACGAAGAGCCCGAACGACAAGCCGCCGCTCGACTACCGCACCGAAGTATTCCAGCTCAACCCGCAGCTGACGGACGCGGCGTATGCGCTCTCGCGCAACGTCGTGCTCGCCGACAGCGCGCAGGCCCAAGCCGCGCGCGCGAAGTTCACGTATGCGCCGGCGAACCGGCCGCCGACGGTGATCCAGTGCGACACGTCATCGGGCAATACGTGGTTCTCGGGCACGCTGATCGGCGAGCGCGCGCGTCAGTGGACGAAGATCCTCACCGACGGCAAGGGCACCTACTGCATGACTGCGCAGGAAGACAACGCGACGTACGAAGCGCTCAAGCGCGCGGCGAGCGTGAAGCGGGTCGACCTGTCGCGCGTCGCGGTGCTGCGCACGGGCTCCGATTTCGACCGGCCGTATGCGGGGCAGACGAGCGCGGACAACCTGCTGAACTACGCGGATCAAGGCGGTTTCGCGCCGGCGACCGAAAACCTGTATCGCGCCGGCAACCCGCTCGTGCAGGACATCGTCACGCACTGGGGCGAATGGCGCGACGGCGTGCCGCGCCGTTGACGGGCGCACGCTGTCGACGAGACGTCGGCGCGAAGTAGTCAATGCGATTGCGGCGCGGAACGGAACGGCGTCCACACCGGCGTGGTGTCGTCCCAATGATCGAGCGGCGAAGGAAGGTGGTCGTTCATCACAGACTCCTGCAACTAACTGACTAATCGAATGTTGGACGGCGGTATCGCGACGCCGCGCGGCGGATCATCCGCTGCGCGGCGTTGCGCGTTTACCGACGTTCAGCGGGCCCCGCCTGCGAGCTGGTTGCTTTCCGGCATCGAGCGATACGGGCCTTGCGCGAGTTCGAGACCTTGCGGATACGAATTCGCCTTGCGCAGCCAGGCCAGCGTGCCGTCGCGGCGTGCCTGTTCGACTTCGGCGCTGACTTCGGCGCGCGTGCGCGGGCCGTTGTGCTGCGTGTACCACGACGTGTTGCCGTAGTCGCCGGCGTGCGCGGTGGTCGTATCGGCGAAGGCCGGTGCGGACACGGCGAGTGCGAGGGCGACGGCGGAGAGAAGATGGCGGCGGTTCATGACGTAACTCCTGTGTTAGTCGGAGTTGGCGCCTGAGCGCTCGCTCCGGTCCCGTCAAACGGGGCTGTTCGATGCGCAACGAGGTGCGCGACAGGGTTTACTCTAGGTATCTGTCCCGACGCGATAAATGCGGCAGACGCGAATTGATTTGTCGTGATCGAGGAACAATCGCGATTCGCAACGTCGTCAGGGGGATGTCGAAATCGCCCGCAGCCGCCTGCAGCGGGCCTCGCGGCGGTATGCCACTGCTCGCGCAGTGACGTGCGCGGACCATTGCCGCACGCGGCGAAAAGGTGTGATGCGGATTCGGAAAAGGCGAGGTGCGCGGCGAGGAAGGTGGCACGAAGGCGACACCGCAGCGGCACGAAGGCGGGACGGCGCGCGGGCCGGACAGCCCGCGCGCCGCGGTTCAGACGATTACGCGACCCACTCGTTGATGACCGGCGTGTCGAGCGCCGGCGCGCGCTCGGCTTCCTCGAACGTGCGCTTGCTGCACGTCGCGTCGAGGCTGCCCTTGCCGCTCAGCAGCGGGCAGCGGTCGAACACTTCGGCGATCCAGTCGACGAACACGCGCACCTTTGGCGACAGGTGCCGGCTGTGCGGATACACGACCGAGATCGGCATCGGCAGCGGTTTCAGGCCGGGCAGCACTTCCTTGAGCCGGCCGTCGCGCAGGTGCGGCAGCACCATGAACAACGGCGGCTGGATCAGGCCGAAACCTTCGAGCCCGCAGGTCACGTACGCATCGGCGTCGTTGACCGACACGATCGCGTTCATCTTGACCTCGACTTCCTTGCCGTCCGTGAGGAAGGTCCAGTCGATCGTGCGGCCCGTGCGGCTCGAGAAGTAGTTGACGGCCCGGTGGTCGCCCAGGTCCTCGATCGCGTGCGGCTCGCCGTGCTTCTCGAGATACGCGGGCGACGCCACCGACACGCATTCGAACAGGCCGACGCGGCGCGCGACGAGCGACGAGTCCTGCAGCGCACCGACGCGGATCACGCAGTCGACGCCTTCCTGCAGCAGGTCGACCGGTCGGTCGGACAGGCCGAGTTGCAGGTCGATGTCCGGATAGCGCGTGTGGAATTCGCACAGCGACGGAATCACGAGCAGCCGCCCGATCGAGCCCGGCATGTCGATACGCAACTTTCCGTGCGGCTTCCGGTTGTTGTTCTGGAAGCTTGCTTCGGTTTCCTCGACATCGGCGAGGATCCGCACGCAGCGTTCGTAGTACGCGGCGCCGTCAGGCGTCAGCGACAAGCGGCGCGTGGTCCGGTGCATCAGGCGCACGCCGAGAAATGCTTCGAGATTCTGGATGATCGTCGTGACGGATGCCCGCGGCAGGCTGAGTGTTTCTGCTGCCTTGGTGAAGCTGCTTGTATCGACGACGCGAGTAAACACCTGCATGGCCTGAAGCCGGTCCATCACAACCTCCGCAATCTAATTTGCCGCCGGAACAAGAAGGCTGCGCCGCTTTGTAGGCGGCGCAGCCTGGGATTGTTCGGGGGTGTTGAATTGTGTTGCCGGATTATAGGCATTTATCCCAATGTCTGCCGGACCCAGAATTCGTTCCATCTCGAAATGGATGCTGCATCGTCATGGACGCTTCTGAATTCAGCAAATTCCTGAAAGCCGCATTGCCCGCCGAAGCCAGAGCCGGCGCGGCATTGACGGTCGCGGAGGTGGAAATCCCCGGCTACGCGCAGGACATCGTGCTGCGCCTCTATCGGCGTGCGGACAAGACCGGACTGCCGGTAGTGCTTTATTTCCACGGCGGCGGTTTCGTGCGCGGCACGCTCGACGACGCCGACTTCGCCGCGCGCTTTTTAGCAGAACGCTTACCAGCTCTCGTAGTGTCGGTCGATTATTCGCTCGCGCCGGCCTTTCCTTTTCCGGCCGCGCCGGAGGATGCGTATCGCGCCGCCGTATGGGCCGCGACGCGCGCCCGCGCGTTCGGCGGCAATCCGAAGAAGATCGGCGTCGCGGGGCACGACGCGGGCGGCCAGCTCGCGAACTGTCTCGCGTTCATCGCGCGCGATCGCGGTGAAGTGTCGATCGCCGCGCAGGCGCTGTTCGGGCCGATGCTCGACCCGAGCATGACGCGCATCGGCGACGCCGAACGCCTTTCATCGGACATCACCGCGCGCGAATGCGCGGCCTGTTATCGCGCCTATCTGCCGCAGGCGGCGCAGCGCATGCACCCGTATGCCGCGCCGCTCGAATCGGTGCGCCTCGCGGGCCTGCCGCCGACGCTCGTCGTCACCGCGCAGAACGACGTGCTGCACGTCGAAGCGGAGAAATATGCGGGCTGCCTGATTTCATCGGGCGTGCTCACGCAGGTGATCCGCTACCCGGACGTCACGCACGCGTCGCTCGCGACGCACGAAGCCGCGCTCGAGGAGGCCGTGCGCTTCTTCCAGTGCCGCTTCCAGGCGCGCCAGCCGAACCGTTCCGAATAACCAGACCAATCCACGCTTATTGGAGATCCACATGGCCATCCTACGCACCTCCCGCTCCCGAATCGCGACCGCGGCGATCGTGACGCTTGCCGTCGTCGGCCTCGGCACGTTCGGCGCGATGCGCGTGAACGCGAACGCACCCGAGAAAGCGGCGGCGCCGCTGCCGGAAGTCGACGTCGCGACTGTCGTGCCGCAGACCGTCACCGATTGGCAAAGCTATTCGGGCCGCCTCGAGGCGGTCGAGAAAGTCGACGTGCGCCCGCAGGTGTCGGGCACGATCGTCGCGGTGAACTTCAAGGACGGTGCGCTCGTGAAGAAGGGCGACGTGCTGTTCGTGATCGACCCGCGCCCGTATCAGGCCGAAACCGACCGCGCGGCCGCGCAGCTCGCCGCCGCGCAGGCCCGCAACGGCTACGCGCAGAGCGACTGGCAGCGCGCGCAGCGGCTGATCGGCGACAACGCGATCGCGAAGCGCGACTACGACGAGAAGCAGAACGCCGCGCGCGAGGCGAGCGCGAACCTGAAGGCCGCCGAAGCCGCGCTGGAAACGGCGCGCATCAATCTCGGCTACACGCGCATCACCGCCCCCGTGTCGGGCCGCGTGTCGCGCGCGGAAATCACGCTCGGCAACGTCGTGTCGGCCGGTGCGTCGGCCGCGCCGCTGACGACGCTGGTATCGGTGTCGCCGATCTACGCATCGTTCGACGCGGACGAGCAGACCTACCTGCAATACATCAACGGCGCGCGCAACGGCCGCAAGGTGCCGGTCGAGCTGGGTCTCGCGAATGAAACCGGCTACTCGCGCAGCGGCGAGATCGACTCGGTCGACAACCGGCTCGACACGTCGTCCGGCACGATCCGCGTGCGCGCGCGTTTCGACAACGCGGACGGCGCGCTCGTCCCGGGTCTCTACGCACGCGTGAAGGTGGGCGGCAGCGCGCCGCACCAGGCGCTGCTCGTCGACGACGCGGCGATCAACACCGACCAGGACAAGAAGTTCGTGTTCGTCGTCGACCAGCAGGGCCGCGTGTCGTATCGCGAAGTGCAGCAGGGCCTGCAGCACGGCAACCGGCGCGTGATCGTGAGCGGCCTGTCCGCCGGCGATCGCGTGATCGTGAACGGCACGCAGCGCGTGCGCCCGGGCGAGCAGGTGAAGCCGCACATGGTCCCGATGACGGGCGGCGATGCGCCGTCCGCGCCGCTCGCGGATAACGCGAAGCCGGCCGCACCGGCGAAGGCGGAATCGTAAGCGGCCCGCCGCTACGGTTTACGCGTTCAACCAGACAGAGCCAGACATGAACATTTCAAAATTCTTTATCGACCGGCCGATCTTTGCAGGAGTCCTATCGGTGATCATCCTGCTCGGCGGGGTGATCGCGATGTTCCTGCTGCCGATTTCGGAGTATCCGGAAGTCGTGCCGCCTTCCGTGATCGTGAAGGCGCAGTACCCCGGCGCCAACCCGAAAGTGATCGCCGAGACGGTCGCGTCGCCGCTCGAGGAGCAGATCAACGGCGTCGAGGACATGCTCTACATGCAGTCGCAGGCGAACAGCGACGGCAACATGACGATCACCGTCACGTTCAAGCTGGGCACCGATCCGGACAAGGCCACGCAGCTCGTGCAGAACCGCGTGAACCAGGCGCTGCCGCGTTTGCCGGAAGACGTGCAGCGGCTCGGCATCACCACGGTGAAGAGCTCGCCGACGCTGACGATGGTGGTCCACCTGATCTCGCCGGACAACCGCTACGACATGACCTACCTGCGCAACTACGCGCTGATCAACGTGAAGGATCGCCTGTCGCGGATCCAGGGCGTCGGTCAGGTGCAGCTGTGGGGCTCGGGCGACTATGCGATGCGCGTGTGGCTCGATCCGCAGAAGGTCGCGCAGCGCGGGCTGTCCGCCGAGGACGTCGTGCAGGCGATCCGCGAGCAGAACGTGCAGGTCGCGGCCGGCGTGATCGGCGCGTCGCCGTCGCTGCCCGGCACGCCGCTGCAGTTGTCGGTGAACGCGCGCGGCCGTCTGCAGACGGAAGACGAGTTCGGCGACATCGTCGTGAAGACGACGCCGGACGGCGGCGTCACGCACCTGCGCGACATCGCGCGCATCGAACTGGATGCGTCCGAATACGGGCTGCGCTCGCTGCTCGACAACAAGCCGGCCGTTGCGATGGCGATCAACCAGTCGCCGGGCGCGAACTCGCTGCAGATCTCCGACGAAGTGCGCAAGACGATGGCCGAGCTGAAGCAGGACATGCCGGCCGGCGTCGACTACAAGATCGTCTATGACCCGACGCAGTTCGTGCGCTCGTCGATCAAGGCCGTGGTGCACACGCTGCTCGAAGCGATCGCGCTGGTCGTGATCGTCGTGATCGTGTTCCTGCAGACCTGGCGCGCATCGCTGATTCCGCTGATCGCGGTGCCGGTGTCGATCATCGGCACGTTCTCGCTGCTGCTCGGCTTCGGTTATTCGATCAACGCGCTGTCGCTGTTCGGGATGGTGCTCGCGATCGGTATCGTGGTCGACGATGCGATCGTGGTCGTCGAGAACGTCGAGCGCAACATCGAAAGCGGGATGAACGCGCGGCAGGCGACCTACAAGGCGATGCAGGAAGTGAGCGGGCCGATCATCGCGATCGCGCTGACGCTCGTCGCCGTGTTCGTGCCGCTCGCGTTCATGTCGGGCCTGACCGGCCAGTTCTACAAGCAGTTCGCGATGACGATCGCGATCTCGACGGTGATCTCGGCGTTCAACTCGCTGACGCTGTCGCCGGCGCTGTCCGCGATCCTGCTGAAGGGCCACGGCGACAAGGAGGACTGGCTCACGCGCGCGATGAACCGCGTGCTCGGCGGCTTCTTCAGGCGCTTCAACAAGGTGTTCCATCGCGGCGCGGAGAACTACGGCCGCGGCGTGCGCGGCGTGCTGTCGCGCAAGACGCTGATGCTCGGCGTGTACCTCGTGCTGGTCGGCGCGACCGTGCTCGTGTCGAAGATCGTGCCGGGCGGCTTCGTGCCCGCGCAGGACAAGGAATACCTGATCGCGTTCGCGCAGTTGCCGAACGGCGCGTCGCTCGATCGCACCGAGAAGGTGATTCGCGACATGGGCTCGATCGCGCTGAAGCAGCCGGGCGTCGAAAGCGCGGTCGCGTTCCCGGGGCTGTCGGTGAACGGCTTCACCAACAGCTCGAGCGCGGGCATCGTGTTCGTCACGCTGAAGCCGTTCTCGGAGCGGCACGGCAAGGCGTTGTCCGCCGGCGCGATCGCCGGTGCGCTGAACCAGCAGTACGGCGCGATCAAGGACTCGTTCGTCGCGGTGTTTCCGCCGCCGCCGGTGCTCGGCCTCGGCACGCTCGGCGGGTTCAAGATGCAGATCGAGGATCGCGGCGCGGTCGGCTACGCGAAGCTGTCGGATGCGACCAACGACTTCATCAAGCGCGCGCAGCAGGCACCGGAACTCGGCCCGTTGTTCACGAGCTACCAGATCAACGTGCCGCAGCTCAACGTCGACCTCGATCGCGTGAAGGCGAAGCAGCTCGGCGTGCCGGTCACCGACGTGTTCAACACGATGCAGGTGTATCTCGGCTCGCTGTACGTGAACGACTTCAACCGCTTCGGACGCGTGTACCAGGTGCGCGTGCAGGCCGATGCGCCGTTCCGTCAGCGCGCGGACGACATCCTGCAGCTGAAGACACGCAACGACCGTGGCGAGATGGTGCCGCTGTCGTCGCTCGTCACGGTAACGCCGACGTTCGGCCCGGAAATGGTCGTGCGCTACAACGGCTACACGGCGGCCGACATCAACGGCGGCCCGGCGCCGGGCTTCTCGTCGGGCCAGGCGCAGGCCGCGATCGAGCGCATCGCGCATGAAACGCTGCCGCGCGGCGTGCGGTTCGAATGGACCGACCTCACGTACCAGCAGATCCTCGCGGGCGATTCGGCGATGTGGGTGTTCCCGATCAGCGTGCTGCTCGTGTTCCTCGTGCTCGCCGCGCTGTATGAAAGCCTGACGCTGCCGCTCGCGGTGATCCTGATCGTGCCGATGAGCATTCTGTCGGCGCTGACGGGCGTGTGGCTCACGCAGGGCGACAACAACATCTTCACGCAGATCGGCTTGATGGTGCTGGTGGGGTTGTCGGCGAAGAACGCGATCCTGATCGTCGAATTCGCACGCGAACTGGAGCACGACGGCAGGACGCCGCTCGAGGCCGCGATCGAGGCGAGCCGGCTGCGGCTGCGCCCGATCCTGATGACGTCGATCGCGTTCATCATGGGCGTCGTGCCGCTCGTCATGTCGACGGGCGCGGGCTCCGAGATGCGACATGCGATGGGTATCGCGGTGTTCTTCGGGATGCTCGGCGTGACGCTGTTCGGGCTGATGTTGACGCCGGTGTTCTACGTCGTGCTGCGCACGCTGGCGGGCGGCAAGATCCACGTCGCCGGCAAGGACTCCGCCGGCTATGGCGTGCCGGGCCAAGGCGTGCCGGCTTCGGATGCTTGAGGATAAAAAGATGGACAACATGCACAACTCGAATGGCCTGATGCGCTTCGCGAAGGTGGCGGCCGCGAGCACCTTGCTCGCGACGCTGCTCGCCGCGTGCGCGGTGGGGCCCGACTACAAGCGCCCGGACGTGTCGACGCCCGCGGCGTTCAAGGAAGCGCCGACGCTCGCGGCCGGCGAACAGGCCGGCACGTGGAAGACCGCCGAACCGGCGGACGGCGAGCATCGCGGCGAATGGTGGAAGGTGTTCGGCGATCCGGTGCTCGACTCGCTCGAATCGCAGGCGCTCGCCGCGAACCAGAACCTGAAGGCCGCGGCGGCGCGCGTCGAGGAAGCGCGTGCGGCGACCCGCACCGCGCGCTCGCAGTGGTTCCCGCAGGTCGGCGCCGGATTCGGGCCGACGCGCGAAGGGCTGTCGTCGGCGTCGCAGTTCCAGCCGCAGGGCACGGGCCCGACCACGGCGACGCTGTGGCGCGCGCAGGGCACGGTGTCGTACGAGGCAGACCTGTTCGGCCGCGTGAGCCGCAACGTCGAGGCGTCGCGCGCCGACCAGGCGCAGAGCGAAGCGCTGTTCCGTTCGGTGCAGCTCGCGCTGCAGGCGGACGTCGCGCAGAACTACTTCGAACTGCGCCAGCTCGACTCGGATCAGGACCTGTACCGTCGCACGGTCGAACTGCGCGACCAGGCGCTCAAGCTCGTGCAGCGCCGCTTCAACGAGGGCGACATCAGCGAGCTCGACGTGTCGCGCGCGAAGAACGAACTGGCGACCGCGCAGGCCGATGCGGTCGGCGTCGCGCGCCGGCGCGCGGCGTCCGAGCATGCGCTCGCGATCCTGCTCGGCAAGGCGCCCGCGGACTTCGCGTTCAAGGAGACGCCGATCGTGCCGGTCGCGGTGAAGGTGCCCGCCGGCCTGCCGTCCGCGCTGCTCGAACGCCGCCCGGACGTGTCGGCGGCCGAGCGCGCGATGGCGGCCGCGAACGCGCGGATCGGCCTCGCGAAGTCGGCGTATTTCCCGAAGCTCGATATCACGGGTGCGTTCGGTTATGAAGCGTCGACGCTCGGCAACCTGTTCCTGTGGTCGAGCCGCACGTTCCTGCTCGGGCCGTTCGCCGGCACCGCGCTGACGCTGCCGCTGTTCGACGGCGGGCGCCGTGCGGCCGGCGTGCAGCAGGCGCGCGCGCAGTATGACGAGCAGGTCGCGAACTACCGGCAGCAGGTGCTCGTCGCGTTCCGCGAGGTCGAGGACAATCTCGCCGATCTGCGTCTGCTCGACGACCAGATTCGCGCGCAGGATGCGGCCGTCAATGCGTCGCGCCGTGCGGCGACGCTGTCGCGTACGCAGTATCAGGAAGGTGAGGTCGCCTATCTCGACGTGATCGACAGCGAGCGGTCGGTGCTGCAGTCGCAATTGCAGGCGAACCAGCTGACCGGTGCGCAGGCCGTGTCGACCGTCAACCTGATCCGCGCGCTGGGCGGCGGGTGGGGCGCGGCGACGACGGCGGTCGGCGATGCGGCGACGGGCAAGCAGGAAGTCGCCGTGCGTTGATATGCCGGCCGGCGACGGGCTGCCGTAACGGGCGGTCGATCGAAGAACCCGATCCGTGGTAACGCGGATCGGGTTTTTTTGTTGGCCTTTTGTCGCGGTGCCGCAGGTGCGTCGCTCCGGTTGCAGGTCCCACGTCGGATTGGGGGATTGCCGGAAGACGCGAAGCAACTGCAACTAACGGTCGAGCCGTCGGGCGTTGACCAACGCTGCGGCGGCATTCGCCGCCGCACCGCTTACCTGCTGTCGCTTTCCGCCCGCAGCGCCCGCACCAGTTCGCTGGCCGCCTTGCCGAGCCCCGTGTACTTCGGCCGGCGCAGGTACACGGGCAGCGGCAGCCCGTTGCGGATGTTTGCGAACACGAGCGGCGCCAGTTCGCCGTCTTCGACATACCGGCCGATCAGCGATTCGGGCAGGTTCGCCCAGCCGTGTCCGGCCTTCACGAGCGCGATCGCGGTGGCCATGTCGGTCACCTTCCACGTGCGGTTGCCGATCACGGGACGCACGTCGGTGAGCGGCCGTTCTGGGTCCGCGATAACGATCTGCCGAAACCCCGACAGCCGTTCGATCGCCTCGGGATGCGCGGCTTCGGCAATCGACGGATGACCGGGCGCGGCGACGGCGATCAGCGTCTCGGTCCACAGCGCGTGGATCTGCTCCTGCGGATGAAGATCGAGCCCGCCGTACGCGACGCAGAGATCGATCGCGCCGCGATGCAATGCGTCGACGATCGCGTCCTGCGGCGCGGTGACGATGCTGATCGCGAGCGCCGGATATTTCGCGGCGACGGCGGTCAGTGCGCGCGCAACGGGCGCGCCGTCGAGCTCCGCCGCGAGGCCGAGCCGCAGCGTGTCCTCGACGCCTTCCGACAAGTGCTGCGCATGCGCGCGCAACGCCTGCAACCGTTCGGCGATCGACCGCGCATCGGGCAGCAGCGCGGCCATCGCGGCGGTCGGCGTGGGCTCGCGCGTGCCGCGATCGAACAGCACGAGGTCCAGCTCGGCCTCGAGGTTCGCGATCGCCATGCTGACCGCCGACGGCGTGCGGCCGAGCGCGCGCGCGGCCGCCGAGAACGAGCCTTTGTCGATGACGGTCAGCAGCATGTCGATGTGGTCGCTGGTCAGCATCGGCGGCCTCCTGTCAGAAAAATTGAAAGGACCTGACTTTTGCGGGCGAAGTGCCCGCTGTAGTCTCGCCACCTCGTTCGATATGAAGGTGGTGGGTCATGCAAGGATGGAAGAGACGCATAGTCTACGTCGTGATGTTCGAGGTGCTCGGCATCCTCGTCGCATCGTCGGTACTCGGCATGCTGAGCGGCGCGAGCGCGACGACGAGCGGCCTGCTCGGCGTGATGATCTCGACGACGGGCGTCATCGTCAATTTTCTGTACAACCTCGGGTTCGAGGCGTGGGAGCGGCGCCGCGCGGAAACGACGCGCACCGTCGCGCGGCGCGTCGTGCATGCGATCGGTTTTCAGGTCGCGCTCGTGACGTTCCTGATCCCGCTGATCGCGTGGTGGCTCGACGTGTCGCTGGTGCAGGCGTTCCTGTACGACGCAGTGCTGATCGTGTTCTTCCCGATCTTCACGTTCGCGTACAACTGGTCGTTCGACAGCGTGTTCGGGTTGCCGGATGCGGTGACGCGCAAGCCCGAACCGATCATGTGACGCGAACGCGAACGAAGCGCTGCGATGCAGGCAACCCGCATCGCAGCGCTTCGAATGAGAAAAGGGGATTAAGCAACGGGCGGCGCGAATGCCGCCCGCGAGCGTTACGCGGCGACGAACTCGTGCACGTAACGGTTGAACACTGCGGGGCTCGCCGCGTTCATCCCGTGCGACGCACCGGCGACGGTCTGCCGTTGCGCATCGCCGATCCATTGCGACAGCGTGTCGACGTTGTTGCGGAACATCTTCGGGCTGCGCTGGCCGTCGATCAGCAGCGTGCGGCACGCGATGTCCGACGCCGAGTGCTGCGAATACGCGGGCAGCGGATCCTGAAGCTGCTTCGGCAGCGTGCTCGCGTTGTCGATCGCCATCGTGCGAAAGCGCGACGTGCTCTTCTTCCAGGCGCCGGGCAGGCTCACCGAATCGACGAACATCTCGAGGCCGGCTTCCACTTCGCCTTCCCCGATCAGGTTCACGGCCTTCGTGCGCAGTGCGATCGCGGCGGCCGGCAACGCGGCTTCGCGCACGCCCGGCTGCTGCAGCGGGCCGCCCGGATCGGCGAGCGTCAGCGTGTCGACGAGTTGCGGATGCTGGCGGGCGACGTTGAACGCGACGCTGCCGCCACGCGAGTGGCCGACGAGATGCACGGGGCCGAGATCGAGTGCGTCGATGAATTCGGCGAGTTCGTCGACATGGTTCTGCCAGCTGAATTCGTCCTGGATGCCGGCTTCGACGGCCGGCCAGTAGTGGCTCAGGCTAGGAGCGATGCAGCGGTAGTGCGCCGACAGCGACGCGAGTTGCGGCTCCCAGTAACGGTAGTCGCACAACGATCCGTGCACGAACACCATCGGCGCGCCGCTCCCCCGCTCGACATACGGCAGGCTGATGCCCGACGAAAGCGTCGCAAATTGCAGGTCCGGGTTCGCGAGCACCGACGGCTCGATTCGCATGTTCATGACTGAAAACTCAATGGGTGCGTCATCACGTCGCAACTATGCCTCACGGCAAGCTGCAAGGAAAACGCATAATTTTCATCGTCACGATCAATTTTATTGATGGTTCGGCTGAAAACCCTTGTCGCAGCGTGGGGATGTGGCGAAGCTTTCAATCATCTGATGATTGATTGCGCGGATGAAAGCGCGGCGAAGGCCGCCGAACGCGGCCCGCGCATTACCGCACCACCAGCGCGGGCGCGGTCTGAAGCTCGACGGGAAGATCGTTGTCGGCGGCGAACTGCATCGCGAAGTCGAACGCGTCGGCGCATACGTCGCGCAATTCGTCCGACACGAACAGGCATTTGACGCCGCCGTCGACGACCGGCATCGCAAGCCGCGACAGCGCGCACGGATAGCCGGGCCGCCGCTCGCCGACGAACAGCGTGATGACGCCCGCGAGTCGTTCGGGCCAGTCGCTCGGGCGGAACGTCTTGTGTGCGCGGGTGACACCGCGGATCAGGTGGCCGTCGATGCGGCCGCGTGCGGTGATGTCGATGCGATCCATGCCGTGCGTATCCTTTCGCGTCATTCGCCGCCGTCGGCCGCCGCGTCGCCGCGCGCGGGAATCCGCAGGTTGCGCAGCTTGTGATAAAGCGTCTTCTTCGGCATGCCGAGCGCGACGCTCGCATCCGCCACGTTGCCGTTGTGACGCTGCAGCGCGTCCTCGATCAGCATCCGCTCGAAATATGCGAGCTGCTCCGCGAGCGTGTCGCCCGCGACGGGCGCACCGCCGGACGACAGCAGGCTGTCGCCGGTCAGCCCGAGCACGAAGCGATCGGCCACGTTCTGCAGTTCGCGCACGTTGCCGGGCCATGCATGGGTCATCAGTTCGGATACCTGCGCAGCGGTGACGACCGGCGCCGGCTGCCCGAAGCGCCGCGCGGCTGCGAGCACGAAATGCTCGAACAGCAGCGGCACGTCCTCGCGCCGCTCGCGCAGCGGCGGCAGCTCGATCTGCGCGACGTTGAGCCGATACAGCAAGTCCGCGCGGAAGCGCCCGTCGGCCGCGAGTTCGGCGAGATCGGCCTTCGACGCGGCGACGACGCGGCAATCGACCGGAATCAGCTCGTTCGCGCCGAGCCGCTCCACCACGCGTTCCTGCAGCACGCGCAGCATCTTGATCTGCAGCGGAATCGGCATCGTCTCGATCTCGTCGAGGAACAGCGTGCCGCCGTGCGCCCATTCGATCTTGCCGATGCGCTTCTTGATCGCGCCGGTGAATGCGCCGGCCTCGTGGCCGAACAGCTCGCTCTCGAACACCTGCTCGGGCAGGCCGCCGCAATTCAGCGCGACGAAATGCGCATCGCGCCGGCCGCCGAAGTCGTGCAGGCTGCGCGCGATCAGTTCCTTGCCAGTGCCCGTCTCGCCGGTGATGAGCACCGACACCGACGTATCGGCGAGGCGCAGGATCTTCTTGCGCACCTCGGCCATTGCGGGCGACTTGCCGAGCACGAACGCCTCGATGCCCTGCCAGTTGTTGAGCGCCGCGCGCAGCCCCTGCACCTCGAGCGTGAGCCTGCGCTTCTCGACCGCGCGCGCGACGCGGCCGGCGATCACGTCCGACGAGAACGGCTTCTCGATGAAGTCGTATGCGCCGTCCTGCATCGCGCCGACGGCCGTCGAAATGTCGGCGTGGCCGCTGATCAGCACGACCGGAATCTGCGTATCGACGGCCATCACGCGTTCGAGCAGCTGCAGCCCGTCGATGCCCGGCATCCGCACGTCCGACACGATCACGACGGGCGCGCCGGGCGCGACGTGCGCGAGCGCGTCGGCGGCCGACGCGAACGCGTCGACCGGGAACCCCGCGAGCGCGACGGCCTGCTCGACGCCGATCCGGACGTTTTCATCGTCCTCGACGACCAGCACGCGAATCTCATCTTCCATGCTCTGTCCTTTGTTGCGGCGTGACCGCCGCGAATTCGATGGTGAACTGCGCGCCGCCGGCGTCGCGGTTCGTCGCGGCGATCTTCGCGCCGAACGCCTCGACGATGCGCGACGTGATCGCGAGGCCGAGCCCGAGGCCCTGGCCGCGCGGCTTGGTGGTGACGAACGGCTCGAACAGGTGCGGAAGCACCTCGGGCGCGATGCCGGCGCCGCTGTCTGCGACGGTGAGGCGCACGCGGCCGGCTGCGTCCGCATCGTCGGCTTCGATGACGATGCGCCGCACCGGCGCGTCATGCACCGCGTCGAGCGCGTTGCCGAGCAGGTTCACGATCACCTGCTGCAACTGGCTTGATTCCGCGGATACCGTCGTGCCGGGCGCGATGTTCACGTCGAGCTGCACGCCTTCGTCGCGGATCCGCGCATCGTAGATGAGCCGCGCGTGCGCGACGGCCTCGTTCAGCGACACGGCGACGCGCTCGACATCGGGCTTGCGCGCGAAGGTCTTCAGCTCGCCGGTGAGCACGGCCATGCCGTCGACCAGCTTGCCGATCCGTTCGAGATTGGCGTATGCCGGCGCCGGCTGGCCGCGCTCGAAGAACGTGCGTGCGTTGTCGCACAGCGTGCGGATCGCGACGAGCGGCTGGTTCAGCTCGTGCGTGAGGCCCGCGGCCATCTGCCCGAGCACCGCGAGCTTGCCCGCGTGCACGACTTCCTGCTGCGAATCGCGCAGCCGCTGCTCGGTGCGTTCGCGTTCGACGATCTCGCGCTGCATCCGCTCGTTCGCGGCCGTCAGCGCGGCCGTGCGCTGCGCGACGGTCAACTCGAGCCGGTCGTTCGCGCGGCGCAGCGCGTCCTGCGCGTTCAGCCGCGCGACGATCGCCCGGCGGCGCTGGATCGCGTAGCCGACCAGCAGCGCGGCGATCAGGAACGCGCCGGTGACGAACACGAACGCGGTTTGCTGCTGGCGCCGCGCGCCGGCGATGTCGAGCAGCGCCATCAGCGAGTCGCCGGCCTGCGGCGCGGGCCGCGACATCACGAGATAGCGTGTGCTGCGGCCGGCGTGACGCGGATCCGGGAACGTGCCGAACCATGCGGCGGCGCTGCGGTCGCCGATGTGGCGATACGGCAGCACGTCGACCGTACGGCCCGCGTATTGCCGCGACGCCTGGATGTCGCGCTGCTGCTGCGCGGTGATCGGGCGCAACGCGGTGAATTTCCACGCCGGCTCGGTCGAGATCACGACCACGCCGTTGCCGTCGACCACCATCGCGGCGACGCCCGGCGCGCGCCACGCGGATTCGAGCGGGTCGACGCTGATCTTCACGGCCGCCGCACCGATCGGCACGCCGTCGTCGCGCACCGCGCTCGCGAAGTAGACGCCCGGCACGCCGGTGTTGGTGCCGATCCCGAAGAAGCGGCCGCTGCCGTGTGCCAAGGCATCCTTGAAGTACGGCCGGTACGACACGTTGGTGCCGACGAAGCTGATCGTCTCGTTCCAGTTGCTGGCGGCGATCACTTCGCCCTGCAGGTCGATCACGTCGACGGCACCGCTGCCCGCGTCGCGGTTCACGGCTTCGAGATACGTGTTCACGGTGTGCGTGAGCGCGGGCCGGTCTTGCGGCGCGGCCCGCAGCAGCGCGCGCACTCCGTCCTGGCGGGCGACCAGGCCGGGCAGGATCTCGAAGCGGCCGAGTTCGCTCTTCAGGCTCGACGCGTACAGGTCGAGCCGATGCGCGCCGGTTTCCTCGAGCGCGTCGATCGCGCGTTCCCACGCAAAATCGACGGCCGCGCCCGCCACGCCGACATACAGCACGGCGGCCGACGCCCACCCCCACCACGGGATTCCCTTGAAGCTCTTCTGCACGTTCGCCCTCATCGAAGCCCGCAACCGGTCGTCCGCAACCGGCCCCCGGAGCGACGCCCCGAACGACGCGCGCCGCGCGCCGGCAGGGCCGGCGGCGGCGCGAGCGAAGCAGCCTGCGCGACGGTGCGCGCAGCGGCGCGTCATCCGAAGTGCGCGACCAGGATCAGCGTCACCGTGACGACGATTGCGCCGCCGATGCGCGTCGCGATCTGCGCGAACGGCATCAGCTGCATCCGGTTCGCGGCGGTCAGGATCGCGACGTCGCCGGTGCCGCCTTGCCCGCTGTGGCAGGCGTTCACGATTGCGGTGTCGATAGGGTACATCTTCAGCAGGCGGCCGACCACGAAACCGGTGCCCATCAGCGTCGCGACGGTCGACACGATCGTGACGACGTTGACGATCGTGAAGGCGGCGGTCAGCTTGTCCCACGGCGTCATCGCGACGCCGATCGCGAACAGCAGCGGATACGTCACGGCGGTCGAGAAGAACTTGTAGACGACGAACGCGCCTTCCTGCAGCGGCGGCGACACCGCGCGCGCGAGCTTCACCAGCACCGCGAGGAACAGCATCGCAACCGGCGCGGGCAGGCCGAACAGCTTGTGCGCCATCAGGCCGACGAGGTACAGCGTGATCGCCGTGATGCCGGCGCCCGCGATGTGCGTGACGTCGACGTGGCCGCGGATTTCCTCGCTTTCCGGCGTCATGTCGCCGCTTTCGCCGACCTGGAGGCGGCCGTTGCCGGTCAGGTGCGGCAGGCGCTTGCCGAGCATGTCGAGCGCGCCCGACAGGATGATCGCGGTCAGGCTGCCGAGCATCACCGGCGGCAGCACCATCGCGAACATCTCGCCCTGCGGCAGGTGCATCAGTTCCGAATAGCCGATCGACAGCGGAATCGCGCCTTCGCCGACGCCGCCCGCCATGATCGGCACGACGATGTACAGCAGCGTGTGGCGCGCGCCGAGGCCGAGCGCGGTGCCGACCGCCGTGCCGACGATCGCGGCCGCGACCGAGCCGGCGGCGAGCGGAATGAAGATCTTCACGAAGCCCTGGATCAGCACGCGCCGGTCCATGCTCAGGATGCTGCCGACGATGATCGACGCGATGAACAGGTACAGGAAGTTCGTCGACTTCGTGAACTCGACGGTGAGGTTCAGCACCGGCTTCGGCAGCACGTGGTAATAGGTGAGCGCCGACGGCACGAAGGTCGCGAAGATCGCGGCCGCGCCGATGTTGCGCAAGAGCGGCAGGCGCTTGCCGAGTTCCGCGCAGGTGAAGCCGAAGAACGCGAGCACGGCGATCGCCATCGAGATCTCGCCGGGCACCTTGCCCGTCACCGCGAAGCCGACGATCAGCCCGAACAGGATCACGTAGACCGGCAGCGGGATGATGCCGATGCGGATTTCCATCAGCTTCCACCAGCCTTCAGGCCAGAAGCGCTCGCGCGCGGCGGGACCGGCTTCGGCAATCGGCTCGGCACGGGTGGGGGTAGGGATTGAGGTCTGCAAGACGTGTCTCCTGATGTTGGAATGCCTGCATGGCTTCGCGGCATCGTGTGCCTTCTATTACGCAACCCCCGTGCCAGAAATCCGGCCTGCCGAAATATTTGCAATGCATTGATTCATAAGGAATTTGTTTCGTCTGCGGAAAGGATTCAGCCGCAGGCTGGCCGAGATTTCGGAATTCGCCCGCCGGCCAGGCCGAGATTTCGGCCAACTGGCCATCCGGGCGCCCGCCAGCGCGGCGGATTGCGCGCCATATCGCCGCACGCGATTTTCTTCGCACAATCGCTTCGTAGACCGCCTTCCCGACGCTCTCTATCATCGGCTGATCCTTTTCCGATGCGACGACGACCGTCCGGAGAACGCCCGCGCGTTCGCCGCGGCGTCGCTCATCCGTCGATACCGTCTTTGGACAGGAGAGTGGTTCCCATGCTGCATGCCGTTTTTTCCACCCGTTTTTCCCCCGGCCGCGTGACCCGCCTGCTGGCCGCCGCGCTGCTCGGCGTCGTGATGCTGAACGGCGCGCGTGCCGATACCGCGCCGTTGAAGGTCGGCATCTCGACGAGCCCGCAGATCGATGCGCTGAAGATCGCCGCGAAGGAGGCGAAGGAGCAGGGCCTCGACGTGCGGATCGTCGAGTTCACCGACTGGAATACGCCGAACGCGGCGCTCGCGAACAAGGACATCGACGTCAATTACTTCCAGCACATCCCGTTTCTCGAGAACGCGAAGAAGCAGGGCGGCTACAACTTCGTATCGATCGCGCCCGGCACGATCATGAAGATCGGTCTCTATTCGAAGAAGGTGAAGCGCTTCGACGAGCTGAAGGACGGCGCGCGCGTCGCGATCGCGAACGATCCGGTAAACGGCGGGCGCGGGCTGTTGCTGCTGCAGCGCGCGGGCCTCATCACGCTGAAGCCGGGCGCCGACTACCGCGCGACGACGCACGACATCGTGTCGAATCCGAAACACCTGAAGATCATCCCGCTCGAAGCGTCGCAGCTCGCGCGCTCGCTCGACGACGTCGATCTCGCGCAGGGCTACCCGAGCTTCATCAAGCTCGCCGGCACGACCGACCCGAACAGCGCGCTGCTGTTCGACGGCACCGAGAACAAGAACTTCGCGATCCAGTGGGTCGTGCGGCCGGAGAGCGTGAACGATGCGCGCATCCGCAAGTTCATCGCGATCTACCAGCACTCGCCGGCGGTGCGCCGGGCGCTCGACAACGCGTTCGGCTCGCTGTACGCGATCGCGTGGTGACGGAGGCGACATGACGACGGCGAACCGCAAGAAGATCCTGCTCAACGCGTTCAACATGAACTGCGTCGGGCACATCAACCACGGGCTGTGGACGCATCCGCGCGACCGCTCCGCGCACTACACCGATCTCGACTACTGGGCCGATCTCGCGCGGACGCTCGAACGCGGCAAGTTCGACGGGATCTTTCTCGCGGACATCGTCGGCGTGTACGACGTGTTCGGCGGCGGCCCGGACGCCGCGCTGCGCGAATCGGTCCAGGTGCCCGTCAACGATCCGCTGCTGCTCGTGCCCGCGATGGCGCAGGTCACGCAACATCTCGGCTTCGGCGTGACCGCGAACCTGACCTACGAGCCGCCTTACCTGTTCGCGCGCCGCATGTCGACGCTCGACCACCTGACGAAGGGGCGCGTCGGCTGGAACATCGTGACCGGCTATCTCGACAGCGCCGCGCGCGGGATGGGCCTCGCGCAGCAGATCGGCCACGACGACCGCTACGAACGCGCGGACGATTACATGGACGTCGTCTACAAGCTGTGGGAACAGAGCTGGGACGACGACGCGGTGATCCGCGATGCGCACGCGCGCGTGTTCGCGCAGCCGGGCAAGGTGCGGCGCGTGAAGCACGACGGGCCGTTCTATTCGGTCGACGCGATCCACCTGAGCGAGCCGTCGCTGCAGCGCACGCCGGTGCTGTACCAGGCCGGTTCGTCGGCGCGCGGCGTCGAATTCGCGGGGCGGCATGCGGAATGCGTGTTCGTGAACGGGCAGAGCAAGGCCGCCGCGCGCGCGGCCGTGCTCGACATTCGCGCGGCCGCCGCACGGCAGGGGCGCGACCCGGCATCGATCCGGATTTTCGCCGGCGTGAGCGTCGTGACCGCCGAGACCGAACGTCTCGCGCGCGAGAAGTTCGACGAATACCGGCGCTACGCGAGCCCGGAAGCCGGCCTCGCGCATTTCGCGAGCTCGACCGGCATCGACTTCGCGAAGTACGGCCTCGACGAGCCGATCTCGTACGTGAAGACCGACTCGATCCAGTCGGCCGTCGACGCGATCTCGCGCAAGAGCACGACCGGCACTTGGACCGTGCGCCGGATGCTCGAACAGATGTCGCTGGGTGGCCGCTATGCGCCGATCGTCGGTTCGCCGTCGCAGGTCGCGGACGAACTGCAGTCGTGGATCGACGAGACGGGCATCGACGGTTTCAACCTGACGCGCACCGTGATGCCCGAGTCGTTCGAGGATTTCGTCGACTGGGTCGTGCCGGAATTGCAGAACCGCGGCGTCTACAAGGAAGACTACGATTCCGCCCCGACGCTGCGCGAGAAACTGTTCGGCGCCGGCGCACGGCTGCCGGCCTGGCACACGGGCGCGCGGCACCGGCCCACCGCGCCGGCGACGGAACCCGCGCATCCCGCGCATGCATGAACGTGACGGAGCGAAGCGATGACGCAATTGTTCGATACGCTGGGTTTCATCGAGGCTTCGGCCGCGCGGGCCGGCGCAGGCGCGCACGCACAAGGGGCGCTTGACGAAGCGGCCGCACGCGCCGACGGCGCCGCCGTGTCGCTCGCGCACGTCGGCAAGGTGTTCTCGACGCCGCGCGGCCAGGCCGCGGCGCTGCGCGACGTGACGCTCGACGTGCGGCGCGGCGAGGTGTTCGGGATCATCGGCCGCAGCGGCGCCGGCAAGTCGACGCTGCTGCGGCTCGTGAACGGCCTCGAGCGGCCGAGTTCGGGCAGCGTGCGCGTGCAGGGCGTCGACGTCGGCGCGCTCGACGAGGACGGGCTCGTCGCGCTGCGGCGTCGCACCGGCATGGTGTTCCAGCATTTCAACCTGCTGTCGGCGAAGACGGTGTTCGAGAACGTCGCGCTGCCGCTGAAGATCGCCGGCGTGCCGAAGGCAGAGCGCACGCGCAAGGCCGAGGCGCTGCTCGACCTCGTCGGGCTCGCCGCGAAGCGCGACGCGTATCCGGCGAGCCTGTCGGGCGGCCAGAAGCAGCGCGTCGGCATCGCGCGGGCGCTGGTGCACGACCCCGAGGTGCTGCTGTGCGACGAGGCGACGTCGGCGCTCGATCCCGAGACGACGCAATCGATCCTCTCGCTGCTCGCCGACATCAACCGCCGCCTCGGGTTGACGATCGTGCTGATCACGCACGAGATGGAAGTGATCCGCGCGGTCTGCGACACGGTCGCGGTGATCGAGCAGGGCGAGGTCGTCGAAACGGGCCCGGTGTGGCGCGTGTTCGGCGATCCGCGCCACGGCGCGACGCGGGCGCTGCTCAGCACGCTCGTGCACGACCTGCCGGCCGAACTGGCCGCGCGCGTGCGGCCGTTGCCCGAGCAGGCCGCGCTGCCCGACGGCGCGCAGGTGGTGCTCGACGTTCGCTATACGGGCGAGAGCGACGGCGAGCCGGACGTCGGCGCGCTCGCGGCGGCGCTCGGTGGTTCGGTGCGCTTTCTGCATGGCGGGATCGAGCGGATCCAGGGCCATGCGCAGGGGCGTCTCGTGATCGCGGCATCGCCGCGCGCGGACGACGCGGGGCAGTCGCCGGCACGCGGCGGCGCGGTCGCGGCACTGCTCGAACGCGCACGCCGCCATGCGAACCACGCGGAGGTGCTCGGCTATGTTTGAACTCTGGTGGCCCGAACTGCTCGACGCGATCCGCGACACGCTGTCGATGGTCGCCGCGTCGGCCGCGATCGCTGCGCTGATCGGCATCCCGCTCGCGGTGATCCTCGTGACGACCGCGTCGGGCGGCATCTACGCGCGGCGCGGCGTGAACGCGGTGCTCGGCGCGCTCGTCAACGTGTTCCGCTCGACGCCGTTCATCATCCTGCTCGTCGCGCTGCTGCCGTTCACGCGCGTGCTGATCGGCACGACCATCGGCGTGTGGGCGGCCGTCGTGCCGCTGTCGATCGCCGCGATTCCGTTCTTCGCGCGGATTGCCGAGGTGAGCCTGCGCGAAGTCGATCGCGGGCTGATCGAGGCCGCGCTCGCGATGGGCGCGAAACGTCGCCACATCGTGTGGCACGTGCTGCTGCCGGAAGCGCTGCCCGGCATGCTCGGCGGCTTCACGATCACCGTCGTCGCGCTGATCGGCTCGACCGCGATGGCCGGCGCCGTCGGCGCGGGCGGGCTCGGCGATCTCGCGATCCGCTACGGCTACCAGCGCTTCGACACCACCGTGATGGTGACCGTGATCGTGATCCTGATCGCACTCGTTTCGGCCGTGCAAATCACGGGCGACCGCCTGGTCCGACGCGTGACCCGGCGTACCTGAGCGGCGCCACGAGCGCCGGCTCTTTTCATTGAAGACCCTGAGAGAACGATACCCATGACCCTACCTATCGGCGCGCCGCGCGAATGGAACGGACAATTCGAGGAAGCGCTGTTTCTGGATGTCGCGCGACGCCATCGCCCCGACTTCCCGGACAAGCTGGCGACACCGCCGCGCGAGCCTCGCGATGAAGATGAACGGGCCGCCGTCGCCGACTACTACACGAAGATGGCGTCGCACGACCTGTTCATCGTGCAGGTCGTCGCGAAGGCGATCGACACGCTGTTCCGCGACGACCCGCATTTCCAGCTGATCCTGTCGCGTCAGCTCGGCGACGACGGCGCGCACGCCGTGATCGGTCGCGAACGCGTGACCGAACTGACGGGCCGCGATCCGCTGCCGGAAGTCGAGCGGCTCGTCGCCGCGCACTGGGAACGCATTGGAGACATCGCGGTGCGCGACGTCGCGGGTTTTCTCGCGTTCGAATGGCATTACGAACTGCACATCCTCGCGAAGCTGTGGATCCAGCGCAAGACCGGCCGCATCGCCGACGGTGCGATGCGCGAGCACGGCGAGAACCGGATTCGACCGGACGAGGAGTGGCATCGCGTGCAGATCGTCCAGTGGTGGTTCGACACGTTGAAGGCGCTGCCGGCCGCCGAGCGCGACGCGCTGATCGATCGCGTGATCGCCGCCGACGAGGAAATGCAGGAACGGCTCGACGGCTATCTGCACGATGAATACGCGCATACCGCGCACGTGTTCGGTGCGGACATCGCCGAATACCGCGCGATCTACGACGACTGGCGGCGCGAGATCCTGTCGCGGCTGACCGGCCGTCGACTCGGCGCGCTGGTTCCGCTGTCGAGCGATATAGTTGCGCACGCAACCGTAGCACAGGAAGCCGTCGCATGAACGACCCTCGCGGCCCGGCGACGCTGGCGCCGGACTCCGACGCACGCGCGATCGACGCCGACGCGCTGGCGCGTGCGATCGACGCGCTGCGTGCGACGGCCGCGGCGCGCGACCGCGCGGGCGGTCATGCGGCCGACGAGAAGCAGCGGCTCGCCGACGCGGGCCTGCTGACGCTCGCGGTGCCGCGCGAATTCGGCGGACAGGAAGCCGAGTGGCCCGCGATCTACGACACGATCCGGCGGATCGCGCGCGTCGACAGCGCGCTCGCGCATTTGGTCGGGTTCCAGGTCCTGCAGGTGGTGAGCGTCGACGTGTGGGGCAGTGCGGCGCAGCGCGAACGCTATCTGCGCGGCACGGTCGCGCATCGCTGGTGGTGGGGCAATGCCGTGAACCCGCTCGACACGCGGCTGGTGGCGACCGCGACGCCGGACGGCGGCTACCGGCTCGACGGCGTGAAGGGATTCTGCTCGGGCACGCGCGGCTCGCAGCGGATGACCGTGTCCGCGCACGATCCGGAAACGGGCCGAGCCGTGTTCGGCGTCGTGCCGACCGATCGCGACGGGATCACGGTCAACGAAGACTGGGATCCCGTCGGTCAGCGCCAGACCGACAGCGGCAGCGTGCGCTTCGACGGCGTGACGCTCGCGCCGGACGACGTGCTGCACCGGTCCGAGACGCCGCCGACGCCGCGCGCGACGCTGCGCACGCTGGTGTCGCAGCTCGTGTTGACGAACCTGTTCGTCGGGCTTGCGGAAGGCGCGCTGGCCGAGGCGCGCGAATACGTGCTGGCGCACGGCCGGCCGTGGATTAACTCGGGCGTCGCGCAGGCGAGCGACGATCCCTATACGCTGCAGCGCTTCGGCGACATGCGTGTGCAGGCGGTTGCGGCGGCGTCGCTGGCCGATCGCGCGGCCGTCGCGTTGCAGCGCGCATGGACGCGGCGCGGCGCGCTGACGGCCGACGAACGTGCCGAAGTGGCGCTCGCGGTGTCGGACGCGAAGATCGTCGCGCAGCGCGCGGCGCTCGACAACGGCGAGGCGCTGTTCGATGCGTGCGGCGCGCGCGCGACGGCCGCATCGCTCGGCCTCGACCGCTTCTGGCGCAACGCGCGCACGCATACGCTGCACGATCCGCTCGACTACCGGCTGCGCGACGTCGGCCGGTTCGCGTTGACGGGGGAATTGCCGCAGGCGTCGCTGTATACGTAGCGTCGGCGAACCGTCCGCCGGCGCTACGCAGCTCGGTGTCGCCTACCAGCGATAGCCGACGCCCGCGCCGGCGCCGAACGAGCCGTGGCCCGACACCGCCGTCGTGATCGAGCCTTTGACGAGCCATTTCGTCGTCGCGACCGACAGGCCGACCGCCATCGCGCTTTGACCGCCGTACGTGCCGCCGCCGAGCGCAACGACCTTCTCGCCGGGCAGCACGGCCTGCGGCACGTTGGCCATCGCGATCGCGCTCGCTGTGCCAGCGTTCGCGTCCTTGCGGTACTTCGACATTTCTTCGCGAACCGAATTGATCGCGCCGTTCAACTGGCGCACGTTGACACCGTCCGTCGGTGCAGTGCCGTCGGCCACGTTGGTCAACTGGCGTTCTGCACCCGGCGCGCCGATCGAGACCGTGTTGTCGCGATCCGCGACCGAGTTCGCGCCCAACGCCACGGCATTGTTGGCGCTCGCGCGGCTGTTCGTGCCGATCGCGGTGGAGTCCGTGCCGGAAACATTCGAGCCGGTGCCGACGGCCGTGCCGTTCGTGGCGGTGACCTTCGAATTCGTGCCGATGGCCGTGCCGTTCGTCGCGGTGACGGTCGAATTCACGCCGACCGCCGTACCGTTGTCGCCCGAGACGTTCGAGCCGTTGCCGACCGCCGTTCCGTTCGTCGCCGTGACCGACGTATTCGTGCCAATCGCGGTGTCCGTCGGGTCCGTCACCGTGCCGCTCGGGACGCTCGACGAGATCTTGCCGACGGTGGTCGTCAGCGCCGCGAGATCCGTCGTCAACGTCGAAACTTGGCTTGCGATCGAGAACAGCTGCGAACCGTTGACGGCGTCCGTGCTGGTTGCGCTGATTGCACCGGCCGCGACGTTCACGATCTGCCGCTCGGCGCCGGCGCTGCCGACGCTGACCACACCGACCGGCGTGCCCGCGAAGCCGCTGTAGCTGACGCCGTCGAGCGTTACGCTGCTCACGGTCGTGAACGCGCGCGTCGCTGCGTTCGAGCCCAATGCGACGGAGTTCGCGTCGGCGGCGTTCGCGCCTTCGCCGATGGCGACCGCGTTCACGGCGGATGCCGTCGCGCGGGCGATGGCCACGCTGCCGGTTGCGGACGCCGAGCTGTCGATGCCGAGCGCGACCGCATCGTTGGCGCCGGCGTTCGCCTGGAAGCCGAGGGCCGTCCCGCCGGCCGCCACGCTGCCTTTGCCGACCGCCGTCGAGAACGTCGCGGTCGCGCTCGCGCCTTGTCCGACCGCCGTTGCCTGGTCGACGGCCGAGGCACCCTGACCGAATGCCGACGCGGTGGCGCCGTTGGCGATCGCGCCGTCGCCGACCGCCGTCGCCTGGATACCGGTTGCGCGGGTAAGCGCGCCGAGCGCCGTTGCGTGGTCTCCGGTGGCGGTGGAATTGCCGCCGACCGCAGTTGCCTGCGTGCCGGTCGCGCCGGCCATGCGGCCGATCGCGACGGTTTCGCTATAGGCGCCGGTCGACGAACCGGAGTTCGCCACCGCCGCGGTGCCGATTGCCACGTTGTCGCAACCCGTTGCGGTCGCCGGATACGTGCCGCTTCCCGAGATCGCGATGTTGCCGACGCAGCCGCCCGACGTTTCTGTCGACGTGCCGTTCTGCACGTAGTCGGCCCGCGCGGGCGCGGAAGCGGCGAATGCGACCATGGCGGCACCGACCGCGACGGCAAGCGTGGCCTTCGACTTCTTCGGTGCGCGTCGTGCGGAAAGTTCCAACCCTCGTTGATGCTTGTTCATTTCGTGTTCCCAGGCTCAATGTAAAAGTCGTGTTGTGTTTTGCACGGTCTGCGCACGATTTCACGTTCGCATCGAATCGTTCGCGTCTCTTTCATGACAGGTGCTGCCCGTCCATCCGGAAAACAAAAGTTCTGCTAATCAAATTCGACATTCGCCGGTATTGAAGAGACAAGAACCGCGCACGGATCGCAGCTACGTGCTTCGGCCGCGGCCACTTCCGGGCTTCGGGGGCTCGAAGCTCGAGCCGCGACGACGCATTTTGATGGGCCTCAGCCGAGCCTATGTTTGCCGCGGCGTCTGAACGCTATGTTTCGGGAGAAATTCGGTCGGTGAAGGGCGTGATGCGGCGGCGGGCAGGCGGTGTGGCTCGCTCATGCGGGTAGGCGTCTCGTCGTGCGGCGCTTCATCGTCGAATTCCGTCCCGACCGTCATTGCGACGGCGGGAATGCCGTAGACATCGACCGCGTGCGGGAACTCGGCTTTCTCGATCGATTTCGTGTCGCCGGCGCGCGAGAGCGACAGCCGCGTACCGGGTGGCATATCGATGCGCAGCAGACGCGCGCTCTTCTCGAGCGCCGGATGCTTTGCGGCTTCTTCCTTTCTGATGTTCGCCTCGGCCCGCCGCCCGATCGCCGCCATCAAGACGACGAAGCTGCTCATCACGCACAGCGCGGTGAGGACGACGGTGGAGCGTCGCCGATGTACACGAAACGATCGTCGTACAGGCGGAAGCAACGCCAGTGCAACGATCCCAAGCAGGACTGAGACGGCCGCCAGGAACGAAATGCCGAGAACGATGAAGAAGGTGCCGGAGAAAATCGGGTGCAGCCACCGGTGTGGCCCCGGGTGGCGAACGGCATTTCAGGATCTTGTATGAACGGACGTCATTGCAGTGTTCTGCCGCATCGATCCGATGACGGCAGCACGCACGTCGTCGCCTTTCCACATGCCTAGATCGGCAGACGCACCGTCTGCTTGATGCGCTTCAGCGGAATCTCGGTTTCGACGTTGCGTACGCCTTCGATCTGGGTGAGCGTCTCCATCTGAAAGCGCTGGTAATCGTCCAGATCCCTCGCGATGACGCGCAGCAGATAGTCGTAGCTGCCGGCCATCAGGTGGCATTCGAGCACCTCGGGCGCCTGCTCCATCTCGCGCGCGAAGCGTTCGACGGTGGTCTTGTCCTGGCGTTCCAGCGTGACGCGCACGAATGCCGTGAATCGCAGCTCGACGGCTGCCGGGTTCAGCAGGGCGACGTATGCGTCGATGACGCCCTGTTCCTCGAGCAGGTGAACGCGGCGCAGGCAGGGCGTGGGCGAGAGGCCGGCCTGCTGCGCGAGCTCGGCATTCGTCTGGTTCGAGTTTCGTTGCAGCGCACGCAAAATGCGCCGGTCGATGGCGTCCAGCTTGATTGGCATTTTTGGCTACCAATGATGTCGATGATGGAGAATAACGCCAATTTGCAAATCGAAAGTAGCCAATTTCGCAGCCATTCTCCACGGCAAGTTGCCGATAATCCGATGACTGCCCGGCCCCGGAGGCATGTGCGATTCCCGTCCGTCGCTCCCGGTGCCGCTTTCAGGAGAATCCCGATGCCGCACGTAGCCTGGTTGCCGTTCATGGCCACCTCCCTTCTGATCATTCTGACACCGGGCCAGGACATGGTGCTCGTGATGTCGCGCACGCTATCCGGCGGCACGCGGGCGGGCCTCGTGACCGCTGCGGGCGTCAGCGTCGGGCTGCTCGTGCATACGATGCTCGCGACGCTCGGGCTGGGCGCGCTTCTTCAGGCATCCGAATGGCTGTTCACTGCATTGAAGATGATCGGCGCGCTGTACCTGCTGTACCTCGGCATCACGCTGCTGCGTTCGTCCGGCGAGCTGACGCTCGCGAGCGGTCGCGACGCGACGGCGTCCGGGTTGCGCACGTTCGCGCAGGGCGCGCTGTCCAACGTGTCGAATCCGAAGATCGCGCTGTTCTATCTTGCGTTTCTGCCGCAGTTCGTGCCCGCGGGCGCCGCGCATCCGATGGTGTCGCTGTTCGTGCTCGGCACGACGTTTGCCGGCCTGACGTTTCTCGTCAAGGGGCCGGTCGCGCTGTTCGCCGGCCTGCTGTCGACGTCGATCCGGCGCAATCCGCGCATCCTGACCCGCATGCACCGGGTGAGCGGTGTGGTCCTCCTCGGGCTGGGCGTGAAGCTGGCGTTCGAGCGTCGTTGACGATGCTCACTAAGCCGGCAGCGCATCCGCCAGCGCGCGCATCGCGTCCACCGTTTCCGGATTCGCCGGGAAAAACGCCTCGATCGCGAGTTCCGACAGCGTGACGTCGACCGGCGTGCCGAACACCGTCGTCGTGCTGAAGAACGTCAGTTCGCCGGCGGCCGTGCGCAGCCGCAGCGGCACCGCGATGTCCGCGTAGTCGGCGCGCGCATGCGTGTCGTCGGGCTGGCCGGCCGGTGCCGGATACGCGGCGAGTTCGTCGCGCAGCGCATGGAGCGCGCGGTCGCCGCTCGCGTCGATCTGCCGTTGCAGCCGGTGCAGGATATGCGCGCGCCATTCGTGCCAGTTGACGATCTGCGGCGCGAGGCCGTCAGGATGCAAACTCAGGCGCAGCACGTTGACGGGCGGCCGCAGGAGCGCCGGATCGGCCTGCGCGACCAGCGCGCCCAGCATCCGGTTCGCGGCGAGCAGCGTCCAGTGGCGATCCACCGCGAGTGCCGGGTAGGGCTCGTGGCCGCGCAGCACGGCTTCGACCGCGTGGCGCGCCGCATCGAGCTGCGGATCGGAGAAGGGCCGCTCGCGAAACAGCGGCGCATAGCCGGCCGCGACGAGCAGCGCGTTGCGCTCGCGCAGCGGCACGTCGAGGCGCTCCGCGAGATGCAGCACCATCTCCCGGCTCGGCTGCGCGCGTCCCGATTCGACGAAGCTCAGGTGCCGCGCGGACACTTCGGCCTCCAGCGCGAGGGCCATCTGGCTCAGGCGCCGGCGTTGACGCCAGGTGCGCAGCAGCGAGCCGATGCCGGACGCGCGGCCGGCGGACGGGGGGAGCGATTGAAGGGCAGCGGTCGAGTTCATGACGAGGATGATAGGCAATCCCGCGCGCATCGGGCATTACCTGCGAGGTAAGCATTCCGGATCGATGTGCATCGGGTGTGCATCGCGACTCCGCCCGCTGCCGCCCGATGCGCTCCTCCGCCCCCGCATTTCGATCCCGGATGCGCGCCGACGCTGCGTTACCATAGCCCTCGTGCCACCTGAGAGGCGGCACCGGACCCGCGACCACAACGCCCGGGCCGGATGCCGCGCACATTCACAACAAGGCATTCCAGGGGAATCCAACAATGAAAAAACTCGCCGTCCGCGTCGCCTGCGTGGCGATGCTCGCGCTCGCCGCAACCAGCGGCCATGCGCAGACCGAAGCCGCGCAGGTCGAAATGAGGGCCGCCGCCGCGGCCGCCAACAAGGTCGTCGTGAACGGGCCGGCCGATATCGACGTCAAGCACGAAGCCGTGCTGAAGCTGAAGGAAGGCGAATCGTTCGTGCCGGCCGCCGAAGCCGGCCGCTACCTGCGCTCGATGGGCAACTCGATCGACGAATCGAAGCTGGTCGGCCTCGTGCTGCCCGAGGACCCGAACGCCGACTGGATCTCCGTCGTGTCGTTCGAGCCGAGCGGCTACATTCGCGACGACGACGCGAAGGACTGGAAACCCGACGAATTGCTGAAGAACCTGCAGGCCGGCACCGAGGAAAACAACCCGGCGCGCAAGGAGCGCGGGCTGCCCGAGACCGAGGTGGTCGGCTGGGCGCAGGCGCCCGCGTACGACGCCGCCACGCACCGGCTCGTGTGGTCCGCGATCATCCGCGACAAGGGTGCGGCCGCGAACGCGGAGAGCGACGGAGTGAACTACCGGACGCTCGTGCTCGGCCGTGACGGCTACCTGTCGCTGACGATGGCGTCGACGCTCGCCGATCTGCCGAAGTACAAGGGCTCGGCCGACGATCTCCTCGCGAACATCCGCTTCAACGACGGCAAGCGCTATGCCGATTTCAACAAATCGACCGACCACGTCGCCGAGTACGGGCTCGCGGCGCTGATCGTCGGCGTCGGCGCGAAGAAGCTCGGGCTGCTCGCGCTGATCGGCGCGTTTGCCGTGAAGTTCTTCAAGATCGGCGCGGTCGCGTTGCTGGCGGGCGGCGCGGCGCTGAAGCGCTTCTTCGGGCGCAAGCCGAAGCCGGCGGCCGTGCCGGTCGTCGCCGATGCAACCGACGCAGCCGCCGTGTCCGGCACGGAGCGCAAGGAATGACGAAGCTGCTGCTGCTGATCTTCGGTGGCCTGAAGCTCGGCAAGGTGCTCATGTCGGCGGGCACCATGCTGGCGTCGATCGCGGTCTACGCGCTGTTCTACGGATGGCGCTTCGCGGCCGGATTCGTCGCGCTGCTGCTGGTTCACGAAGCCGGCCACTACGTGGCCGCGCAGCGGCGCGGGCTCGACGTCGGGCTGCCGACGTTCATTCCGTTCGTCGGCGCGTGGATCCAGCTGAAGGAGATGCCGCACGACGCTGAAACCGAAGCGTACGTCGGGTTGGCCGGGCCGTTCGTCGGCACGCTCGGCGCGCTGGCCTGCTACGCGGCCGCGCGGCACTACGACAGCAACCTGCTGCTCGCGCTCGCCTATACGGGCTTCTTCCTGAACCTGTTCAACATGATTCCGCTGTCGCCGTTCGACGGCGGGCGCATCACGGCGGTGCTGTCCCCGCGCATCTGGTTTGCGGGCGTGCCCGTGCTGATCGCGCTGTTCGCGTACCGGCCGAGCCCGCTCTTGATCGTGATGGCGATCCTCGCGTTGCCGCAGTTGAAGCGCGCATGGCGCTACGATCCCGACGCGCCGGAGAACCGCGCGTACTACACGACTTCGGTCGAGACGAAAACGACTTACGCGCTTTTCTACGTCGGCCTGCTCGCGTTTCTCGCGCTGATGACGTCCGGCGTGCACGACATGCTGCGCGTCGCGCATTCGGCGGCCTGAGCGATGTAAAAAACGGCGGCCGCTCATGCGCGGCCGCCGTCGTCTTTGCCAGCCGCTCCGCCATTGTGCGAGCACGTATGCCCAGCCGAACGCCGAGACGGCGAACAGCATCGCCAGAATCCAGTAGCGCACGGCGGTGCGGCGGGCGGTGCGTGCAAGATCGATCGGAAGATCGCGAGGGGAGGTTTGATTGGGTACTTTGACATGCGTCGTCGTATGACATAACCATAAGTTCATAAGGCCTGGCCGAACCCGAAACCTCGGGTTTTCCCTTTGCAGAGCGGCGTGAAATGGTCAACATTTGGGCAAAGCCCGAAGGGATAAGGGTTTCGCGCAGAGTATGGCAGGATCGACGATCGGCGCGAATCGTGAAATCGTGTCGGCAGACATCGTATCTGTTGAGCTACAATGAACCAATCATTCCCGAAACACGGAGCACCCCCCATGCAACTGACTGGAGAGATGCTGATCGGCGCCGATGCGGTGGCCGGCTCGGCCGGTACCCTGCACGCGTTCGACCCGACGAAGGGCGCGCCGATCGATGCGCCGGCCTTCGGCGTCGCGACGCAGGCGGACGTCGACCGCGCGTGCGAGCTTGCGCGCGACGCGTTCGACGCGTACCGCGCGCAGCCGCTGGCGGCCCGCGCGGCGTTTCTCGAAACGATCGCCGACGAAATCGTCGCGCTCGGCGACGCGCTGATCGAGCGCGCACACGCCGAAACGGGCCTGCCCGTCGCGCGGCTGCAGGGCGAGCGCGGCCGCACCGTCGGCCAGCTCCGGCTGTTCGCGCGCGTCGTGCGCGACGGACGCTTCCTCGCCGCGTCGATCGATCCCGCGCAGCCCGCGCGCACGCCGCTGCCGCGCTCGGACTTGCGGCTGCAGAAGGTCGGGCTCGGGCCCGTCGCGGTGTTCGGCGCGAGCAACTTCCCGCTCGCGTTCTCGGTGGCCGGCGGCGATACGGCGTCGGCACTCGCGGCCGGCTGCCCGGTGATCGTGAAGGCCCATGAGGCGCACCTCGGCACGTCCGAGCTGGTCGGCCGCGCGATCCGCGCCGCGGTGGCGAAATGCGGGATGCCGGCCGGCGTTTTCTCGCTGCTGATCGGCCCCGGCCGCGTGACCGGCGCGGCGCTCGTCAGCCATCCGGCAGTGCAGGCCGTCGGCTTTACCGGGTCGCGGCAGGGCGGCATGGCGCTCGTGCAGCTCGCGAACGCGCGCCCGCAGCCGATTCCCGTCTATGCGGAAATGAGCAGCATCAACCCGGTCGTGCTGTTCCCGGCCGCGCTGGCCGCGCGCGGCGACGCGATCGCGACCGGCTTCGTCGATTCGCTGACGCTCGGCACCGGCCAGTTCTGCACGAATCCGGGCCTCGTGCTGGCGGTCGATGGCCCCGATCTCGACCGCTTCGAGTCCGTCGCGGCACAGGCGCTCGCGAAGAAACCGGCCGGCGTGATGCTGACGAGCGGCATCGCCGATGCGTATCGCAATGGCCGCGGCAAGCTGGCCGAACTGCCGGGCGTGCGCGAAGTCGGCGTGGGCGAGGCGGCGCAGACCGAATGCCAGGCAGGCGGCGCGCTGTACGAAGTCGCCGCGCCGGCGTTCCTGGCCGAGCCGGCGTTCGGCCACGAAGTGTTCGGGCCGGCATCGCTGATCGTGCGTTGCCGTGATCTCGACGAAGTCGCACACGTGCTCGACGCACTCGAGGGCCAGCTGACGGCCACGCTGCAGATGGACGCCGACGACAAGCCGCTCGCGCGCCGCCTGCTGCCGATCCTCGAACGCAAGGCCGGGCGCCTGCTCGTCAACGGCTACCCGACCGGCGTCGAAGTGTGCGACGCGATGGTGCACGGCGGGCCGTTCCCGGCGACGTCGAACCCGGCGGTCACGTCGGTCGGCGCGACCGCGATCGACCGTTTCCTGCGGCCCGTGTGCTATCAGGATTTCCCGGACGACCTGCTGCCCGAAGGGCTGCAGGAAAGCAATCCGCTCGGCGTTCCGCGGCTGCGGGACGGAAAGGCGGAGTGACGGTGCGGCGGCGCGGCGCGAAGCCGGGCCGCTTGCCGAAGGAATGAAAGCGGGGGCGGCCGGCGGGCTGCCTCCGCTTTTTTCATGATGGCTTCCGCGTCGCCGGAATTTCTCCTACAGTAGCGGGGCCTCGGGCCGCCCGGCCCGCAGGCGAGCCTGAGAGACCACAAAATTCCAAGAGGGAACCATCCGATGAACATCAGCAAGCGCGGCGACCACCTGTTCGCCGCCGGCTTGTGGAAGGCGATCGGTGACGTCGCGCATTCGGTGCGCAGCCGGATCGGCCAGTACAGCGAAGGGCGCGTGCTCGCGAATGCGCTGCTGGAATTCCAGCGCGACCTGGGCGGCAGCGAATTCGACGTGACCATCAACCAGGGGCGGCCCGTCACGGGCTCCGATGCGCATTCGCTCATGTTCGGCCTCGCCGTGCGCCGTTTCCGGCAGGACATGGAAGCGCTGGTGTTCGCGCTCGAGCATCGCCGCAACATCGACGACCGCGACCAGAGCCTGCGCACCGAAGCGCTGATGCAGGCCAACAGCGCGCTTCTGACCGCGAAGCAGTCGGCGACGATCACGGTCGGCCGGTTCTTCGACGCGGTCGTCGATCGCGACGTGCTGGGGCAGATTCTCGGCGACGGGTCGAGCGAACGCGTGCGTACGGGCGCGCAAGGGCAGATCGAGGCGACCCGGATCAAGCTCGGCAACGTGCGTCACCGGATCATCGGCGTCATCGCGCAGATGTGACCGCGCGCATCGCGGCGGGATGCGTCGCATGGCCGCCTCTGCAAACGACCGCGGCCGGCAGGCGCCGGCCGCGATGCAACACAGGCAACAAGCCGGCCGCGGTGCCGTCGAAGGCGCCGCGCCGGCCATTTCCGCTTACTGCGGGCCCATCTTCCTGATCAGCACGTCCAGTTCGGCCATTTCGGCGTCGGTCAGGTCGACGAGCGGCGCGCGTACCGGGCCCGCGTCGTGGCCGACGAGCTTCGCGCCTGCCTTCACGATGCTGACCGCGTAGCCCGCGCGACGGTTGCGGATCTTCAGGTACGGCAGGAAGAATTCGTCGATCAGGCGGCCGACCGTTGCGTGGTCGTCCTTCGCGATCGCTTCGTAGAACGCCATCGCCGTCTTCGGGATGAAGTTGAATACGGCCGACGAGTACACCGGCACGCCGAGCGCCTTGTACGCGGCCGCATAGACTTCGGCCGTCGGCAGGCCGCCGAGGTACGCGAAGCGGTCGCCGAGGCGGCGGCGGATCGTGACCATGCTCTCGATTTCGCCGACGCCGTCCTTGAAGCCGATCAGGTTCGGGCAGCGGTCGGCGAGGCGCTCGAGCATGTCGGCGTTCAGCTTCGAATTCGCGCGGTTGTACACCACGACGCCGATCTTCAGCGCGCGGCACACCTGCTCGACGTGTTCGGCGATGCCTTCCTGGCTGGCTTCGGTCAGGTAGTGCGGCATCAGCAGCACGCCGCTCGCGCCGAGGCGCTCGGCTTCCTGCGCATATTCGATCGCGACGCGCGTGCCGCCGCCGGCGCCGGCCAGGATCGGCACCTTGCCCTTGCAGGTTTCCGTCGCGACGCGGATCACGTCCGAATACTCGCGCTGCGTGAGCGAGAAGAATTCACCGGTGCCGCCGGCCGCGAACAGCGCGGTCGCGCCATACGGCGCCAGCCATTCCAGACGCTCGGCATAGGTGGTCGGGCGGAAGCTGCCGTCCGCGTCGAAGTCCGTCAGCGGAAACGACAGCAGGCCGTGGGAGATGATCTGTTTGAGTTCTTGCGGTGAGGTCATGGTTGGGTCGTCCGTCTAGCGCGAGGGCTGGGTTCGTCGGGTACGCCATCCGAGCCATATTGGCGATGTCGTTGTATGTCATCGTACAACGCAGGAAAGCGCAGCGCAAGCGGTTTGCCGGCGGGTAAAGGGTAGGGTCTTTCCGGATAAGGGTTTACGCAGCATCGCGGGTTGATGTCGAATGTCGTATGATGACTAACGATTTGGCTGGTAGCCTTCCAGGAATTCCAATGACTGCTTCCCCGCTTTATATCCGCGTGCACCCGGACGACAACGTCGCGATCGTCGTCAACGACGGCGGCCTGCCCGAGGGCGCGACCTTCGCCGACGGCCTGACGCTGCGCGAAGGCGTGCCGCAAGGGCACAAGGTTGCGTTGGTCGACCTCGCGGCCGGCGACCCGATCGTCCGCTACAACGTCGTGATCGGCTACGCGCTCGCCGAGCTGCGCCGCGGCAGCTGGGTCAACGAGCGCACGATGCGCATGCCCGAGCCGCCGGGGCTCGACGACCTGCCGCTCGCCACGCGCGCCGCGCCGCCGCTGGCGCCGCTCGAAGGCTATACGTTCGAGGGCTTTCGCAATCCCGACGGTTCGGTCGGCACGCGCAACATCCTCGCGATCACGACGACCGTGCAGTGCGTGTCGGGCGTCGTCGAGCATGCGGTGAAGCGGATCAAGGACGAACTGCTGCCGCGTTACCCGAATGTCGACGACGTGGTCGGGCTCGAGCACACGTATGGCTGCGGCGTCGCGATCGATGCGCCCGATGCCGACATCCCGATCCGCACGCTGCGCAACATCAGCCTGAACCCGAACTTCGGCGGCGAGGTGATGACGGTGAGCCTCGGCTGCGAGAAGCTGCAGCCGGAGCGCCTGCTGCCGCCCGGCGCGATTCCGCTGGCGGCCGACGGCGCGACGGACAACGGCGGCGTCGTGTGCCTGCAGGACGCCGCGCACGTCGGCTTCAACTCGATGATCGACTCGATCATGAAGATGGCCGAATCGCATCTCGAGCGGCTGAACCGCCGCCGTCGCGAAACCTGTCCGGCGTCCGATCTCGTCGTCGGCGTGCAGTGCGGCGGCAGCGACGCGTTCTCGGGGCTGACCGCGAACCCGGCGGTCGGCTTCGCGGCCGACCTGCTCGTGCGCGCGGGCGCGACGATCATGTTCTCGGAAGTGACCGAAGTGCGCGACGGTGTCGCGCAGCTCACGTCGCGCGCGGCGAACGAGACGGTCGCCCGCGAGATCATCCGCGAGATGGACTGGTACGACCGCTACCTGCAGCGCGGCCGCGTCGATCGCAGTGCGAACACGACGCCCGGCAACAAGAAGGGCGGCCTGTCGAACATCGTCGAGAAGGCAATGGGTTCGATCGTGAAGTCGGGCAGCGCGCCGATCGCCGGCGTCGTGCGTCCCGGCGATCGGGCGCGGCAGAAGGGGCTGCTGTACGCGGCGACGCCCGCGAGCGATTTCATCTGCGGCACGCTGCAGCTCGCGGCGGGGATGAACCTGCACGTTTTCACGACCGGCCGCGGCACGCCGTACGGCCTCGCGCAGGTGCCGGTGATCAAGGTCGCGACGCGCAGCGATCTCGCGCGGCGCTGGCACGACCTGATGGATCTCGACGCGGGGCAGATCGCGACCGGCGCGGCCTCGATCGAGGACGTGGGCTGGGAGCTGTTCCGGTTGATGCTCGACGTCGCGAGCGGCAAGCGCCGCACGTGGGCCGAGCAATGGAAGCTCGCGAATGCGCTGACGCTGTTCAATCCGGCGCCGGTGACCTGACGCGCGCGATGGCAACGGCAGACGATGCGGGCGCCGTCGGGCGCCCGTTTTTGATTGCGGCGACGCGATTTCCTTACCTCGAACGTAATCGACCGCCCATGCGAGGCCGGCGACGATGGCGGCACGCGAACACGAAACGTCCGCGGCGCTGTCCTTCCTTCATCCAGACCAGGAGCCTCGCATGAACACCGCCCAAACCGTCCAGTCCGCACACGCCGACCTGATCGACCGCTATTTCGACGCGTGGAACGAGCCCGACGTCGCACGCCGGCGCGCGCTGATCGATGCGACCTACGCGAGCGATGCGGCCTATCGCGATCCGCTGATGGCCGGCGACGGCCACGCGGGCATCGACACGATGATCGCCGCGGTGCAGGCGCGCTTCCCCGCGTTCCGATTCCGCCGCACGACCGACGTCGACGGGTTCGGCCAGCATCTGCGCTTCTCGTGGGCGCTCGTGTCGCCCGACGGCGTGGCGATCGTGAAGGGTTCCGATTTCGGCACCGTCGATGCGTCGGGCCGCCTGAAGTCGGTCACGGGTTTCATCGACGAAATGCCGGCAGCGGCGTCGTGACGTGAGCGATGCATGCCCTGCGGCCGCCGGGATCGGGTAACTTATGCCATTCGTTCCCGATCCCGGAGACTTGCCCACATGCTGAAGAATCTCGATCCTCTGCTGCACGCCGACATCCTGCACACGCTGCGCGCGATGGGCCACGGAGATGAAGTGGCGATTTGCGATGCGAATTTTCCGGCGGAATCCGTCGCCGAGCACACGGTAGTCGGCCGCGCGCTGCGCATCGACGGCGCCGACTCGGCGCGCGTCGCGCGCGCGGTGCTGTCCGTGTTGCCGCTCGACACGTTCGTCGAGACGCCCGCGTGGCGGATGGAAGTGGTCGGCGATCCGGCCGCGGTGCCGCCCGTGCAGCGCGAAGTGCAGGCGGAAATCGATCGCGCGGAAGGGCGCGCCGTGCCGCTCGTGGGCGTCGATCGATTCGCGTTCTACGAGCGTGCGCAGCAGGCGTATGCGGTGATCGTCACCGGCGAGCTGCGCGGCTACGGCTGCTTCCTGTTCAAGAAAGGCGTGCTGTTGAGCGACGCCGGTTAAGGCTCGTTCCCTTTATTCGCGGCGGCGGTGGGGCGTCGTTCTTCGTGGTGCCGTCATGCGTGCGTCGCCGCCGCGGTGTAAAGATTTGCTACAACCTTTTTCTTGGACACCGCGAAAAGACCCTCTATGCTGGCCCATTTGCCGCGGGCCCGACAGGGCCGCGCGGCTCCGAACCGCGCGGGCATGCCTCGCGCGGACGGCCGAATTGCATACGAGGAGAGTGGCATGACGCGTTCCGTCGATTCCGGCGTCATTTTTTTCGCACGCCTGGCGCTGGCGGCGTTGTTCTTGTGGGGCGGCGTGATGAAGCTGCTCGGCTACAGCGATTTCATCGGCTATCTGCATGGGCTGAACGTGCCCTATCCGCAGGTGATGGGCCCGGTCGTCGTCACGATCGAAGCGCTCGGCGGCCTGCTGCTGATCGTCGGCTACAAGGTGAAGCCGCTTGCATTGCTGATGGCGTTCTATACGGTCGCGACCGCGATGGTCGGACACAATTTCTGGGACGCGACCGACGCCGCGGTCCAGCACGACATGGTGATCCACTTCTGGAAGAACATCGCGATCGCCGGCGGCTTCCTGCTGCTGTTCGTGACCGGCGCGGGCGGCGCGAGCATCGACGCGCTGCGCCGGCCGAGTTCGTCGTACGGCGCGCTGCGCTGAGTCGAACCGGGCTGAACGGCGCGACGCACGCACGTCGCGCGCCGCGCTGAACCAAATCAAAAGGGCCGAATCCCGCACGCCGCGGGATTCGGCCCTTTGTTCATCCAGCGGGCGCATGCGCGCCGGGGTTCAGCGTGCGTCCTTCAGGTCCTTCGCATCCTTCGAGAACTGCACGGCGATCGCGCCGAGCACGCAGATCGTCGCGACATACACGACCGGCGCGAGCGGGTTCGACTTCATCATCAGCGACACGATCACCGGCGTCAGGCCGCCGAAGATCGCATACGCGACGTTGTACGAGAACGAGATGCCCGAAAAGCGCACGACGGCCGGGAAGCTTTTCACCATCACGAACGGCACCGCGCCGATCGTGCCGACCGCGAAGCCGGCGATCCCGTAGTACAGCGGCAGCGTCGACGCGTCGGCCGCGACCTGCGCGAACAGCAGGTAGTAGCACGCGGCCAGCACGAGGCCGCCGATGCCCAGCACACGCTTCGCGCCGATCCAGCCCGCGAGCGAGCCGGCGGTGATGCAGCCGGCCGTCAGGCACAGCGTCGCGATGCTGTTCGCGAACAGCGTGGTCGCGGGCGTCAGGTGAAACTGCTTCTGCAGCAGCGCGGGCGTCATCAGGATCACGACGACGATCGCCGCCGACAACATCCACGTGAGCAGCATCGACACGATTACCGCGCGGCCGTGGTCGCGCAGCACGGCCTTCAGCGGAATCTCGGCCGCGAGCGCCTTCTTCGCCTTCATCTCGGCGAACACCGGCGTCTCGTGCAGCCAGCGGCGCAGGTACACGGAGAACAGGCCGAACACGCCGCCGAGCAGGAACGGAATGCGCCACGCGAACGCGGTGACTTCGGCGCCCGAGTAACGGCTGTTGATGCCGGCGGCGACCAGCGAGCCGAGCAGGATGCCGGCCGTGAGGCCCGCGGTCAGCGTGCCGCACGCATAGCCGATGTGGCGCGACGGCACGTGCTCCGACACGAACACCCATGCGCCCGGCACTTCGCCGCCGACCGCCGCGCCCTGCAGCACGCGGAACAGCAGCAGCAACACCGGCGCGAGGATGCCGATCGAGTCGTAGGTCGGCAGCAGGCCCATCAGCAGCGTCGGCACCGACATCATCAGCACGCTCAGCGTGAACATCCGCTTGCGGCCGAACAGGTCGCCGAAGTGCGCCATGATCACGCCGCCGAGCGGGCGCGCGAGATAACCGGCCGCGAAGATGCCGAACGTTTGCAACTGGCGCAGCCAGTCGGGAATGTCGTGCGGGAAGAACAGCTGTCCGATCGCGGGTGCGAAGAACACGAAGATGATGAAGTCGTAGAACTCGAGAGCGCCGCCGAGTGCGGCAAGGCCAAGAGTTTTATAGTCGCTGCGCGTGAGCGCGCGTTCGGCGGCGCGAGGCACGCCGCTCAATTCGGAAGCTTGCATGGTCAGGACGATCGGTTTTCGAATGTTGTTGTCGGTGCTGCGTCTCCAGAACCCGCTATCGGCATGGACTGGCAAGGCGCGGCTTGCGTCGTCGAGCGTGTGCCGAGCGCCGGATGGGCACGCGACACGCACCGTCGCACCGGGATGGGGCACGACGCAGACGAAGCGTCAAAGCGGGTGGGGGGATTCTACAGGAGCGCGAAATGCGTGCGCGCGGGGCCGCGCCGAGGAATGCTTCGGACTTCGTCGGGACGAAACGCACGCGGCGCGGCAGGCGGGTGAACCGCTTGCCGCGCCGCGCGCGTGACAGGGTCTGCTCGATCAGTTGCCGGCGATCGTGTCGACCGGCTTGAACGCGCCGTGCTCGACCTTGTAGATCGTCACCGGCGCATCCTTCAGGTCGCCCTTCGCGTCGTACGCGATGCTCGGCGCCGACACGCCCTTGATCGACACCTTGCCGAGATACGGTGTGTAAACCTTCGGGTCGGTCGAGTTCGCGTCCTTCATCGCGGTGAGCAGCGCGATCGTGCCGTCGTACGAGTAGGGCGAATAGGTGATCACGTCTTCATTGAAGCGTGCCTTGTAGCGCGATGCGTAGCCGGCGAAGCCCGGCATCTTTTCCTTCGGCAGCCCGCCCATGTAGACGATCGCGCCTTCGGCCGCTTCGCCGCCGACCTTCAGGAACGTCGGCGAGCGCGACATCTCGCCGGTCACGAAGGCGGCCTTCATCCCGAGCTGGCGCATCTTGCGGATCATCGGCGACGACTGCGCGTCGCCGCCGCCGTAGAAGATCGCGTCGGGGTTGATGCCCTTCAGGTTGGTCAGGATTGCAGAGAAGTCGAGCGCCTTGTCGTTCGTGAAATCACGCTTGACGATCGTGCCGCCGGCGGCCTGCACGGCCTTCGCGAATTCGTCGGCGATGCCCTGGCCGTAGGCCGTGCGGTCGTCGATGATCGCGATGCGCTTGAAGCGCAGCGTCTTCACCGCGTACGTGCCGACGATGCGGCCCGCTTGCGCGTCGCTCGTCAGCAGCCGGTAGGTCGTCTTGTAGCCGCGCGCCGTGTATTGCGGCGACGTCGCCATCGAGATTTGCGGCAGCCCCGTGCGATCGTACAGGTCGGACGCCGGAATGCTCGTGCCCGAGTTGAAGTGGCCGATGACGCCGCGGACATTGTCGTCGATCAGCCGCTGCGCGACCGTCGTGCCGGTGCGCGGGTCGGCCTGGTCGTCCTGCGAGTCGAGCTGGAACGTGACCGGCTGACCGCCGATCGTCGGATGCGTCGCGTTGAAATCGGCGATCGCGAGCTGCACGCCCTTCTGCATGTCCGTGCCGTAGTTCGACTGCGGCCCCGTCAGCGGTGCGGCGAAACCGATCTTGACGACGTCGGCGGCGATGGCGTGTGCGCCCGACAGTGCGCAGGCAGCGGCCAGCGCGACGTGCGATACCTTCAGCTTCACTTTCACTTCCCCTTGATGGCGTGGTTGGGCCGCCGCCGGCCAGCGGGCCGGTGCGGTAAACCGGGCGAGACGTATCGGTCCGCAGGCGTTTGCGACAGCCGTGCGGTGTGTGCCGTGCGCCGCGCGGGTTGTGCCGGAATCGGCGTGTGCGGCGGCGGCGGGATGTCGTCTCGTAACCGTTGATCGAAGTCTAGGTAGCGAAAATGCGCGCGTCTTGCGCGTTCGATGCGCGGCCGGCGACGATTTCGGCATATCGTCGATAACCCTGATATATGCCGAAATCGTCATGTGGAATGCGCAATCGCGCCAAGACGCGACATGCCGGCATTTCTAGGATGGCGGCTTCGCGAGCGTTGTTTCGGTACCGGCGGGGTGCATCGATATCGCCGACGTTGCCGACGGATGCCCGGCGCCATGCAGCGGGCCGATGCGAAATCGGCGCCGCCCGACAAGCGCGCCGCAGTGGTTGCGCGCACAACCGCACGGCGTACGATGCGCCGACGTATGCGGCCACCCGATCGTCGCCGATCGGCGGCGCGTTGCGCGGACCGCCGTTCATCGCGCCGCCCGATCGCTTGTCCGAGATCGCCACGACGTGTTCTTGAGCGCGCTCCTATAATCGACGCCATCAGCCACTCCCTTCGCCAATGCCGGGATGACGACCTTTCTTGCCGCACCGCCCATGAGCCTGTCCGATACGCTGCGCTACCAGCCCGACAACGCCGATCTTGGCGCGATGCTCGCGCACTTCCGCCTGCTTGAGCCGGTGTTCGACGCACTGCCCGACGTCGCGTTCTTCGTGAAGGACGCGAACGGCCGCTACGCGCTCGTCAACCGCACGCTGGCGATGCGCTGCGGCTACAAGGACAAGCGCGACCTGCTCGGCAAGACGACCGACGAGGTGTTTCCGCGCCGCTTCGGCCGGACCTACTTCGAACAGGACATGGCGACGATCACCGCCGGCCAGCAGCTGATGGACCAGCTCGAGCTGCATCTGTATCCGGGCCGCCAGCCGGGCTGGTGCCTGACCTGCAAGGAGCCGCTGCGCGACGCGGCCGGCAAGGTGGTCGGTCTCGCGGGCATCTCGCGCGACCTGAAGGCGCACGAGGGATCGCATCCGGCCTACAGCAAGCTCGCCGACGTGGTGCAGCACATCCAGGATCACTACGTGCAACCGCTGAACCTGAAGCAGCTTGCGCAGATGGCCGGGATGTCTGTTGCGCAGCTCGAACGCTACTTCCACAAGGTGTTTCACCTGACGCCGCGCCAGGTGCTGCTGAAAACGCGGCTCGACGCGGCCACGGCGCTGCTCGTCACGCACGACAAGGTGACCGACGTCGCGGCGCTATGCGGTTATACGGATCACAGCGCGTTCACGCGCCAGTTCAAGGCGACGGTCGGCATGACGCCGACGGAATACCGGCTGATGCTGCAGGACCGGGCAGGGTGAAGTGACGCGCCGGGCGGGCCGGCGGGTCTGAAGGATCGGGGCGGTGCGAGAGCAAGAAGCGGGGAAAGGAATCGGGAAAGCGGCGGCTCAGCGGTAGCCGAGGCCTTTCAGGACGGCCGTGCCGTCTTCGGTCAGGCGGAAGCTCGGTGCCGTGTCGGCGTCGAGCTTGATCATCTCGACGAGGCCGGCTTCCTGCAGCGCGGGCAATTCGGGTTTGGCGTTCGCGCCGATCGGTGCGTGCAGCAGCACGAGCAGCGTCGCGATTTCATGATGGCTGAGCAAACGGCGCAGCATCGTCTTTTTCACAGGGGGGGCGGCCGGGCGGCCCGCGGGTGCATCTACGGCGCTCATCGCTGTCCTCCTTTTCGAGATATCCATCGGGTACTGGTTGCGGATGGTGCCGTCGAAGACTTAAGCGATTCTTAAAAGCGCGGTGGCCAGGCCGATGCTGCAGTGCGGCGTGCGTTACCGGATGTAACCTCCGCCCGGCGGCGGTTTTCGGCCCCGAGCGGACGGCCTTGCCGGGCGGGGCGCCGCCGCGGTATTCACCACGACGGTGCGTCCGCGCGTCGCACGTCGCAGGGTCGACGTAGTTTTCTCGTTTGATTCGCCCCCTGCGCGAAATTCGCTTGCTCCCTTATTTCCTGCGCTGGGCCTGCGCGGCGAGCCGCACGGCTGCGTTGGCCGCGCCGTAGCCGTCGTAGCCGCCGCGCCGCTCGACGATTTCGAGCGAGAAGCGGTTGTCGACCAGTTCCGTATACGCATGCAGGAATTCGCCGCCGTTTTCATCGCGGTCGTACAGCAGATGGTGGGCGCTGAGCGTCTCGATCAGTTCGTCTGGCAGCGCGTAGCGCGCGGCGAGATCGTCGTAATAGTTCGGCGGAATCCGCAGGAATGGCACGCCGTCGGCCGCGAACGCGGCGACCGTCTTCACGATGTCGTCGGTCCGGAACGCGACGTGGTTCAGCCCTGTGCCGTGATAGCGGTCGAGCGATTCGGCGACGGCCGTGTGGCGGTCGACCGACGCATTCAGCGCGATCCGCACCGAGCCGTCCGCGCTGCGCACCGCACGGCTGCGCATCAGGCCGTACGGATCGGGCACGAGCCAGCTGCGCTCGGCCTCGAAGCCGAAGGCGGTCTTGAAGAACAGGATCCACGTATCGAGCGCGTCGGCCGGCAGCGCGAGGCAGACGTGATCGATGCCCGTCAGCGGGCCGACCTCGCTGGGGCCGTCGATGTCGGTCAGCACGAAGTCCGATTCATACAGCGTTGGCGCGTTCGGCGTCTCGTCGACGAAGTATTCGAGGCTGCCGTCCGGCGCCTGCACGCCCGGCAGCACGCGCTCGTTCGGGCCGACGCGCCCGGAAAACGGCGCGTAGCCGAAGCCGGCCGCGCGTTCGAATGCCACTTTCGCATCGTCGACGCGGAACGCCGACGCGCACAGCGACAACCCGTGCTGCTGGAAGAACGCGTCGGCGAACGAGTCGCGCTCGGCGTTCAGCACGATCGACGCGGCGCCGTGCTGGAACAGCGTCACGTCCTTCGATCGATGACGGCCCGCGAGCCGGAACCGCATCCGGCCGAGCCATTCGCCGACGGTGGCTGCCGCCTGCGCGTCGACCGCGAATTCGATGAACTGGAACCCGACGTGCGCGGGCGGCGCCGGCGGCGCGAACAGCGGCTGGCCGGCGGCGGGCGCGCGGCCGTCCTGCGCGAGCCGCGCGCGCGTCAGTTCTTCCAGATAAAGCAGCGAGCGGTGGCCGTCGGCGGCCGTGATCGCGGTCGGCGCGGCGCGGAAGCCGTCGTTGAAGATCTCGAGCGACAGCGGCCCCGTATAGCCGGACTCGATCACGCGCGCCGTGAAGCGCGCGAGGTCGAAGTCGCCCTGGCCGGGGAACGAGCGGAAGTGGCGGCTCCATTCGATCACGTCCATCACGAGCTTCGGCGCGTCGGCGATCTGCACGAACGCGATCCGGTCGCCGGGGATGTCGGCGATCGCGTCCGGCGAATCGTCGAGCGACAGCGTATGGAAGCTGTCGAGCGCGAGGCCGAGATGCGGGCTGTTCACCGCGTTCACGAGCTTCCATGCGTGGCTGTACCGGTTCACGACGCGGCCCCACGCGAGTGCCTCGTACGCGGCGACCACGCCGGCCTGCCGCGCGGCTTCGGCGAGCGCGCCGAGCTGGTCGACCAGCAGCGCGTCGTCCGCGATCGTGTCGGGCGCCACGCTGCTGCACACCAGGATGCGGTCGGTGCCGAGCGCGTGCATCACGTCGAACTTGCGGCGGATGCGGTCGAGATTGCGGGCGAGCTGGGCCGGGCTCACGCCCTCGAAGTCGCGAAACGGTTGGAACAGCACGATGTCGAGGCCCAGATCGGCGGCCATGCGCCGCACGTCGGCGGGCGATCCATCGAAGTAGACGAGGTCGTTCTCGAAGATTTCGACGCCGTCGAAGCCGGCGGCCTGGATGGCGGTGAGCTTCTCGGCGAGCGTGCCGGACAGTGACACGGTGGCGATCGAGCGCTGCATGGGCGAATCCTGCGGGTGAGCGGGGCGTGGCGTCGGCCGGATCGGGCCGGAATGAACCAGTCGTTGAATGACCTGCGGGCGCCACATCCCGAATTTACTAGGGGAGTATGGCGAATTATACAAACTAACTAGATGGTACAAATTAGCGAAAACCCGAAAAGACATTGCGCTTGCGCAAGCGCACACTAGCGCCAAATCTTGACGTCAAGGGGCGAAGTCGGCTAGCGATGCGTCCCCGTTTTAGGAGCAGAAACACCATGAGCAAGCACAAGGTGCTGGTGCTGAACGGCCCGAACCTGAATCTGTTGGGGACCCGCGAGCCCCACATCTACGGCGCGGAAACCCTTGCCGACGTCGAGCAGCGCTGCCGCACGGCGGCCGAGGGGCTCGGACTGGAGATCGACTTTCGCCAGTCGAACGCCGAGCACCAGCTGATCGACTGGCTGCACGCCGCGCGTCACGATACGCACGGCATCGTGATCAACCCCGCCGCGTATACGCACACGTCGGTCGCGCTGGCCGACGCGCTGTCCGCGATCGCGAAACCCGTGATCGAGGTGCATATCTCGAACGTGCATCGTCGCGAGGCATTCCGTCACCACTCGTATGTGTCGGCGGTGGCCGAAGCCGTGATCTGCGGCTGCGGCACCGAAGGCTACGTATTCGCGCTGCAGCGCCTGTCGACCCTTTTTGCGCAGGGAGCCGCACGATGAGCCGCCCGTCTTTTCTGATCGGCCTGATCGGCCAGGGCATCGGCGGTTCGCTGTCGCCCGCAATGCATGAGGAAGAAGGTTTCCGCCAGGGATTCGGCTACGTGTACCGGCGCATCGATCTCGATGTGCTCGGCGTGACCGCCGACGCGCTGCCGGAGCTGCTCGATGCCGCGCAGCGGATGGGCTACAACGGGCTCAACATCACGCATCCGTGCAAGCAGCGCGTGATCGAGCACCTCGACGCGCTGTCGGACGACGCGCGCGCGCTCGGCGCGGTGAACACCGTGCTGTTCAAGGACGGCAAGCGGATCGGCCACAACACCGACTGGTCGGGTTTCGCGAAGTCGTTCCGCCGCGGGTTGCCCGACGCGTCGCTCGAGCGTGTCGTGCAGCTGGGCGCGGGCGGCGCGGGTGCGGCCGTCGCGCATGCTGCGCTGCAGATGGGCGCCGCCGAGCTGACGATCTTCGACGTCGACGGCACGCGTGCCGTCGCGCTCGCGGGTGAGCTGCAGCAGCGCTTCCCAGCCGCCCGGGTCACGCCGGGCAGCGATCTTGCGGCCGCGATGCAGGCCGCGACCGGCCTGATTCATTGCACGCCGACCGGCATGGCCAAGCATCCGGGCCTGCCGCTGCCGGCCGAGTTGCTCCGCGCGGGAATGTGGGTCGCCGACATCGTGTATTTCCCGCTCGAAACCGAACTGATCCGCGCCGCGCGCGCGGCCGGCTGCGCGACGCTGCCGGGTGGCGGGATGGCCGTGTACCAGGCCGTCGATGCGTTCGAGATCTTCACCGGACGAACGCCGGACGACGAGCGGATGTTCGAACACTTTCAGTCGCTCGTCGCACGCTGACCCTTCTACCGACTAGCTGAAAAATAGACCAGGAGACAACCATGCAGCACACCACCCACACGAACGCCGCGTCCGCGGCGGCCGGTACGGTCCGGCGGACCTCGGCGCGCTACAAGATCCTCGCGCTGCTCGCGATCGGCACGATGATCAACTATCTCGACCGTACCGTGCTGGGGGTGGCTGCGCCGCAGCTTACCAAGGAGCTCGGCATCAACGCGGCGGTGATGGGCATCATGTTCTCCGCATTCTCGTGGACGTACGTCGCGATGCAGGTGCCCGGCGGCCTGTTCCTCGACCGTTTCGGCAGCAAGATCACTTATTACTGGTCGATGACGCTGTGGTCGCTGTGCACGCTGCTGCAGGGTTTCGTGCCCGGTGTCGGGACGCTGCTCGCATGCCGGCTCGGCCTCGGCGTGACGGAAGCGCCGTGTTTCCCGACCAACAGCCGGGTCGTCGCGACGTGGTTCCCGCAGAACGAGCGCGCGATGGCGACCGGCACCTACACCGTCGGCGAGTACATCGGCCTCGCGTTCTTCAGCCCCGTTCTGTTCGCGCTGATGGGTGCGTTCGGCTGGCGCTCGCTGTTCTGGGTCGTCGGCGCGGTCGGCATCGTGTTCGGTCTGGTCTGGTGGAAGTTCTATCACGAGCCGCGCAACCATCCGGCCGCTAATTCGGAAGAACTCGCGTACATCGAAGCGGGCGGCGGTCTCGTGCACGGCGCGCGCAAGGACGGCGACAAGAGCGGCAAGCCCGCACAGGCCAAATTCAGCTGGTCGATGGCCGGCCGGCTGCTGAAGAAGCGCCAGCTCGCGGGTATCTGCCTCGGCCAGTTCGCCGGCAACTCGACGCTCGTGTTCTTCCTCACCTGGTTCCCGACCTATCTCGCGACCGAGCGTCATATGGGCTGGCTGAAGATCGGCTTCTTCGCGATCATGCCGTTCATCGCCGCGTCGGTCGGCGTGATGTTCGGCGGGATCTTCTCCGACTGGCTGCTGCGCCGCGGCAAGTCCGCGAACCTCGCGCGCAAGCTGCCGATCATCGCCGGCCTGCTGCTCGCGTCGACGATCATTCTCGCGAACTACGTGCAAAGCAACGAAGCCGTGATCGCGATCATGTCGGTCGCATTCTTCGCGCAGGGGATGGCCGCGCTCGGCTGGACGCTCGTGTCCGACATCGCGCCGGACGGCCTGCTCGGCGTGACCGGCGGCATCTTCAACTTCGCGGCGAACCTCGCGGGCATCATCACGCCGCTCGTCGTCGGCTTCATCGTCGCAACGACCGGGTCGTTCGTCGGCGCGCTCGTGTTTATCGGCGTGATCGCGCTGATCGGTGCGCTGTCGTACATCTTCGTCGTCGGCGACATCAAGCGGATCGAACTGTAAGTACCGGCTTCACGCACTCTCGGTGCGTTCGCCCGGCGACCTGTGGGTCGCCGGGCTTTTTTGTTTCTGCGTTCCCTGCTTGCGGGCCGTGGCATGCGTCAGCGCTCACGCGCGCTGCACGGCAATCCCGAGCGATTCGACCGCGAGCGCAATCGCCGCGACCGCACGTCGGATGTCGCCGGCATCGATCGCGCCGATGCAGCCGACGCGGAACGTCTCGAGTTGCGTCAGTTTGCCCGGATACAGGATGAAGCCCGCGTCGCGCACCGCGTCGTAGAAGCGGCGGAAATCGTAGGCCGGATGGTCGGGCGCATGGAACGTGACGATCACCGGCGCCTGCACGCTGGCGTCGAGGAACGGCGTGAAACCGAGCGCGCGCATCGATTCGATCAAGGTCCGGCAGTTCTCCGCATAGCGCGCGCCGCGTGCGGGCTGGCCGCCTTCGGCCAGGTACTGGTCGAGCGCGGCGCGCAGCGCGGCGATCACGTGGGTCGGCGGCGTGAAGCGCCACTGGCCCGTCTTGCGCAGGTATGCGTACTGATCATGGAGATCGAGCGCGAGCGACGGCGAGTTGCCTTCGCTCGCGTCGAGCGTATCGCGCCGCACGATCGCGAATCCCATCCCCGGCACGCCTTCCAGGCATTTGCCGCTCGCCGAGATCAGCGCGTCGATCCCGCTGTCCGCCAGCGCGATCGGCAACGCGCCGAACGAACTCATTGCGTCGACGATCAGCCGCTTGCCGTGCCGCCGGCACGCGGCCGCGATCGCGTCGAGCGGATTCAGGATGCCGGCGCTCGTTTCCAGATGCACGAGCGCGACGTGCGTGATGCGCGGCTCGCGCGCGAACGCGGCTTCGATTGCCGCTGGGGCGACCGCGGCGTCCTCGCCGAACGGCAGCGCGATCGCCTCGATGCCGAGTCGGCCGAGGATCTTCAGGATGCGCGCGCAATACGCGCCGTTGTCCGGCACCAGCACGACGCCGTCGCGCGGCACCAGCGTGCCCAGCGCGGCCTCGACCGAAAACGTGCCGCTGCCTTGCATCGGCACGCACACGTATTCGTCGCCGCCGCGCGCGATCGTGACGAGATCCGCGCAGACGCTGGCCGTCAATTGATTGAAAGCGGCGTCCCACGAGCCCCAGTCATGTTGCATTGCGTGGCGTGTTGTGGCGGACGTGGTGAGCGGGCCGGGCGTGAGCAGAATCGGGGCGGGCATGGCTTTTTCTCCAGCAGAGATCGGACGAAACGCCGGGTTGGCATTTCTGTGTGACTTGCATGATATTGGCAAAATGTGTCATTTTTGGGAAATTGTGGCACGCGTCACGGCGTTGTCATCGAACGCTGTGATCCTTCGGTTGCCGCGCGAGACCACCTGCAGCGCGGCAGCGAGGCAGGCCGGTCGTCGGTCTGTCCGACTGAAAGGAGCCGGATCGTGCCCCGGCCGTTTGGTGTTCCGCCTACGGAGAAGTGAGATGACACTGCAGAATTCCTCGCGCGCCGCTGCCGGCGCGTTCCGCAAGCTCGCGCTGGCCGCCTGCGCCGCCGGTCTGCTGCAAGGCGCGGCGATGCCCGCGCATGCGGCGAACGCGGTCGTGCTGTATACGGCGGACGGTCTCGAGAATCTCTATCGCGATGTGCTGCCGGCGTTCGAGAAGAAGGAAGGCGTCAAGGTGAACATCGTGACGGCGGGCAGCGGCGAGGTCGTCAACCGCGCGAACATCGAAAAGAACTCGCCGAAGGCGGACGTGATCGTCACGCTGCCGCCGTTCATCCAGCAAGCCGGCCAGATGGGCCTGCTGCAGCCGTACCAGAGCGTCAACTACAAGAACGTGCCGGCGATCGCGAAGGCGGAAGACGGCACGTGGGCGACGTTCGTGAACAACTACTTCTCGTTCGCGATCAACCCGGACGTCGTGAAGAACCAGCCGAAGACGTTCGCGGACCTGCTGTCGCCGGCCTACGCGGGCAAGGTCGCGTACTCGAACCCGGCCACGGCCGGCGACGGGATGGCCGTGCTGATCCTGACGACGTCGCTGATGGGCGAGGACAAGGCGTTCGACTACCTCGCGAAGCTGTCGCAGAGCGTGAAGTTCCACACGAAGGGCACCGGCTATCTGAACGTGCTGCTGTCGCGTAACGAGATCAGCGTCGCGAACGGCGACCTGCAGATGGATCTCGACGACGCCGAGCACGGCGCGCTGGCCGTCAAGCCGATCTTCCTGGCCGCGAAGGACGGCGACCAGCCGACCACCTTCCAGCTGCCGTACGGCATCGGCCTGATCAAGAGCGGCCCGAACCAGGACGCCGGCAAGAAGCTGATCGACTACCTGATGTCGACGGACGTGCAGTCGAAGGTGCCGGACATGTACGGCATCCCGGGCCGCACGGACGTGCCGCTGGCCGGCAAGAATGGCGAAGCGGTCAAGAAGGCGATCGCGGGCGTGAAGCTGATCCCGGTCGACTGGACGCAGGTGATGGCGAAGAAGCCGGTGTGGATCGAGCGCTGGAAGAAGGACGTGATCGGCAGCTCGGGCAAGCAGATCGACGTCGTCAAGCCGAAGTGATCGGCACACGCCGCCTGTATTAGTGAGCAAGAGGATGAACCCGGTGGAAACCACCCTGACCCATCCCGGCGCATTCGGCGCCGCCGAACCGCGCGCCACGCTGCGGTCCGGCGCGCCGGGCGGCGTGCAGATCGAACACCTGAGCGTGCGCTACGGCGCACGCACGGTGCTGGAAGATCTGTCGCTGTCGATCGGCGCCGGTGAATTTCTGACCGTGCTCGGCAAGAGCGGCTGCGGCAAGACCACGCTGCTGCGCTTCATCGCCGGGTTCGTGAAGGCCGATGGCCTGACCGGCACACTGACCGTGGCCGGACGCGACCTGACCCATGCGCCGCCGCACAAGCGCAATCTCGGTCTGTTGTTCCAGAATTACGCGCTGTTCCCGCACCTGTCGGTGTTCGAGAACGTCGCATTCGGGCTGCGCGCGCGCGGGATGGCCTCGTCGGAAGTGACGCGCCGCGTCGCCGACGCGCTGAAGCTCGTGCAGCTCGGCGAGGCCGGCCACCACCTGCCCGCGCAACTGTCGGGCGGGATGCAGCAGCGCGTCGCGCTGGCCCGCGCGCTCGTGATCGAGCCGGACGTGCTGCTGCTCGACGAACCGCTGTCGGCGCTCGACGCCAACCTGCGCGCGTCGGTGCGCAGCGAGCTGAAGGCGCTGCACGAGCGCCTGCCGAACCTTACCGTCGTGTGCGTGACGCACGACCGCGACGACGCGCTCGTGCTGTCCGACCGCGCGCTGCTGATGCGCGACGGCCGCATCGCGCAGCTCGGCACGCCGCAGCAGCTGTACGACGCGCCGCAGGACGGCTACGTCGCGCGCTATCTCGGCCCGGCCAACCTGCTGCCGCCGCACGTGATCTTCCCGCTCGGCGACCCGCGTCACGACGTGCGCGGCAAGGTCGCCTGCGTGCGTCCCGAGCGCCTGACCGTGATGCCGCTCGCGGCGGGCGGCCTGCACGGCACGGTGTCGTCGGTCGAATGGCAGGGCGCCGACCTGTCGATCGCGGTCGTGATCGACGCGGCGCCCGACGAACCCGTGCGCGTCACGATGCAACGCGGTCGCGGCGCGGCTCCCGAGCGCGGGGCGCGCGTTTCCCTGCATTGCGAGGCAGACGATGTCGTCCTTATCGAGCCCTGAAGCCGGCCTGCCGCCGCACGTGCTCGCGTCGGCCGCCGCGCATGCCGCCGCCGCGCGGCGCCGCAAGCGCATGGGCGATCTGCACCTCGCCGCGCTCGCGATCGTCGTGCTCGGCCCGCTCGTCGTCTATCCGCTGGTGCGGCTCGTGCTGCTGAGCGTGTCCGGCGATCACGGGCTGAGCTTTGCCGCGTACCGGACGTTCTTCAGCAACCCCGATACGCGCAACGTGCTGCTGACAACCGTCGGCGTGCTGTTCGCGAGCGCCGGCACCGCGTCGGTGCTCGGCGTGCTGCTGGCCGCGCTGCTGTTCTTCAAGCCGTTTCCGGGCGCATCGCTCGTCACGCGCTTCCTGGAACTGTACGTCGCCTTCCCGTCGTTCCTCGTCGCGTTCACGCTGATCTTCCTGTACGGCTCGCAAGGCTCGATCAGCATCGCGCTGCAGCACCTGTTCCATCTCGAGACCCCGCCGCTCGACTTCCTGTTCGGCATCGGCGGCGTGATTCTCGCGCAGACCGTGTTCTATACGCCGTTCGTCGTGCGGCCGACGCTCGCGTCGTTCGCGACGCTCGACCTGCGCCTGATCGAGGCGGCACGCAGCCTCGGCGCGTCCGGCTGGATGCTCGCGCGCCGCGTCGTGCTGCCGATCGCGTGGCCGGGCATCGCCGCCGGCACCGTGCTGTGCTTCCTGCTGACGCTGAACGAGTTCGGCATCCTGCTCGTGCTCGGCAGCGCGCGGCTCGTGACGCTGCCGGTCGCGATCTACAGCAGCGCGACCGTCGACCTCGACCTGCCGACCGCGTCGGCCGGCGCGGTCGTGATGCTCGCGCTGTCGCTGGCGCTTTATGCGGTTGATCGCCGGGTAAACCGGCGTGCGACGGGAGGGAACGATGTCCGCTGAATTCCGTATCGGGCAAGCCGTGCCGCGCCATCGGATCGGCTGGGGCGACACGCTGCTCAAGCATGCGTCGCGCGCGGCGCTTGCGCTGGCCGCGTTCGCCTGCTTCTGGCTGTTCGTGCTGCCGGTCATCGTCGTCGCGCTGTCGAGCGTGTCGACGCAGTGGTCGGGCACGATCCTGCCGGCCGGCTACAGCCTGCGCTGGTTCGAGCGGCTCGGTTCGCCGGAATACGACGCGCTGCTGACGAGCCTCGAGATCGGCTTCGGCGTGTCGGCGATCGGCACGATCCTCGGCCTGTGGCTCGCACTCGCGCTCGAAGGGCGCGACCGGCGCGGCCTCGGCGCGCTGGTCGATGCGCTCGTGATGGTGCCGAACGGCGTGCCGAGCGTCGTGCTCGGGCTTGCGGTGCTGATCGCGTATCACCAGAAGCCGCTCGACCTGTCGAGTTCCGCCGCGATCGTCGTGCTAGTGCAACTCGCGCTGATTCTGCCGTTCTGCTATCGCTGCGCGGCCGCCGCGCTGCGCCCGGAGCTGACCGTGCTGCGCGAAGCCGCGGCGAGCCTCGGTGCGCCGCCCGCGATGGTGCTGCGCCGCGTGCTGCTGCCGCAGCTCGTGCCGGCGCTGCGCGCGAGCCTCGCGCTCGGCTTTGCGCTGTCGCTCGGCGAACTCGGCGCGACGCTGACCGTCTACCCGCCGGGTTTCGCGACCGTGCCGATCGTCGTGATCGGTCAGGTCGAGCGCGGCTACTACCTTCCGGCATCGGCGCTGTCGCTGCTGATGCTCGGCGCGTCGCTCGCGGCGCTGCTGCTGATCGCCGCGCGGGTGCCGCGCGGCAAGCGGGCGGCATCATGAACGCCGCGTTCGCATTGCGGCAGCCCGGCGAGCAACCGGCCGCCGGCAAGGTATCGGCGGATCTCGCGGGGCGTTCCTTCGACGTCAACGGCCGGCGCTACCGTCTGCCGGTCGAACCGACCGTCGTCGTTTGCGTCGACGGCTGCGAGTACGATTATCTCGAGTGCGCGGTGGCGGCGGGCGTCGCGCCGTTCATCGGCAGGATGATCGCGGAAGGCACGGCCTGGCGCGCCGACTGCGTCGTGCCGACCTTCACCAACCCGAACAATCTGTCGATCGTCTGCGGCGTGCCGCCGGCGATTCACGGGATCTGCGGCAACTATTTCTGGGATCCGGCCGCGGACGGCGGACGCGGTGCCGAAGTGATGATGAACGACCCGGCCTACCTGCGCGCCGGCACGCTGCTCGCGGCGGCGTCCGACGCCGGCGCGCGGGTGGCCGTCGTCACGGCGAAGGACAAGCTGCGCAGGCTGCTCGGCTGGCAGATGAAGGGCATCTGTTTTTCCGCCGAGAAGGCCGCGCAGGCGAATCTCGCGGAAAACGGGATCGTCGACGTGCTCGACTGGGTTGGCCTGCCGTCGCCCGACGTGTACAGCGCGGCGCTTTCCGAATTCGTGTTCGCGGCCGGCGTGCGGCTTGCGCAGACGCGCCAGGTCGACCTGATGTACCTGTCGACCACCGATTACGTGCAGCACAAGTGCGAGCCCGGCAGTGCCGGCGCGAACGCGTTCTACGCAATGATGGACGGCTATCTCGCGCAGCTCGACGCGCTCGGCTGGGCGATCGGGCTCACGGCCGACCACGGGATGAACGCGAAGCACGATCCGGCAACGGGCCGCCCGAACGTGATCTATCTGCAGGACGCGTTCGACGGCTGGTTCGGCGCGCGGGCCGCTCGCGTGATCCTGCCGATCACCGATCCGTACGTCGTGCACCACGGCGCGCTTGGCTCGTTCGCGACCGTCTACCTGGCACCCGGCGTCGACCGGACCGAAGCGATGTGGCGCGTCGGCGGGATCGACGGCGTCGAGCTCGTGCTCGACAACGCGGAAGCCGCCGCGCGCTTCGAGCTGCCGGCCGACCGGATCGGCGACCTCGTCGTGATCGCACGGCGCGACATGACGCTCGGCACGCGCGAGCGCGAACACGACCTGTCCGGCCTGACCGTGCCGCTGCGTTCGCACGGCGGCGTGTCCGAGCAGGAAGTGCCGTTGCTGTTCAACCGTCGGTTCGAGCAGGACGATCCTGTGCGTCGTCCGCGCAATTTCGACGTCTTCGATTTCGTGCTGAACCGGGTCGCGTCATGATGGCTCATCCCCGACAGGATCACCCCGCCTTTCGCGCCGAGGCGCTGCGCTGGTGCGGCACGCGTGCGACGCGCGACCGTGTTCTCGACGTCACCGATCCGTATACCGGCACGCGTGTCGGCACGGTGCCGCTGGCGAGCGTCGACGACGTGCGCGCCGCGTTCGACTACGCGATGGCGTACCGGCCGGCGCTCACGCGTTACGAGCGTTCGCAGATTCTCGAACGCGCGGCGGCGCTGCTGCGCGAGCGGACCGAGGAAGCCTCCGACCTGATCACGCTCGAATCGGGATTGTCGAAACGGGATTCGCGCTACGAGATCGGCCGCGTTTCCGACGTGCTGAAGTTCGCGTCGGTCGAGTCGCTGCGCGACGACGCGCAGAGCTTCTCGTGCGACCTGACGCCCCACGGCAAGGCGCGCCGCGTGTTTTCGCAGCGGCAGCCGCTCGACGGCGTGATCGTCGCGATCACGCCGTTCAATCATCCGATGAATCAGGTCGCACACAAGATCGCGCCGGCGATCGCGACCAACAACCGCGTGATCGTAAAGCCGTCGGAGAAGGTGCCGTTGTCGGCGTTCTATCTGGCGGACCTGCTCTACGAGGCCGGCTTGCCCGAGCCGATGCTGCAGGTACTGACCGGCGACCCGCGCGAAATCGCGGATGAACTCGTCACGCATCCGCACGCATCGCTGATCACCTTTACGGGTGGTGTGTCGATCGGCAAGGCGATCGCCGCGCGCGCCGGCTACCGGCGCATCGTGCTGGAACTCGGCGGCAACGATCCGCTGATCGTGCTCGACGATGCCGATCTGGAGCGTGCGGCGTCGCTGGCGGTGCTCGGCTCGTATCGGAATTCGGGGCAGCGCTGCACGGCCGTCAAGCGGATCCTGGTACAGCGCTCGATCGCGCCGGCGTTCACCGAGTTGCTCGTCGAGAAGACACGCGCATGGAAATATGGCGATCCATTCGATGCCGCGAATGAAATGGGCACGGTGATCGACGACGCGGCGGCGCGACTGTTCGAGGCACGGGTCGGCGAGGCGGTCGCACAGGGGGCGCGCCTGCTGACCGGCAACGTGCGTCGCGGGGCGCTCTATTCGCCGACCGTGCTCGACAACGTCGATCCGTCGATGACGATCGTGCGCGAGGAGACCTTCGGCCCCGTCTCGCCCGTCATCGCGTTCGACACGATCGACGACGCGATCCGGATCAGCAACGGCACGGCATTCGGGCTGTCGTCGGGTGTCTGTACGGACAGTACGGCTGCGGTCGTGCGGTTCGTGAACGAGCTGAACGTCGGGACGGTGAATGTCTGGGAAGTGCCTGGATACCGGATCGAGCTGTCGCCGTTCGGCGGGATCAAGGATTCGGGGCTCGGCTATAAGGAAGGCGTTCAGGAAGCGATGAAGAGCTTCACGAACCTGAAGACGTTTTCGCTGCCTTGGGAGTGAGCGGATGGCACTGACGGTGGAAGAGATTCACGGGCTGTATCGCGAGCACGGCCACGTCGCGTATAGCGGCGAACCGGTCACGCAGCTGGAGCATGCATTGCAGAGCGGGTTGCTGGCGGAGGAGGCGGGCGCTGACGACGCATTGGTTGCGGCCGCCTTCCTGCACGACCTGGGGCATCTGCTGAATCGGCAGGGCGAGACGCCGAGCGCGCGGGGGATCGACGACCTGCATCAGTATTACGTGCTGCCGTTTCTGCGGCCGCTGTTCAACGAGGCGGTGCTGGAGCCGATCCGGTTGCACGTCGACGCCAAGCGTTGCCTGTGCCGCACGGACGCCGGCTACTTCGGGAGCCTGTCGCCGGATTCGGTGCGCAGCCTCGCGCTGCAGGGGGGCATCTTCAGTGAAGAGGAAACGGCGGCGTTCCTGCGGCGCCCGTTCGCGGAGGACGCACTGCGCCTGCGCCGCTGGGACGATACCGCGAAGGAAGAGGGCAAGGTGACGCCTGGTCTCGATCACTATATGGAGATAGTGGCGCGTCAGGCGCGTGTGGTCTGACGCTTCGGCTGCCTCTATATAAGGCCCCGCACGCGGCAGCGTGCGGGGCCTTATATTTTTCGAGAAACCCCTTGCGCGATCGCCGGGAGCTGCTTAGAATCACGCCTCTTTCGCGCTAACGGAAACGCGGCGCGGGAGGAGAAGGGAAGCGGTGCGGACGAGGGCAGGTTGTAGAACCTCAGCGCACACGAAGTTGAACCCCAGTCGTCGCAACG